>CAZNRK010000001.1:0-119319 GCA_964575435.1 uncultured Bacteroides sp.
GGTGAGAAGATTTAGCGTGCATGTATTGAGTCGACAGGAGTGGTAATTGAATCAATTTTATTATAATTTTCTGAAGGAGAAATAACCGGGAGGATATACTCCCTGAGGTTGTGGCCGAGATTGGCATAGAAGTCTCCTACATATAGTGATATTGTACTGTCTGAATACCGATACTTTTTTACAAGTTCTGAGTTTGGCCCCTCAGTAACCCAATAGTAGTTGTTTAGATATACCTCGAAACTGTCGCTAAGTTCTCTAAAGGTTAATGGTTCAATATAAATATCATACTTTCTTTTTTTTCCATCTTTATTCACTCGTGCTCTAAATGTATTCGGATCAAGACCATGGTAAAAATGTAGAAGATCCGGATACGGCTCGTAAAAATTGCTCATCCAAGTTGCAGAAGTATGACAAGGAATAATTATTTCTTTATCTATTGCTCCATTACGTACGACAACTAAATTAATTCTTTCGGTGCTGTCTCCTGTTATTTCATAACTCCAAACATAGCCCCAATTTAAATATCCGAGACGGAGAAATGAATTACGATACTTTTTATAATATATTTTTTCTATTTTGCAAAGAAGACGCGTTGTAGGAGTTGAAACTATTATTTCACGATATTGCAGATTTCCCGAGGCACATCCTTCCAAAAACACACATGTACATAGGGAAATAATAGATATAAGTATTACAAGTACGAGTTTCTTCATGCTACAGAGATATTTGGTGGGAATTTCCTCATGGTTTAGGGCTTGCTGCAAATATACAAGGTTTTCGCCGAAAATGCAATTTTTGTGATGATTTTTTAATTGCTTTTGTAGCTTTTAGGTGGAAACAAAAAACATCTCCCCTGAGGTGGGGAGATGGAATATGGTTGGTTGACTTCGTTAGGGGAGCGCAGTCAATTTAGCCGGGGAAGAATCTCGGAGTGGGGAGAGACGTTACTTTTTGAGTTTGAAGCCCATGTAGATGCCGTCGTAGGAGTTGACGAGGTTCGTGAGGGCTGTAAGGCTGCTGTTTTTGGCGATGGAGGCTACTTTTGTGAGCACCTGCATCAAGCGAGTGGCGTCGAAGGTGAGGTTTAAGGTGTTGCCGGCTTTGGTGGCCATTGCGCTCACTTTTCCCAGAGGCACTTTGCCAAGGGCGCTAAATGAAAAAGTGAGTTTGCCGTCGTCGGCCTTTTCGATTGTGCCTTTGAGGTTTACTTTGCCAAAGCTCATAGTGAAGGAGTGATCCTCGGCTATGACAAATTTTACGTTGGTCAGGCCCACTTTTTTATAGTAGGGTTCAAGTTTGCTCTCGATAGTGGATGAGGCTGCTGCTCCACCGATTTTTTTTAAAGCATTGTCGGAGGCAAAACTTACGGCCGGGCCCGTGTAGGTCCATGTGCCCACAATGTCATCTACTGAAAAGTTATCGGAAGCCACAGCGTTGTTTACTATCCCGCCAAGCGAGTTGAAAATGTCTTTGGGGTCGGTGGCATTGGACGTAACAGTCACGCCCACGAGAGCCAGGAGGATGAGAAATGTCTTTTTCATTTGTGATGATTATTTTGAGTCAGTTTTCTTATCAAACATTTTTTTCGATAGAAAAGGTTCACGGTAGATGAAAAAATTACTGATTCTTGACCTCGGCAGCTGCACCTTCGATATTCTCGATTCGGGAGAGAAGCGAGCTAACGCTATCGGTCGGGAGGGAAAGGGTGAGAGTGCAGAGGTTGTCAAATTGCCGATCAGCCACGACTACATCGGGCAGCCTCGTGAGCTTCATCACATCGTTCATGGCCAGGTAAGGGAATGTTACGACAACCGAAGCATAATCCTTGTCCTCAACGATTTGAGCTGCGTCGAGAGCCTCGCGTGCAGCTGTGCGATAGGCCACGATGAGTCCGGAGGTGCCGAGTTTGATGCCTCCGAAATAGCGCACGACCACCACCACGACGTTGGTCAGCCCCAAGGAATTGATCTGTCCCAGAATAGGCTTACCGGCGGTGCCGGAGGGCTCGCCATTGTCTGAGCTGAGGAAATCCTTACGATCTGAGCCGATCATATAAGCCCAGCACACATGGCGCGCATCGTGGTAATCATTCACTATGCGCTGGATCTGCTCTTTGGCTTCGGCTGCCGAGCGCACGGGGAAAGCGAAAGAGATGAATTTGCTCATCTTTTCCTTGTACAGGCCTTCGGCCGGGGCTGCTATGGTGAGAAATGACGACAAGTAAGCTTTTTATGGAAATAGCTTTCCGGCAGCTCAAGCTGCCGGAAAGCCGGAGGATTAATATGCGTGATAGTCTGTATCGATTTCCTGCTCTGTGAGGTCGGTTGCATTTAGTTTGCGCCATACATACCAGATATATGCAAGCACAAAGGGAATCAGCAACGACACCCATGCCATCACCTTGAGAGTGAATTCTGACGATGAACTGTTGGCTATCGTAAGCGATGAAGCGGGGTCAAGGAGCGAGGGATAGTAGGCGGTGTTGTTGTATCCGGCCAGGAAGAAAAGCACGAGCACCACCAGGACCGTGCCGAAGCCGCTATACCATATACCTGCGCGGAAGCCGGTACAGAAAGCTGTGCGGATTATGGCAAAGAGCACGAGCACTACGCCAAGAAGGAGCATCGGTATGGTCCACCACATCTCCAGAAGGTTGTGGAGGTAGATGTTATCAACGCGAACAAACGAGCCGTCTACGTATCTCAGCCCAGGTTGGAGCAGAAGCATAACCAGGAACCCGAGGAAGAAGATAACGAAGATAATGCCATTTGAGAGAGTGCGCACACGCATCTGCTGGTCAAAGCCTATTCCGGCATTGATGTTGTTGATGAAATACATCGAGGCTTGAGTGCGAGCCAGGAAGAAGACGGCAAGGCCGAGCACGATGTTGGCCGGCACGATCATAGCCTCGAGACCATGAGTGGGACTCCATTGGGAGATTACGCCTCCGCCCTGACCGGTGGCGATGTTTAGTTTCGTTACGGTAAACTCCGCACCGAAAAACATCATGCCTACTGCCACACCAAGCATCACGCAGCCGAAAAAGCCATTGAACATCAGCAGCCCGTCGTAGAGCCCGGTGCCGTAAAGGTTACCCCTTTTGCGGCGGAATTCATAGCTGAAGGCCTGCACCACGAAGCTCACCAGAATGAGCATCCACAACCAATAGGCTCCGCCAAAACTTGTGGAATAGAACAGGGGGAAGGAGGCGAAGAAGGCGCCACCAAAAACCACAAGGGTGGTGTAAGTAAACTCCCACTTCCTGCCTAAGGAATTGACTATCAGTGTGCGATAGTCCTTATGCTCCGAGAAGATCATCGACTGGCCTCCCTGCACGAAAAGCAGAAACACCAAAAGCGCGCCAAGCACCGAAATCAGGAGCCACCAATATGTTTGAAGAAATATCATTATCGTAAATATTTTGAAGTTAAACCCTTGATTTCTTGATTATTCGCCGGCAGCGATATTGGTTTTCGACATCTTGGCGATGTAGCGCAGCATGATGCTGATCTCAGCCACAAGCAGAAGGGTGAAAAGCGCGGCGAAGATCCAGAAGGTAACCTGCACAGAGCCTGAAGAGACGTCGGAAGTAGCGGCCCATGTTGGCAGCACGTCTTGGATCACCCAAGGCTGGCGACCGACCTCAGCCACAATCCATCCAGCCTGCGAGCACACCCATACCACCGGCACAGAGATAAGACCCAACGCTACCATCCACTTCTTCTCCAGCCACGAATTCTTGCGATAGCACAAGAAGATAAGCAGCAAGAAAAGAGCAAACAGGTAGCCGCCGGCTATCACCATGACGCGGAAGGAATAGAAGGTGAGAGGCACATTGGGCACTGCTGCCTCGGGAGTCGGGAGATAGCCGTAGCCTATGTATTTATAGTCGGCTTTAATCCGAGCGGCAGCCTCGGCCATAGCAGTGGAGTCGCCGATGGCCTGAGCCTGCCCGAAGTCGCGTAGTGCAGCGATAGCGCGCTGGCCGATGACGATGCGTTCGGCGTAAGAGACGGTGTTAATGGTGTCGCCTTCGGGAGTCAAAGCCACACCGGCAATCAGGTCGTTGATGCCCGGCACAAAGGTGTTGGCATCGCCATTGGCCAGCCAGGACAGACCTTTGGGGAGATCAACCGAAAAGAGCATGGGGTCGGCGTCGTTTTCTGTCGTTTTTTCAGGATTCAGAATGCCAAACCCTACAAGATCCTGACCCACGGCGCCGTCGTAGAGACCCTCCATGGCGGCAAGTTTCATAGGCTGCACACGAGCCACTTGCACGGCGCTGCCGTGGCCTGTCCAGGACACAAGAATAACGCCCACAAGGCCAACCCAAGCGGCAACTTTCATTGACTGCCGGGCCATATCAACGTTTTTCTTAGTCAGAATCAGCCAACTGCTCACACCCACCACAAACACGGCGGCGAGCACCCAGCCGCTGGTGACGGCGTGAAAGAATTTGTTGATGGCTACGGGCGAGAGCGCTACAGCCCAAAAATCAACCATCACGTTGCGCATCTGTGCGGGGTCAAATTCCATGCCCACAGGACTTTGCATCCAAGCGTTGGCAATCAGAATCCAAAGCGCCGAGAGAGAAACTCCGATGGCTGTGAGCCACGTAGAGGTAAGGTGGAAGCCTTTGCTCACCTTTTTCCATCCAAAGAACATAACGGCCACAAAGGTTGCCTCCATGAAAAAGGCCACTATACCCTCTATGGCCAGCGGAGCGCCGAAGATGTCGCCCACGAGCCAGGAATAGTTTGACCAGTTGGTGCCGAATTCAAATTCCAGAATCAAGCCCGTGGCAATGCCGCAGGCAAAGTTGATACCGAAGAGCGTCATCCAGAATTTAGTGATGTTTTTCCACTTTTCATCGCCCGTGCGCACATAGATCGTCTCCATTATCGCCACGATGAGCGACAAACCGATCGTCAGAGGCACGAAGAGCCAGTGGTACATGGCGGTGAGGGCAAATTGCCCGCGCGCCCAATCGACCATGCTTAGTAGTTCCATATCATTAAGTATTGATTTATAGGTATTTGCAGTTGAGTATTATGGCATCGGAGAGTTTTCGGTATCGTGGCGGGAGGTCAAACTCTCTCTCACCACCTGCGCCTTCCCTTGATCGGTATCGCTCTTCGAGGCCAGGAAGTTCGGGAAAAAGAAGAGCTTCAACACCAGAAATATGATCACCAACTTGATGGCAATCAGTGCCCAAAGCTTGCGCCCAATGGTCATTGAGCGAAAACCGTCGGCATATAGCAGCCAAATGCGGCGCCATACAGAGGGTTCGGGGCAAGAATCTGAGCTTTGATGTGTCATAGCTGCAAAAGTAATCAAAAATCCCCGAAATGCAATATTTTTTTGCAAAAAAATCTCTATGGGGTCAAAAATTGCTCATGAAGCCTTCGCTCGGGCCACCGTTGGGCAGCAGAAGATAGATGAGTATAAAAACATCGCGGGAGACTGAACTTGGGTTCGGCCTCCCGCGAGTAATAGGGGATATCTTTAGATTAGAATTTGGCGTTGCGCATGTCGCCGGTTTCGTTGAAAGCTGTATGGAAGGCGAACGCGCGGTCCAGCGTGTGGGGAGTCTGACCCTTGCCGAGCTTGAGGTAGTCCCAAAGCAGCTCGCGGTACATGGGGTGAGCGCAGTTGCTGATGATCTCTTCGGCACGCTGCACGGGGTCTTTGCCTCGCAGGTCGGCGATGCCCTGGTCGGTGACGAGGATGTCAACCGAGTGCTCAGAATGGTCGGGGTGGGCCACCATGGGCACTATGTTGGAAATCAGACCGCCCTTGGTCACTGAGGGGCAAGAGAAGATCGAAATGTATGCGTTACGGGTGAAGTCGCCTGAGCCTCCGATGCCGTTCATCATCTTGGTGCCGAGCACGTGGGTGGAGTTGACGCATCCGAAGATGTCGGCCTCCAGAGCAGTGTTCATGGCGATGACGCCCAAGCGGCGGATCACCTCGGGATTGTTGGAGAGCTCGGCGGGACGGATAAGGATCTTGTCGCGATAGAAGTCCATGTCGGCGAAGAGTTTCTTTTCTGTTTCGTCGGCAAAGGTCATGGAGCAGGTGCTGGCAAATGTGCACTTGCCCTTCTGGAGGAGTTCAAGCACGGCATCCTGGATTACCTCGGTATACATCATAAAGGGCGGAATCTCAGAGCTTTCACCCAGGTCGTAGAGCACGGCATTGGCCACGTTGCCCACACCCGACTGCAGAGGCAGGAACTCTTTGGGAATACGGCCTTTCTTGTATTCGCTCACCAGGAAGCGCACAACGTTCGAGCCGATTTGTTTGGACACCTCGTCCGGGGCGCTGAAGGGCTTCACGCCGTCGAGGTAATTGGTGCGCACAACACCGATGATCTTCTCGGGGTCAACTTTCAGCACGGGCGAGCCGATGCGGTCTTTGGGAGTGAAGATGGGAATGGCGGGACGGAATGGAGGATCCTGCAGCATGATCACATCGTGCATGCCGTGGAGCTGAGAGGGCAGGGCCTCGTTGAGCTCGATGAAGATTTTCTTTGCCATGTGGGCAAAGGTGGGGGTGTTGCCCAGACCGGTGCCAAGGATGATCTCGCCGTCGGGGGTGATGTCGGCAGCCTCAATTATGGCATAGTCGAAATCACCGTAAAAGCCGTAGCGGGTCTCCTGCGCCATTTCAGAGAGATGACGGTCGTAATAGTGAGCATCGTGGGCGTTGATGCGCTTGCGCAGGTCGGGCACGTTCTGGTAAGGAGCGCGGCGGTCGATTGCGTTGGCGCGCGAGAGGGCACCGTCCACGTGATCGGATGTTGATGCGCCGGTGAAAAGGCTGATTTTGAACTCTTTACCTTCGGCGTGCTCTTTTTCAGCTTTAGCTGCAATGGCTTCGGGGATAGCTTTCGGCGTACCGGGGGCTGTAAAGCCCGACAGACCGATAGTGTCGCCGTTTTTGATAATTGCGGCTGCTTCTTCAGCAGTCATGTAATTAAATGCCATATTTTTATCGTTTTTTCTTTTATGGGCGCCCCGGGAATGGAGGCCTTACTTTTTTTTGTTTTATTTTTTTGTAGGATTGAAATTCAAAATTTTGGAGGGAGCACCTCGCTCAGGATGATGGCTCGGCGCAGTGTGTCCTTATCGCGAAGGCCAAGGGGGTCGGTAGCCGGTTCGGACTGCTTCTGTTCCATAGGGGTGGCGGGGATGTCCTCTGTGGCCCGGGCGCCCTCGATGGCGGGGAGCTCCGGAGGGGTGACCTGCCGCGCGGGCGCGGGTGGGGGAGTGGAGGCGGAATGGGCAGAGGCGGAATGGGCAGAGGTGTAATGGAACGTCGAGCCCACGTTCACCTCTTCCTCCTTCTCTTTTTTATCCTTTTTCGAGAAGAGGCCGATTAAAATGGTGCCCAAAAAAATAATTGCGCCAATCCAGTCGCCTAAATCCATTAGAAATGCAATTTATTGAGATTAAATCTGCGGGGATGTCCGAATTTTTTGTAATTTTGTGCAAAATTACGAAATAGCTGAATATTATACAAATTTTTTTTCGTTGAAATGACTTCCAACCCTTCTGAAACCCCGTCTCACTCCTTATTATATATAGAAACTTACGGCTGCCAGATGAATGTGGCCGACTCAGAGGTCGTGGCCTCCGTTATGGGCATGGCCGGATATGAATCTACCGACGAGGTGGCGGCCGCCGATGCTATTCTGCTCAATACTTGCTCCATTCGCGACAACGCTGAGCAGAAAATTCTTGCCCGATTGCAATATCTGGCCTCGCTGCGGCGCAAGCGCAAGGGGCGCCTCATCGTGGGTGTGATCGGCTGCATGGCCGAGAGAGTGAGAGATAAACTCTTAGACCTTGGCGTTGATGTCGTGGCCGGCCCCGACAGCTACCTTGACCTTCCCTCGCTTTTTGCCTCGGCACAGGCCGGAGTGCCCGCCGTCAATGTTGAGCTCAGCACAACCGAGACCTATCGCGACATCATCCCTCGCCGCCTGGGTCAGCCCGTGAGTGGCTACATCAGCATCATGCGCGGGTGCAATAATTTCTGCTCTTACTGCATTGTGCCTTACACCCGAGGCCGAGAGCGTTCGCGTCCTGTCGACAGCATCCTCAACGAGCTTCGCGATCTCCGCGAGCGCGGGTTCAAAGAAGTGGTGCTTTTGGGCCAGAACGTGAATTCTTACAACAGCGAGGGCACGGATTTTGCCTCTCTCCTCTCCATCGTGGCCGATGCTGCTCCCGATATGCGTGTGCGCTTCACCACTTCCCACCCCAAAGACATGAGCGATGCCACCATCGCAGCCATTGCCTCTCACCCCAACATCTGTCGCCATATCCATCTGCCCGTGCAGTCTGGCTCCGACAAAGTGCTGGCGGCAATGAACAGGAAATACACCCGGGAGTGGTACCTTAACCGCATTGCAGCTATCCGCCGTGCAATCCCGGATTGTGGAATTTCTACGGATATGTTCACCGGCTTTTCGGGTGAGACGGAGGAGGATTTTGAGCAGACTCTCTCGCTGATGCGCGAGGTGGGCTTCGACTCTTCGTTCATGTTTAAATATTCAGAGCGACCCGGCACTTTAGCCTCCCGACAGATGCCCGACAATGTGCCTGAGGAAGTGAAGATCGACCGCTTGAACCGCATGATTGCCCTCCAAAACGAGTTGTCGTTGGAGAGCAACCGAAAAGATATAGGTAAGGAATTTGAGGTCCTGGTTGAGAACGTATCGAAGCGGAGCGCAGAGCAGTGGGTGGGCCGCACATCGCAAAACAAGACCTGCGTCTTCCCCAAAGGTGATTACACCCGTGGCGACTTTGTGAAGGTGCGCGTTACTGATGCCACATCGGCTACCCTCATCTGCGAATTGTGCTAAAGAAGTCTTAGTCATAAAAAAAGCCCTGGCACTCAGATGATTGTCAGGGCTTTTTGCGATGGGATTACTTTCAGTGAGGCTCAGAGTAGAACTGCAGCAGGCGTGAGCGCATGATGAGCTCGTAGCGGGCTTGGATCTGCTGGGCCACGGTGGTGAGAGCTTTGGTTTTGGCTTGCTCGTACTCATAGGGCGTGGCGCGACCAAGATTATATTTCTCTTGCATCGATTCAAAAGCGGCATCGGCAGCCTCGCGTGCGGCTGTTGCTGAGGAGAGCTTCTTTTCGGCACTTATGGCTTGATAGTAAGCCTGCTGAATGGAGCGGTAAAGTTCTTGCTCGGCCTGCTCAAGCTCGAGCTCAGCATTGAGCTTTTGAATGCGCGCGCGACGCACCTGGTTGCGTGTCTGAAATCCGTCAAAAATCGGAATGCTGAGCGAAAGGCCGAAATTGGTTGAAAAATTATTTTTCATCTGTTGGGCAAAACCCTCGTTAGGAATACCTGAGACATTGTAGTAAGAGCTACCTATTCCGGCGTTGAACGACAGAGAAGGCAGATAGCCGGACTTTGCAAGCGAGATGCTCTTGTCGGCCGAGGAAATGCCACGTTGTGCAGCCTTGATCGAGTGGTTGTATTGCAGAGCGCGTGTGTAGGCCTCATCGGCGGGGATGATCATAACTTCACCATCTGTCAGGGGCTTGATGTCAAAGCCGTTGACCTCGGGGAGCTGCAGGAGCTGGGCAAGGTCTACGAGCGCGAGGGTGACGTCGTTGGTGGTTTGAGTGAGGTTCATGCGATCTTGCTCGAGCTGCGACACGGCATCCAGGCGGTCGGCTTCAGGTATCTTGCCGGCCTGCAGGAGAGCATCGCGGCGCGAAAGCTCATACTCGGAGAGAGCCACTTGCTGTGCTGCCACTTCCCGGAGCTCCTTATTGTAGAGCACTTGCAGATAAGAGGTGATGATGTTTATGGTGATGTTTTCCTTTGCGGCTTCGTATTGCTCGGTGATCTGCGAGAGATTGGCCTTGGCCAGAGCCAACTGGCGGGAATTGCGCAGACCGGAGAAGACAGGCAGAGAAAGGCCGGCCTGGTAGCCGAAATTAGAGGTGTTGCGGTTGGCATAAATGTTTTCTGAGGTCAAGCCGCGACCGATATTCCACGACTGGCTGGCGCCGGCGCTCACATTTGGGAGAAAGCCCGACTTAGCCTCTGTGATGGCCAAATGGCCGCTTTGAGTCTGCATGGCCTGCATTTTCAGAGAGATATTATGCTCGTGGGCGTAGGCTATGCAGCTGTCCAGACTCCAGGGTTGCTGAGCAGAAGCCGTCGAGGTCAGAGCCACCGCAATAGCAGAAAGAAGGATTTTGACTTTCATGGCCGTTTATTTATTTTCAATTTTATTGCCACGCAGGCGGTCGTTTTCGTTCACTCCGGATTTGATTTCAATCTTCACGCCGTCGCTGACGCCGGTGGTCACCGCTTTGCGTTCAAATTGCTGCACGGGCTGCTCGGCGGTGAGGACATAGACAAAAGTGCTGTCGCCGGAGTATTCAATCGCACCCTCGCTCACAGTGAGCACATCTGCCCGTCGGAGCAGGGCCACCATGGCGTTGGCGCTGTAGCCTGCGCGGAGGGTCACACTGTCAGGCACCTGTATCGAGGCCTTCACCTCAAAGGTGTTCGAGCCGTTCTCTTCGGTGCTTTTGGGTGATATGTATTCGATTTCGCCTTCGGGTGTGATGTCGTTGAGAGCGCCGATTGCATAGTCAACGGGCATGCCGGTGCGCAGCAGGCCCACCTCAGTCTCGTCGACTTTGCCCACGAAGATAAGGCGACGCATATCAGCCACCTTGGCGATGGTGGTTCCATCGTTCATCGTGTTGGCTTGAATCACTGAAGATCCGACTTTAACGGGCACCTCCAGGATCTGGCCGTCGATGGTGGCGCGCACAAGAGTGTTGCTCTGCTGGGCGTTGAGGGTGGAGACACCGTCGCGCACGATTGAGAGATTGTCGAGGGCACCGTCGAGTTCCTGTTTGGCCTTGAGCATGGTGGTTTCTGACTGCTCAAATTCTTCGCGCGAGACGAATTTCTTATTGTAAAGCTCCTCAGTGCGCTTGAATTCGGCCAGGGCCTGGTTGTAGGTGAGGCGGCAGACGTCCACCTGGTTCTGAGCTGCGGAGAGCGAGCTCTCGTTGGGAATCACTTTGATTTTTGCAATGATATCGCCTTCGTGCACATAATCGCCGGCCTCGATGAGGATTTCAGAGATGATGCCGGAGATCTGGGGCTTGATTTCAATTTCATCGCGAGGCTCGATTTTGCCGGTAAGCACTGTGTTGCGCTCGATAGTGCCCTGCTCGGCTGTGAGGAGTTCGTAGACGTCGGGTTGCTTCTTTGAGTTATTGAAAAGGAAGACGAAGGTGCCGACAAAAAGCACGATCACCACAACCCAAAGCAGGATTTTGAAAAACTTTTTCATAATTATGTGAGATTTTGATTATTTCTTGATTATTTATCGTTCATTGCCTGGACGGGCTTGATGCGCATGGCTTTCAGCGCCGGAATCGTGCCTGCACCTGCGCCCAGCACAATAAAGAGAATAAGGATGACTATGGCCTCGGTGAATGAAAGCTGGAAACTTACCGGTTGATCGCCCAATGGCATCTTCGACACCAGCGCGAGGATTCCTACGGCGAAGCAGATACCGGCCAGACCGGCAATCACAGTCAGCACAGCGCTCTCGGAGAGAATTTGCCAGAGAATTGTGGCAGGTGTGGCACCGATAGCGCGCCGGATGCCGAACTCTTTTGTGCGCTCTTTTACCACGATCCACATGATATTACCAACTCCGATGATGCCTGCAAGCAGCGAGCTGAAACCTACAAACATCAGCAGCACGTTTATGCCGGTAAACAGGTTGCCGAACATCTCGAACATCTCCGACATGTCCCAGAAGGCCAGGGCGGCATCATCGTCGGGAGAAATCGGATGATTCTGACGGATCACACGTTTGATGTAGGGCAACGATTCCGAAGGTTTGTGGCCCTGGCGGAACACTATCATCATGAAGTGAAATTTATCACCTGTATTATAGGCCCTGCGGAAGGTGCTTAGAGGGATGAAAACGGCATCTTCAGTCTTCGTGCCGCTGAAATTTATATTTTTAGTGCGAGCCCGCACCGTTCCCACCACGCGGTAATGGATGTTGTCGATTTCGATAAACTGCCCCACAGGGTCTGTACCCATAAAAAGCTCCTTAGCCACGTTGTCGCCGATTACGGCCACCTTGCGTTCCGATGCCTCGTCGGTGACATTTATGAAGCGCCCGGAGGTGATTATCGGCGGGAGAGCCTTAATAAAAGATGGCTCGATGCCCTGCACTGCGCCTGTCTTCGACTGCGTGCCATGCTTGTAGGTCGTGGCCCTCTGCGACATGGGCGAGATGGTCTCAATGGCGGGTACGGATGCCTCGAGATTGTGCAGGTCGGTCATATCCAGGCTCCAGTTCATGCCCTTGCGGTAGCCGTTGTATGGCACTGTCGTGCGATTGGCGAATAGCATTGCTGAATTAGTGGCGATGCCGTCGAAATTGCTGCGCATCATACCGGTGAGCCCGTGTGAGCCGCCCCACAGGAGGGTGAGCATGGCCGTGCCCCAGAAGATACCGAAAGCAGTCAGGAACGTGCGTGTCTTGTTTCGGGAGAGTGTGGCCCCGATCTCGCGCCAGTTGTCTATGTCAAATATCATTAGTTTCATAATCGATTATTCTTCGCTGAGAGCCTCAACAGGTTTAATTTTCAGCGCACGCAGAGCCGGGAAGATTCCGGCCAGGGCTCCGGCAATGATTAGGGCGATAGTGACTTCAAAAGCAATGTGCAGGTCAACTGAAGGATTCATCATGAACTCTGACCCCTCAAATACTTTCTTTACAATCTCAGTAAGAAGTGTACCACCCACGATACCGAGATAGCCGAAAAAGGTGGTCATCACCACGCTCTCGACCACAATTTGGGTGAGGATGTTGCGCGGTTTGGCGCCGATGGCCCTGCGGATGCCGATTTCATGGGTGCGCTCCCTCACGCTCACGAACATGATGTTGCTCACGCCCACGATACCGGTTATCAGAGTCAGAATACCTATCACCCACATGGCCACGTTCAGTATGTTAAGGCCTTCCAGAGCATTCGTGTTGTTGCTGAGGGAGTTATAGATGTGGAATGCGGATTCATCATCGGGCGAGACCGTGTGGTTCTTTTTTAAAATCTTGCGGGCAGCCTCGTCAATAGCCTCGGTGTCTTCCAATGGTGTGCCGGGCTTGAAATGGAGGTTGATGTTGTCCACATCGCCGGTGAAGCCTGTCAGAGCCTGGGCCGTGGAGTAGGGGATGTAAATGTTGTTGCCGTAGCGCGTGGTGTAGACGCCTACAACGGTCAGGGCCACTCCTCCGGCATTTACCGTGCGCCCTATAACAGCGGTAGTGTCTGCGAAGAGTGTAGAGAGTGCAGAGGAGGGGAGGATTATTACCTTCCGGGCTTCTTTGTCGTCAGCTGCGTTGAATGCGCGCCCGGCAATGATGTCGCGTGAGAAATCGCGTGAGTCAATGCCAAGGCACCATGTCGACGGCAGATAGTCGCGTGATGTAGAGACTTCTGCCTGAAACCAGTAGGCCGGAGTTGCACCGTCGAATCCCGTAAGCTTGATGTCGTTGAGTGCTCGGATGTCAGATTCTTTAAGCTGTATCCATCTTCCTTCCTTATACCCTTGGTATGGTATGGATGTACGTCCGGAATATATCTCCGATAGGTATATATCCATGTCTTCGGTATCAGACTTGAAGGAATTAATAATTCCATTAGAAACCGAGAGCAACACGATGAGCATCAATATGCCCCATGCCACCGCAATACCTGTAAGGATGGTGCGGAGCTTATTGGTGCGCATCGTCTGCCATATTTCCGAAAACAAATCAAACATAGTAGTTAGTAGTTAGGAGTTAGACTATGAGTCCGTCTTTGATGCGGATTATGCGGTTGGTCTGCTCGCCCACGCCGGGGTCGTGGGTAACGATTACGGTGGTCATGCCTTCTTCGTTTAGCCGGCGGAAAATCTGCATTACCTCTACCGATGTCTTGCTGTCAAGAGCACCGGTGGGCTCGTCGGCCAGAATCAGTGCAGGGTTGGTTATGAGCGCGCGTGCGATGGCCACGCGTTGCTTTTGTCCGCCGGAAAGTTCCGAGGGGAGGTGGTGGGCCCAGTCGGCAAGCCCCATGCGGTCGAGCTGCTCGAGGGCCAATTTGTTGCGCTTGCTGCGGCTCACACCTTGATAGAAAAGGGGCAGAGCCACGTTTTCGAGGGCGTTCTTGTAATTTATAAGGTTAAAACTCTGGAAAACGAATCCGATCTTGTGGTTGCGCAGCGAGGCTGCCTCGTTTTCGCTCAGATCGCGTATGAGCTGGCCGTCAAGAAAGTATTCTCCGGTATCATATGTATCGAGAATGCCAAGGATGTTGAGTAGCGTGGACTTTCCGGAGCCGGAGGCGCCCATGATCGACACCAGTTCGCCTTTCTCGATTTCAAGATTAATGCCCTTGAGCACGTGCAGGGGCACAGCGCCGGGATAAGTCTTGTTAATGTCAGTGAGTTTGATCATTGTCTCTGCCATAGTCATTCAAATTTAATGCTGTTTGTTCCGAAAATAGACACCTCGAAATTCTGATCATCAGATGCCACAGTCTTAACCACTCCGGAATATTTCCCGCACAAGTTTACGTAAGGTCTTTTCTTGTATTCTGCAGAAGAAAGTATAATGCTGTCAATCTCTGAATAATTGTATAGATTTGTTTGGTAATTATTCATAACGTAAAGTTTATCAATACTTGAAGATTTTGCGGTGATTGAAGTCTCATCATTCTTCGTGCAAGTTATTTCAACTTTCCGCGCAGATATACTGTCAAACTCTATTGCAGATTTCAGGTCTATCTTTAAATCGTCGAAAGCGCCTCCAAAGATGCGTGTCAGGCCTTCATAGTCCAAAGAGGCATATGTCAGCGAAGGCACGGCGATGTTGATCGGAGCATCTATCGAGTTTATCCATTTTTTGCTATCTTTAAATGTAAGGGTCAGAGTGGAATCTGCCACCAGATAAGAAATGTAATCATTCCATCCCTCTTTCATTTTGATTGTCGGTGTGTGCACAGAATCAGAAACTGAAATGCAGAAAACCGGATAAGTGTACAACACTTGATCATAGTCGTAGAATGAGTAGTGCTCAAGCGAGTCAATCACCTCTATGCGATTGAAATCTGCGAGATAAATTTCTATGTCCCGGCCTTCTATATCGACGATGCTCCAGCGGTCATTATCATCCGGATGAAGACTCAGAATAAAGAAGAAGAGAAACGTGCCCAGAAAGAGGACCCCGATAAGGGCAATGAGGGCGTATGTGGTTTTTTTCATTGCTGTATGTTTTTACAAAATTCTGAATACATGTCTTTTAATTGCTCGGGCGAAATATCCATGGCCTGGAGGCGAGAGAAGAAATATTGCATCTCCCCTCCGATGAATGAATTTTCGTGCATACGTTTTATGACTGCTGCAGCATCGTCGCTGACGAAATAGCCCACACCGCGGCGGTTGTAGATCACGCCGGCCTGCTGGAGATGATCGTAGGCATGGACCACGGTATTGGCATTGACTTGCAAAGCAGCCGCATACTCGCGCACGGAAGGGATGCGCTCCCCTGGAGCGAACTTCTGCCCGATAGTGATCTCATCGCACAGTTTGTCTGCGATTTGCAGGTATATTGCTTTGTTATTTTCTTTGAAATCCATAGATTGAGGAGATTACCAACGTTGGATTATTTCTATTTCCTTGTATCTGAAGTAAGCCACAATGTAGTTGATTGCGGTGAATACACAGATTATACTCCACCATATATTGATAATAGTTCGGTCTGATAAGCCGAGCGAATAGTTTGTGCCGCTCTCGAGAAAAGCATTTCCGGCTATTGTGGCGAAAATGGTGAGAAGCACGCCTATCACGAACAAAACGCAGGAGGTTATTATCATTGAATTCTTCGGCCAGATCACACTACCCAAGACATATAGGGATTGTATAGTCAAAAGCGTCCAGATTGTAAGAGGTAAGTCATTTTCGAATCTAAAGACTAAGGAGATGACATTGAGAGAGGCTATATTGGCTCGAGGACCGAATATCGATAATTCAACTCCTACTCGCAGCCAATCAAGAAGCTGGAAGCCTAAAAGGAAAGCAATGAGATAAATGGGCACGAAAATGCACCATCGGCTCAGAAATTTTTCAAGCTGCGTGGCCGGCAGCATCAGAGCGTTGATGCGCGAGGTCTTGACAGCTAAATTCTGCATGCTCTGAGCTGCTGCGATAGCTACAGTGAGAAAGAGAGCCATGTGGAAAATTACTTTCAAGAAATTTGCCACGGGGTCGCGGTCGGCATCTATATTATATATATTGTATTTCGGGTCGATGATCTGCTTATAGTTGCTAATAACGCCAATTACTATAAACGCCACTATAATACCGATGACAAGACCGAGCCAAAGGGAATATTTCTTGGCGTTGGAAGAGAGGTCGGTGGCTAAGAGGCGACCAAAACGGGAGAAAGAAAATGTATCGGTCATTGCACTTGGTATTTTGATGTGAATAAAGTTTTGATGAGAGCCGGTTGCTCTGTGGCCAGGGTGAAGAGAGTCTCGAGGTTAATCTCGGTTTCGGTGCCGTCGGCAGGTAAGACGATAGTTGTGCCACCAAGTGTGGGCTGTGCATAAAGAGCCGATGCTATGAGCTCAGGATTGTCGGTGGTCAAGAATGCAAGGCGAGAAGTAATATCTTCGGTAGAGGCGTTCATAAGCACGTTGCGGTTGTCAAGGATTATGACATGGTCGAGCAGACGATTTATGTCGGCCACCTGGTGGGTGGATATTATCACCGAACGCTCGTCGGTCATGTTGGATGCTATGAAGCGGCGGAAAGTGACTTTGCCCGGGATGTCAAGGCCGTTGGTGGGCTCGTCCATCAGAAGCAGGGGAGTGTTGCAAGCCAGAGCGAAACTCATGTACACCTTCTTCTTCTGTCCCATCGAGAGGGCGCCGAGATTCAGGTCACCATCAAGTTCGAACATCTCTAAGTGTCGCTTCATGTCTTCATGTGAGAACCGGGGATAGAAGCATGAGGTGTGCCGGATGAAAGTGGAAAGCTTTGTCGCCGGGAGTGAGAATTCCTCGGGCACGATGAAGATGTCAGCAAGAGTGGAAGGCCGGCGCAGACGAGTGTTCACGCCATTGAGTCTTACTTCTCCGCTTTGAGGAGTGAGCAGTCCGGAAATCAGATACAAAAGCGTTGACTTGCCGGCGCCGTTAGGCCCGAGCAGCCCGTATACGCCGCCTTCATTGACAGCAAACGTAAGGCCGTCGATTGCCGGACTTTTCTGCTTCGGATATGTGAACGTGAGATTATTGATTTCAAGCATAAACTTATTAGTTAGAAGTGAGGAGTTAGGAGTTAGGAGTGAGAAATAGTGGATTGATTTTTTTGTTTAGTATTCAGTTGGAGTATCATACTGTGGTAGTGTAATAGGCTAATAGTACACTACCACGCTGCAAAAGTGCAACGTATTTTTTATTCAACCAAATTTTTTCCAAACTTTTTTCAAAAAAATGCAGTCTCATTAATATTAAAAAAAAAGGATGCCCTCGGTCAGAGAGCATCCTGATGTATGTAATATATTGGATTCTAATTAAATAGGTCGAATATCGGAGGGCATGCGCCAGTCGCCGCGTGGTGAAAGGCAAATGCCGCCCACTTTGGGCCCGTCGGGCATGCATGAGCGTTTGAACTGCTGGGAGTAGAACCTGCGCATGAAAGTCTCGAGCCACTTGGCTATTGTGGCTTCGTCATATTCGCCTTTGAAGGCTTGCTTTGCAAGATACAGGATCGTGTCCTTGCTGCGTCCGTAGCGCAAAAGATGATACAGGAAGAAATCGTGCAGGGGGTAGGGGCCCACGATGTCTTCGGTGCGTTGTTTAATGTTGCCTTGATTGTCAGCCGGAGTAAGTTCGGGCGAAATGGGAGTGTCAATTACGTCAAAAAGTGTGCGACGTAAATCCTCATTGTCGGTGCTTAGCGCGAAATATCTCACAAGATAGCGCACCAGGGTTTTGGGCACGCCGGCGTTGATGCCGTACATCGACATCTGGTCGCCGTTGTATGTGCACCAGCCTAAGGCGAGCTCTGAGAGGTCGCCGGTGCCAAGGACGATGCCTCCTGCTTGGTTGGCCACGTCCATCAGAATCTGCGTGCGCTCGCGGGCTTGAGAGTTCTCATATGTCACATCCTGCACTGCCTTGTCGTGGCCAATGTCCCGGAAGTGGAGAGTAACGGCCTCGGCGATTGGGATTTCGCGAACGGTGACTCCAAGGGCGCGCATCATCTCAAGGGCGTTGGTGTAGGTGCGATCAGTGGTGCCGAAGCCGGGCATCGTCACGCCAATAATGCCTTTCACATCCAAGCCCAGACGCTCGAAGGCGCGATGAGCCACCAGAAGTGCGAGTGTTGAATCAAGACCTCCGGAAATGCCTATTACAAGAGTCTTGCAACCGATGGCCGACAGCCGGCGGCACAGCCCCATAACCTGAATGTTGACAATCTCGTCGCACCTCTGGGCCATGTCTTTGTCAGAAGCGGGAACGAAAGGCAGAGGGTCAACTTTTCGCAGCAGGTCATCAGACTCAATTGTTGAAATTGGAATGTCAACAATGGGAAAATCGGCATCCGAGGCGCTTTCGCGACGCTTGCAGTCGGCAAAAGAACCGTTGTGGAGGCGGTCGTGGCGAATAGCTGCTATGTCAATGTCAGCCACCACCATCTGGCTCTGCATTTGCCAGCGGGGATTGGCAGCTAAAGTGCGTCCGCACTCCGAAATTATCGCTTTTCCGTCAAAAACAAGGTCGGTGGAAGATTCGCCAAAACCGGCCGATGCGTAGACATACCCGCACAGGGCTGATGCTGATTGGTGGTCGATGAGCGAGCGGAGGTAGGCGTATTTGCCGATGGTGTCGTCTGATGCAGAGAGGTTGACAATCACCTCAGCCCCGGCCATAGCCAGGCGGCTGCTTGGCGGGACGGGCACCCATAAGTCCTCGCAGATTTCAGCTCCAAAGATCACGCCACCAACTCTGAAAAGCAGATTAGGCCCAAAAGGCACTTGCTGCCCATCCGGGAGGGTAATTGAACTGTTCGACAGTTCGGCGCCTTGCCACCAGCGCTTTTCGTAAAATTCGTTGTAGTTGGGGATATAGGTTTTGGGCACGATACCGTACACCTTGCCCGAAGCAATCACAACAGCACAATTATACATCACGTCTCTCACCGCGATTGGAGCACCGACAATCATAACTCCCCGGCAGTCACATGAGAGCCTGCAGAGAACCATGATTCCTTTTAATGCATCGTCGATTAATTGCTGATTATGAAAAAGGTCGGCACAGGTATAGCCCGTCACCGACATTTCAGGAAATACAGACACTTCAGCCCCCTTTCGGGCGGCCTCCATAGCCATATCCGCAATTTCTTTGACGTTGCGTTCGCATTGCCCGGGAGCCACCGAAGGCACGCAAGCCGCAGCGCGGAAAAATCCATGGGTGGTCATAGCTTTTCGTCTTCTTTATGCTCAAAAAGTTTATCTTCCTCGTCAAGGTGGAAATCTTTGGCCAGCAGAGCCACGAATTTTGAAATCTGACCCACAGCGTCCTTTGTCTCCTGCGTGATTTCCTTGCCGGAAAGCCGAAGCATGAGCATACCGTAAAGGGCATTGAAGCAGGTCTCGATTTCTCCGGGCTTGTTATCGCCCGACTTCGCGCGGAGCTCCACGATGTAGGGAAGCGTGCGGTAAAATTCGGCGCGGTATTCATCAAATTTCGGATCCTTGTCTTCGAGGATTCTGTGATGAAGCTCGGCAAGGGAATTGAGAACGTTGCGGTTGATCTGCAAGTGTCCTTGTCCCATGACTTCTTCGCGGCGCATCATATCGATAAGGGAGTCGTACCAGTCGGTAAGATCGCGTTTTTCCTGATCCGAGAGTTCGGGGATTTTGTCGATTACGTTGCGCTTGATAAGGTCAATGTCAAGACTGTTGGCGCGGATGATGTCTTCAATCTGCCACATGTAGAGCAGATATTCGGCGATGTTTTCCTTGCGGCGATTTGAGGCGATAAACATAGGGCAAATAGGGGAAAGAGATAAGATAAAAATAGAAAGAGGATGCGCCCGCCGGGGGCGTCAT
The DNA here is from genome assembly GCA_964575435.1 of uncultured Bacteroides sp. Lineage (GTDB taxonomy): Bacteria > Bacteroidota > Bacteroidia > Bacteroidales > Muribaculaceae > CAG-873. Next base: position 20,187 of record CAZNRK010000001.1, read on the forward strand.
CCTCTTAATAGGGATTCAGAATTACATCATGCCACCCATGCCTCCCATACCGCCTGCGGGCATTGCGGGAGCGGGGTTCTCTTCTTTCTTGTCGGCGATCACACACTCGGTGGTGAGGAACATACCGGCAATCGAAGCGGCATTTTCAAGAGCTACGCGGGTCACCTTTGCAGGGTCGATAACGCCTGCGGCAAGGAGATTCTCGTAGGTGTCGGTGCGTGCGTTGTAGCCGAAGTCGGCCTTTCCTTCGCTCACCTTCTGGACAACTACAGCGCCCTCCACGCCGGCGTTAGCGGCGATTTGGCGCAGAGGCTCCTCAATGGCGCGACGCACGATCTGGATGCCGGTGGTCTCGTCATCGTTTTCGCCTTTGAGACCTTCCAGAGCGCTGACGCAGCGGATGTAGGCTACACCACCGCCGGGCACGATGCCTTCGGCGATAGCTGCGCGAGTGGCGCTGAGAGCGTCGTCAACGCGGTCTTTCTTCTCCTTCATCTCCACTTCAGAGGGAGCACCGATATGGAGCACAGCCACGCCGCCGGCCAGCTTGGCCAGGCGCTCTTGCAGCTTCTCGCGGTCGTAATCGCTCTTGGTGTTTTCAATTTGAGTCTTGATTTGAGCCACACGTGCTGCGATGGCGTCCTTGTTGCCCGCACCGTTGACGATAGTGGTCGACTCCTTGTTGATGTTCACCTTCTCGGCGCGGCCGAGGTCATTGACTGTGGCGTTGGCCAGCTGCATGCCTTTCTCCTCAGAGATAACGGTGCCTCCGGTGAGGATAGCGATGTCTTCAAGCATCTCTTTGCGGCGATCGCCAAAGCCGGGAGCCTTGACGGCGCAGATTTTCAGAGAGCCGCGCAGACGGTTCACCACAAGAGTGGCCAGCGCTTCCTGATCAACATCCTCAGCGATGATGAGCAGAGGACGTCCGCTCTGAGCGCTTTGCTCAAGCACGGGGAGCATGTCTTTGAGGTTAGAGATTTTCTTGTCGTAAATCAGGATCATGGGGTTATCCATCACGCACTCCATTTTCTCAGTATCGGTCACGAAATAGGGAGAGATGTAACCGCGGTCAAACTGCATACCCTCCACGATGTCAATTGTGGTTTCGGTGCCTTTTGCCTCGTCGACTGTGATCACACCTTCTTTCTTGACTTTTTTCATGGCCTCGGCAATGAGTTTACCGATGGTCTCGTCGTTGTTGGCAGAGATGCGAGCCACGTCTTCAATCTTCTTGAAGTCATCGCCGACCTCCTCGGCCATAGAGCGGATATTCTCCACAACAGTGGCCACAGCTTTGTCGATGCCGCGCTTGATGTCCATGGGGTTGGCGCCGGCAGCCACGTTTTTCAGGCCCACGGTGATGATGGACTGAGCCAGAACGGTGGCCGTGGTGGTGCCATCACCGGCATCGTCACCGGTTTTGGAGGCAACCTCCTTCACGAGCTGTGCGCCCATGTTCTGGAACGCATCCTCGAGCTCGATTTCACGAGCCACGGTGACGCCGTCCTTGGTGATGTGAGGAGCACCAAACTTCTTGTCAATGATTACGTTGCGACCTTTGGGGCCGAGAGTAACCTTGACGGCATCGGCCAGAGCGTCGACGCCTTTTTTGAGCTCTTCGCGAGCCTTGATATTGAATTTAATTTCTTTTGCCATAGTATTAGTCTTATTTTTCGATTACGGCCAGCACTTCGTTCTGGCGCATGATAATTACTTTTTCGCCTTCGAGCTCCACCTCTGTGCCGGCGTATTTGCCATAGAGTACGGTGTCGCCCTCTTTAAGCACCATTTCTTCATCTTTAGTGCCGGTGCCGACAGCTAAGACTGTGCCTTTCAGAGGTTTCTCTTTTGCTGAATCAGGGATGATAATGCCGGATGCTGTAACTTCTTCAGCAGCTGTGGGCTGAATCAGAACGCGATCGGCTAAGGGTTTTACTTTCATAATCTTGAGTATATTAAGTTAAGTAGTTCGTTTCTTTCATTTATTATAAAGAGCAAAGGGAGTGCCAAAGCCGGCCACCTGCCATTTTGTCAGTTCCCTTTTTCCATATCATTACTATAACACGACCCTTCGGGGAAATGTTCAATAAATTCGACCTTCCTCACCCGTAGTTCTCTATTATTATATAGGTGTAAAGCTACGTACCATAAGATCATGGCGCTGATGGCCGAAGCCACGCACCAAATATCAGGCACACCGCAGGCCAGCAACCCAACAGCCACACCCACGAGCAGGAGCACAGGCATCAGCATCCGCAACCACGAGGGGAGCTCACGTGCATCGAAAATCAACATTACCTTCCGGCCGATTAGCTCCCGATTAGCCTCAGGGTAGGGCACCACAATCTCATCGCCCTTTCCGCAAAAAGAAGCCACCGAGCAGCACGAGCAGTTGTCGCCCTCGGTAATTGGGCGCACGCTCAGGAAGCCCTCAGCACTTACGCCGGTGATAAATCCATATCTATTGAAAGAATCGGTCATAACGGTCAAGTGGTGCAAAATTACAAAAAATATTTTCCACATGCAAAACTAATGTGTAACATGCTGAAAATCAAACCGGAAACTAAAATATTGAAAATAAAGGAATAAAAAGTGGGCAAAAAATTTGGCAGAAAAGAAAAAACGTCTTAAATTTGCAGTCAGAAAAGGCCCGCAGCCTCTAAGGAGAGGTGGGTGAGTGGCTGAAACCACCAGTTTGCTAAACTGACGTAGGAGCAATCCTACCACGAGTTCGAATCTCGTCCTCTCCGCCAAGCGACAAAAAAGTCAAGCTTTTCGCTTGACTTTTGTCGTTTAAAGGCACCCCTTCCTGTTACCGAAACGTCGAAAGGCAATATTCTACGATTCTCGAATCTTCAAGTATGTTTCTCCGAAATCCACATAAGTTCAATGAAATTAAACAATTCTTGTTTGAGAAACTCAAACATGAGTGTGTGTTTTGGTCGTATGATGTTGGTGCATTCTCTTTATCCAACCTGCCTGATGATCAACTTATCGCCATGACATTACGGCATCTTGATTTGGCAGAGATAGATCAATTATTTCTCATTTACCCTTGGGCAAAGATTAAAAGTGCATGGAAGCGGATACTTGTGCCGGAGGGTGACTTCCTTTATACTCTTAATCGCTTTATAGCCTGGTACTATTTCAAAGCCAAGCGGCCTGACGCGTATCTTAAATCTCTACAGACTCGTCATCTACATTCTCTTTTAAATTAAAATGAAAGGACTTGCACCACATACGGCAGAACTTTTCGATGCTATCTCGCGTCTTGAATGTATTAAACCATTTGTACTCGTAGGAGGGACAGCATTATCACTCCAAATAGACCATAGGGAAAGTGAGGATCTTGACTTTATGAATTGGCGTACGTCAAGAAACGAAAAAAGAGAGGTAGATTGGCCAATGATAAAGAAAGAACTTGAAACCATTGGTGTAATTCAACATTGTGAAATTCTTGACTTTGATCATGTGGAGTTCATTCTTGAGGGTGTTAAATTGTCTTTTTACGCCAATCCTCACCACTCACCACTAAAAGAAAGGCTCCATTGTATAAATAATATTTTTCTTGCCGATAAGACAGCAATTGGGGCGATGAAGCTGGAGGTGATGCTCCGTCGTTCCAAATTCCGTGACTATTATGATATCTATTGCCTTCTGAATGACGGTGTGAGTCTCACTGAAATGATTGAACTCGCTTTGAAATATTCAGATCATCGGCTCAAATCAAAAAACCTCCTTGCGATGATTTCGCGACCGGACAGATTTGTCCCGGATTCAAATTTTTCCGCTTTAAAACCCCGTTTCGCTGTGACCGCCAAGGAAATCTCTGAAAGGATAATTAGTATATTAGATTCCAACAGGTAAAGAGTGACTGTCGTAGACAATTTTGAAAAAATCTTTCATTTGTCGGGTAGGAGTGAAAGGGCTGTCTGAGCCAATTGTGTTTTAGTTTTAGTATGCTCCTCTACCATCTTGACAAACGGGTCATCGTGGTAATTTCCTCGCACGGAGGCAAAGTCGGTGTCGGCATCGCAGGAGGGAGAATCAATGCCAAAGCCTGTGCGCGAGGTGAGAGAGAATTCCTTGCGAGCATCTTCCAGAAGCATGTTGTTAAGGGTGGTTACGCTGTCGAGCCAACGGTTGATGATGTTTCGAAGGTCAGCCACAGTGATCTCTGTCAAAGGGACTCCGTACCATTTCTCCAGCATAGAGGCAACCCAAGTCCACTCCATATCGTAATAATCTTCATGGAGCTTGCGCCATCGCTCTTCCAGGTGTGATAAGGATGAAATTTTACCTTCTGTAATTTCCGTGCAAATGCGGTCCACCTCAGATTTCGGGGCGAAAAGGCCGCACACATCAATCCATCGACCGCTCCCGGCGGCATGTGTGGGTGAAAGAACTCGGCGCACTTGGTCAATGGAACTGAAAGGCGCCTCACCCAGACGGTGGATAATAGAGTTGCCCATAAACTTGTCAATGGCAAGAGAATAAAGCTTTCGACCCTTGCGAAGGGCGCGAGCCTCAATGGTCATTGTCTGGAAGGAAAAGCGAGAAGCTGTGAGGCCGGCTGTGCGCTCAAGGTCGTTGAGCAATTCAATGCCACGAAACATCTTTCCGGTGGTGTATGGGCTGAGGAGATTGAAGTTTATGCTGTCAAGATGGTCCGAGTCGCGTCGCTTATCGCGCTTAGGCCATTTCTGCGCATCTCGGATCGTGCCCACACTGCGGAGGTTTATGCCGGGCACAAGAAACGACTCGTTATGGCTTTCAATCAGATAAGAGAAAGGAAGAAATGACGTGTCGGGATGATTTACGTGGCGCCCCATTACCAAGGAGAAAGCACCGATTTTTGCCGGCCACAGGATGTAGGAGTCACTGGTGGTTTTCGAGCCTCGCTCCACCACGCCTTGATGTATCGGGCCGAGTTTGTACATGTGGTTGCTCTGGTTTGAGCCGGAACCTGCGTTAAGGAAAGAAAACATGCCGGCTATCAGAAGGCTTGATTTGTGCATCGTTACGGTGTACGGACCCCCGAAAATAGCGGCTGCCTCGCCGTTCTCGCATGTACAGTTGGCAAAAAACAGAGAGTCGTGGGCTGAAAAGAGGTGGGAAAGATGCACGGCCTGACCGACGAAGCAGTGCGAGACTACAGCACCGTCTTCCACGTGGGCTCCGGAGGCAAAGACAAACCCTTCGGCAATGACGTCACGCCCGATAAAGACAGGGTCGGATTTCGAGCCTGCTACTGTTCCCTCAGCCAGGCGCGTGGCGCCGTTGATGTGTGCATAATCGCCAATGTTGACGTTAGTGATAGTACCCGCATTGCGAACCGTAGCATAACACCCTATATTTCCGCGGGTATTTATCAAGGCGTTCGCTTCGTGGCGAATCATTTCCGAAAGAGCGCTTACCATGTCACCATCGTGGCGATACATGGCAATGAGATAGGCCGTTTGTGCTGAGAGGCGAGGATATATCGGTACTTCGCGTCCGCCTGTTTCATTGAGAACGCACACCTCCGTGCCCACGCCAAAGGAAGAGTCAAGAGTGGAGACAAGGCTGTCAACGTTTTCAATATAGACACCTTCTGCGATATTGTAGTTTGCGATATAATTGGCTACGGAGTTGATGTAAACGTTGTCCCCAATCGTGACGTTGTGGAGGGTGACGTTTTTAATCTGAGAAAGCCGTACCACTCCACCCGGACGGACAAATTCGCCAATCATGGCTCCCAGCTCAACATCGCCGGAAAATTCAACATTGGACAGGCGCATGGGGTTAAACCCATCGGCCACTTTCACATGATTCCAGTCACAAGCTGTGCAACCGCGCGATGAAAGCACGTCAATCTCCTTAGAGGTAAGATTACGATACATAATAATTGAAACGAAAAAAGAGAGCCTGAGCTCTTACACACTTTAGTATTATCAGTGCAAAGTTAGCAAATTCTTTCTAAATTCCAAAACGTCCGCCAAATTTCACCCGAATAGGCCATTGCGAGGGTTAGTTAAAAAAATTGGGGTGGCGGCGGAAATAGATGGCGCCGGAGGAAATGTGGTAGAGGTTGGAGAAGAAGTTACCACCTCTGCGCCAGGCTTTGAGGAGGATGCGAGGAATGGCAGAGAAGCCGTAACTCATTGCAATTATTACCCCGTCGGATCGGAGCACTGCTGGTAAAGCTCCCTGACGACGCCCGGTGGGAACTCCGGGATGGGTGACAATCGTGAAGGGAAAAAATCGACAATTCAGCCCTCGATTCATGGCGTTTTGAATAAAAACGTGCTCTTCGCCGGCGCCGAAAAGGTTGGAGCCAATGCCCATGAGTTCGTTGAATTGCAATCCGGTGCGTTTAAGCGATTCCATCCTTACGGCAATCTCGTAGGAGGTTATGTAATAATTCTTTACACGCTCGGAAAGGGGCGTTTCCTTTTCCGGATATGTCTTTTCAAAAGGGAAAGCGCAGCGAAATGTGGCAATATCCACCTTAGGGTGGTTCTCGAAAACATCAATGACGGTTTTGAGACCCTCGGCGCTCAGCACCAAGTCGTCGTCAGCGATGAGGGCAAAGGGCGCTGAGGTCTTTGAGAAGGCAAAATTACGATTGCGGGAGAGCCCTCTGTCGGGGGAAAAATACACCTCGATATCTTCTCGCACTAAGCTTTGTGGCAAAGCCGCAGGCGCTGATTGGCATGCAACAACATAACCCACTCCGGCCACGGCCGGCAACCCCATTTCAGCCACTCTCTGCAGTCCATCCTGCCCGCAGGTACAGATCAAGACCTGGAGCCGGAGGTCATTTTTGAGTCGGAGCGATGCTGTCGGTGCTTTCTGACTTTTCCGGCTTTTCAGTGGCGTCATTTCGCTTTGGCTTTAGGAAATTGAACATGTTATCAAAATCGCGGCGGTACATTAGGCCTATGCCTTGAGTTGTAAGGGCCGTGCGAAGATAATAATTCTGATCGTTGTAGCGGTTGTAGGCTTTCAAGCGCCACGTGCCGCGACGGTTGAGGAGATATTCGATATCAAAATCACCCACGAAGCGGTTGGTGTTGAGGGATTTATCTCGATAGCCCAGGTTTCCGTTAAAGAGGAGGCGATTGTTGAGAAGTGTGGATGAGAGTGTAAGGTCTACTTCAATGTCTGAGAAGTCGCCTCGCTCGCTGCGAAGGTTGGGCGCAATGCTCCAGTTTTCGCTTAGTTTGCCGAGCATATTGGAGAGTTGGCTCCCTAAGGTGGCAGATGCCACAGAGAAGAGTTCGTTGCCTCGGGTGGTCGAGGCCATATAGTCGGGGGTGTAGAATCGGTTGAGGGCAAGGAGATAAATCATTTGGCGATTCATCATCTCGTCGGTCGAAATGATTGAGCGGACTTTGCGGTAGGTGTCGGATGTGAGGGTGGGGAAGTTGAGGTCAAAGGCGATTGACGGCTGGCGCATGTCGCCTGTGACTTTCATCAGCGCATGCACAGGGACCTTGGTGCGGTTAAGCTCTTTGTCGCTGAGGAATGATTCGTCGAGATCGGAGAGGTTGGCGTTGACAGCATACACAGCCTGGAGGTCAAGCTGAGCAGAGTAGGGGTCGCCTCGGAATGTGATGCTGCTTCCGGGCTGAATGGTAAAGTCTTTGATAATAATGTCCTGGAGGGTGAAATTGTAATCGCCACGCTCAAGGGTGTAGGTGCCATACATGCGCAGGTCGTTGTCGATAGAGCCGTATGTCATGCGCAGATTTCCTTTACCGAAGGCACGGATTCGGTCGCCTCCGACAGGGTCCATAACGATAATCACTTGCGCCTGCGGGGTCACGTCCACCTGAATGTCAAGGTTAAAAGCAGTAGGGGAGTCTGTGTTTTGTTGGGCCTGACGAGCGCGAAAATCCAAAACCTCTTTGGGGATGGTTGAGACCTCGGTGATCGAATCGATCATTGCCACAGGGGTGGCATCGCGAAATTCAATAAACGAAAACTCATCAGCAACCTCCATATCGGAAAGCACAAAAGTGAATGAGGAGTGGGGTTTGGTGGACATGTTTACGGCGATGTCAACCACTCCCGGCTCACCGTGAACGTGAGCAGAACCGTCGCCGTAGATCTTGCCGTACCAGTCCGGGCTGAGTTTTTCGGTGACGTTGTAGCAGAGGAAATCCTCGGCTCCGGTAATGGAGAAATCAAAGACCGGTGCGCTGAAGAAGGTGTGACGCACAAAGCCGTTGAGCAGGGCGCGGTTCCCGTCTACATCGGTAATTGTGATGTCTTTGAGGTTGATTTGGCCGGGACGGATGTGGATGCTGTCGGAGGCGGTGTACCAAGTGTTGGTGAAGTCGATTTTCACCTGCACTGAGTCGGCATATACATCCCCTTCGAGGTCGATATATTTAAATGTGCCGAAAAGGTGGGCACGGCCTGTGGCATAACCTTTTATGTCGGAGGCGAAGGCGCTCATGAATGGGCGCAAGAATCCCACTTTTACTCCGTTGGCGAGGAATGTGATGTCGAGCCCCTCTGTAGCCGGCGTGATGGAACCGAAAATCTTTGAGTGGGCGCCTTGTTCATTTACCACGTCTGCATCCAGGACAAATGCGGCTTCATCGTTGTCAAAATCCATCTTCACCAAAGCATCGCCAAGGGTGCAATAATTGTAGCTTATATCTTTAACCGACAGCCCCGGGCTGAAAATCTGAGGTCGATCTGTGAAAATATCTGTGGCCACAATGTCGCCAGAAGCTCGGCCGCCTATCAGGGCGTTATTGATCTCGAGAGTCTCAAAAATGTCGATCAAGGCTACGTTGGATAGTGATACGAGCAGGTGGGAATCGGTAGAGAAGGCCGAAGGAGTGGTTATGGTGATCTCTTGCGTGGGAGTGGAGAGCTTGAAGTTGTTGACAATCAGATTTTTGTCGAAATATTTGATGGAAGAAGGGGCTATCTGCCAAACATCCGGGCCGAAGGTGATTGTGCCGGGCTCCATATCCACATTCGCGGCAAATGCTCCGGCCTCGGTGCGAGAGAAGGCTGTATTGAAATCAATCTTGCCGTTGATGGGAATTGCGCGATGTATCTCCCAATCGATAGCGGTCGTTACATTTCCCGGGCTGCCGTCAAGGTGTGCGATCAGGCTCATAGGACCTTTTTTTGTGGGCATATGAGTGGTGGCGTAGACCGAAGATTCGGTTGTGGCGCCGTTGAGAAATGCACTCACAGCGGTGTTTTCAATCACCTTGTCGCCCTGCATGAGCCAAGGTGCATCCAATGCGGCAGATGCGTAACCCGTATCGGCGTTAATCTCACCGGAGAGAGTGACGGCGTGGACAATATTAACCGGGAAGTTGAGCATGCGGCATAGACCGGAGGCATTGTCGAGGGTGAAATCGTAGGTGAAATTGTTGGTTAGGGAGCCTGTGGCATTTGGTACGAGCTCAGGCAGGCAACGGTGAGACAGTTCCATGACATCGTGGACCAGTGCAGAGGGCACAAAGTAGCCGTTGATCTCGCCTGAGAGGAGGTTTGAATTTATTGACAAGCCTCCTTGAGGGTTGGCAGAATCAATTCCGATAAAAACCGTGGGCAACTTCACGCCTTCACCATCAGAATTTATGAAAGCGAAATCGGAGAAGTCAATCTCGCCTGTGATTTTTTCATTGGCAATATTCTTCGGACTTTTCCCAAAAATAAGATTAGCAGAGAGAGATGTAGATAAGGAATAATCCGGGAGTGCGGAGATGAGAGATAAAGTGTTTGGGGCAAAAGATTTTATCTTGGCATCGAGGTGCAGATCTTTCTGTCCGTGAGGTAGGGGTGTGATGGCAAGATTAGCCTCAAAGTCTGCTCCCGGATTGGCTGATGATGCTGTTGCAGTAAGTGCTCCGGACGAGAATTCACCTTTCAGGGAGATATCTTGAAAGTGGTTGCCTCGGTAAAGAATTTCCTCGAAGAGAATCTCACAGCTTCCTTCTGTTTGGCCTTTTCCGGTGGTGAGGTTAAAATCAGATTCAGCGGAGAGAGCTGAGAGTCCGCTATGAGGCAGTAGGGGATCGACGTCAGTAAAGTCAATATGTGCGTTGCCTCTTATATTATATGTATTAGAGGGGGTGCGACGGTAATTGGCTACGAGGTCGGCCCGTCCGGCTGCCGAAGTGAAAGTGACATCAGAGGAGCCGGAGGAAGGAGTGCCATCGGCTGTGCCATTGATCTGCACCTTCTGCAGATGAGAAATGATTTGGGAAAGTTGGGGGCTAATCTTAGCGTTTATGTTTTTGAGCAAAGCATTAAGAGCTACCGGCATGGCATCGACTTGAAAGGATACATCCCTGAAAGCCAGACTATCGGGGTGAGAGAGTCCAAATATATTACCCGAAATCATGGCTTCCAATCCGGCGTCGGCAGTGCGGGCAGAGAATGACCGCAGGAGCATTGAATCGCGCGAAACAGTGGCATCTGCTCGAAGAGAAATAGACTTTTGGAAGCGCGATAAATCTTCCGCGAAAGCCTGAAAATCAGGAAGGTAAATTTCAGAGCCGGGGAGAATCTCAACATCCACAGGCACACTCGTCAATAATTCCGGCACTGACTTGATGCCATCAGGAAGTGGTGCGCGAAGCTGAGCAAGCTGCAGGCGCGAGCACGGCATTTCAAGGGAGAAATCGCTCAAAAGAAGTTCTGAAGGAGAGAGTGCAAGCAGAAAACTGAGGTTTCGAAGGTTCAATCCCGATTGCTCTAAGCAGGAAAGATGGCGAAGCTCCATGGTGTAGGCTTCATTTGAGATTTTGGGTGCGTAGATGGTTGCTTCGAGATCTAAGAGCCGGAGGTGAGAAGGGTTGAAATGATCGGGTGTAGAGGGCCGTGACCAATCATCGTATGAAAATTTGCTCTCGCGAACAGTTAAGTTGTTTAGCGAAAGATCAATTTTTGACTGCGAGGATTTCTTTGGTCTGGAGTTTAGATGCGAGATAATCGCCTGAATATTTAAGGGAGAAGCTGGGAAGGAGCGGTAGAGTCTGGCATCCAGACCTGAGATAGTGGCAAAGTCAATCACCAGACGGCGGGAGAGGAGAAGCTCAAAAGTTTCGAATCGCGCTTCGACTTTCTGGATATGACATGCCACAGAGTCAAAATCGTCTTTTACGTCAATCTCGCAAAGGTGGAGCCGACTGAAGGGGCGAATCTCGACATGACCGATGGTCACCTCTGTGGCTAAAAGAGAGGATAATTCCTCTTGTGCGAAATCGCGGATGCGCCGCTGAGTCCAGTCAGAGGAAAGAAAAATGTAAAAAGCCGCAGGCAGCACGATTGCAAGCAACAGTACCGCCAGGAAGATGAAACGAAGCGACTTTAATACAAATTTCAATTTTTCGAGATCTGAGAGAAGTTGTTTTACCGGGAAAAGAATAAGATATTTTCCAAGATTTCCAAGAAAACAACTAGGTGTTTATTTATAAAGAGAACTATGTGATTATTTATTGTGATTATTTATAAAGATAACGCTTGATGGAGCGTTTTGGGGTCTTTTCAAATTCGGTGGGCATGATCTCAATGTCTGAAACGCGCGCATAGGCTGGAATTTCGTGGTTGAGTTGCTCAAGGTTTTGCTTCATGATTGTGGCAAGGTCGGAGTCAGGAATTCCGGCGTGTTTGAGCGATTCATGGTCGGGGACAACAAGTGCCACGAGCTTGTCGCCGCGTTGCACCACCAGACATTCCTCCACGTAGGGGAGGTTAGAAAGCACTTGCTCAATCTCCTCCGGGTAGATGTTCTGGCCGGAGGGGCCGAGGATCATGTTCTTGTCGCGCCCGCGAATAAAGAGGAATCCGTCTGAGTCAAGGGTGCACATGTCGCCGGTGCTCATCCATCCCTGACGGAAGGCCGCTTCAGTGGCTTCGGGATTCTTGTAGTACTCTGTCATGACGTTGTCGCCGCGCACCCAAAGCACACCGGGGGTGTTCTGAGGGTCAGGCGAGTCGATATATGCTTCCATGCGGTCAACGATGCGTCCGCACGACTGAGGTTTCTGCTCCTCCCATGGTGCGTAGGCTATCAGCGGTCCGCACTCGGTCATGCCATAACCCACGGTAAAGGGGAATTTGATACGGCGCAGAAATTCCTCTACGTCCTTGCTCAGCCCGGCACCACCGATTATCATCTGCTGGAGGTTACCGCCGAAGGTGTCGGTGAGTTTCTCCTTAATCTTGTTGAGCAGATGATCGTCGACGAATGGCACTTTCAACATCAAGCGCATCAGGGGTTTTTCCAGCAGCGGGAACACCTTGGTCTTGATGATCTTCTCAATGATGAGAGGCACTGTGACAATGAGTTTGGGCCGAACCTGGGCAAAGGCCTCGATGATGATGCGAGGGGTGGGGCGACGGGAGAGAAAGTGGACTTGTGCCCCTTTAACAAAGCAATGAAGCAGATCGACCGTCAGGCCAAACATGTGAGCCAAAGGTAACATACACACCACGCCATCGCCCGGAAGCAAGAACTTGAGGCCGTCGATGCAATATTGAATGTTCGACCACATGGCTCGGTGGGAAAGCACTACCCCTTTTGGCATGCCCGTGGAGCCGGAGGTGTAATTGATAACGGCCGGATCGTCGGGATTCATCACGGCATAAACCACATCTTCGCGAGTGAATCGTTCCGGATACTTACAGCCGAAAAGCTCGTTGAGCCTGTGACGGGCATCTGTCAAAGATTCAGATTTTGACATCAGTAAGGAATAATCTGTGATAGAGATTACCCCCTCAACCGATGTCAGAGCCTGGGCATCAAGCTCTCCGAATATATTGCTGTCACAGAAAAAAAGACGAGCGTCGCTGTGATTCACTAATGTGACCACACTCTCAGGCTTGAATTCATGGAGCAGAGGCACAGCCACTGCCCCGTAGGTCACACAAGCCAAAAACGCCACTGACCAATTGGCGCTGTTCTTGCCACAAATGGCCACTTTTTGTCCTTTTTCCACCCCGGCATGCTCGAAGAGCAAATGGAGCTTGGCAATCTTTCGGGCCACGGTGCGGTATTGAAACGATTCGCCTTCAAAGTCGGAAAGCGCTAAAAGATCCCAGTTGTCGCGCACGGCGTCCTGGATATAATGGTTGAGAGAGCTACGTGCTTGCATACACAAAAAAGTTTAGGTAATGCGAAAGTACACATTATTTAATAATCACACAAATTTTTAAGCAAAAAAATTAATATCCTGCGTGTAAGAATTATTTCGGAGTGAATCTCATGATTTACGAGAAGGGGAGACAGAAATGTTACAATGGGCACTTTTTGGTCCCAGAAAGCGCTAATAATTCTCAAAATACGACCGGATTTACGAGAAGCAAACAAATATTCGATTCTCAGAGGGGTAAAATTTGCGTAAAATGCTGAAAAACACAAAAATAATGCATAAAATCGCTGAACCAAAATCCATCAAACTGTGTTTTAAATATAAAAGGTTACAAAAAACATTTCAAAAATGGAATTTGAGCCATCAAAAGAGCAATTAACAAAAACATCGGTTACTAAAACAAATCCAAACGGTTAAAAATTACAAAATCACACAATGAAAACCGTTGAAAAGCCGGTTTAGAAAACAAAATCGAATAGCAAATAAAACCTTAAAAAATTAGGATTAGTAAACGATTTACAAAGGGTAATTATGCTGGTAGGTAAAATTAACATACACTCTAATTCGCTATAAACCACACAAATGCCAATAAAATCTGAATTAACAGATTAATGCTATGTCGCCCTCGCTATGTATAACGTACATAACGAGGGCGTTGTAGTATATAAACTCTTGGAAATCAATATGCCCCACGTGAATTATAAAGTTATACTATAATTAATTTACAAAACCAAATGCCCTAAATTGCAAACGCAAACTCCGATAATTCACGAAAGTAAACCCAAAATTTTCATTTCAAAATTTGGAGTTTTAAATTTTAATTTATAAATTTGCAAACTGATTGTTCTCAATTGTAATCCCGTTAAATGTGTCAGAATTATGGATTTTGTAACCCGACTGAAACAATATATCGACTATACCGGTTTGGCAGTTTCGCAGTTTGCAGACACGGCACAGATTCCGCGTCCTACCCTTTCGCAGATTCTTAATGGTAGAAATAAGAAAATATCTAATGAACTGATCGCTAAGCTCCATGAGGGTTTCCCTTCTCTTAATATTATGTGGATGCTCTTTGGCGATGGTAATATGGAGATCTCCGGAAATTCCGTATCTGCAGTTACCCACTCTGAGAATCGCGTATTGCAAAACGATTTGCCTTCGGCTGACCGCCATGACGAAGAAATTGACGAATACCCGCCTTATGCATCAGAGATGGATCTCTTCACCTCGGCTCAGAATAATGGCTCTGATATCTCCGCAAATGGCTCCGGGGGGTATGGACAGCGGTTTGCCAGGCGTGATACAGGATCGGGAACTGAGCGATATAGGCCACAATCCGGCAGACAGACGCCTGAGAGTTCAGTTCAAGAGAATAATACTGCAGTCCGCCCTGAGCAAATGCGCAACTCAGGCCCTCAGGCAGTAAATTTCAACCCATCCATGTCGCTGAACCCTGACAGTTCAAAGCGAGTACAGTCAATCATGGTGTTTTATACTGATAATAGTTTTGAGATTTTCACTCCCTCGCCGCTGAAATAGCGGGATACTCGCTCTAAAGCTTATAAAAACGCAAGGGACCCGCCGATAAGCAGGTCCCTTGTGGTTTTATGCGGGGGTCTTAAAATTCTACGTTAATGCGGACATTAAATTGCCTGCGAGTGAGGTAATTCGGAACGGCGTATCTGATGTTGTTGACATCGGTGACCCAGTAATAACCGCTAACATTGCTGATATCAAGGAGGTTGAAAACGTCTAAACCTACCCATACGCTTTTTAGCTTGCCAAGGAATCCTGAGCGCGGATTTCCATCGTTTGCGGGGGATAGAAGAGCATATTGAAGCCCAATGTCGACGCGTTTATAAGCCGGGGCGCGGAACCAATATAAGTCGCGTGACGAACGCGGGGCCACGGTGGGGAGTCCGTCAGAGAAGATTCCCTTTAGTGAGAATTTCAATTTCGGCCAGCGTGGGAAATAGTCGGTAAAGAAGAGAGCAACGGAGTAGCGTCGATCAGTCGGGCGTGGCACTTTCACGCCTCCAAGATCTTCTTGCGTCTTCATCAGTGAGAAACTCAACCATGAATCTGATCCGGGCACAAACTGCCCGAAGAGCTTCATATCCAAGCCCATAGTGTAGCCTTTTGATGTGTTTTCGCCGCTATAAACGACCTTGAGATTCTGCACCTCGTAAGGGATAAGGTTTGAGAGGTTCTTATAGTATGCTTCGGCCGATAGTTTAAAGGGGCGGTTGAAGGCGCGGAAGGTGTAGTCGGCACCGAGGATGAATTGCAGACTGCGGGGCGACTTTATCTCGTTGTTAAGCGTTACAATCGTCTGGCCCAAAGCATCAGTGACAGGCCGACGATATTCCTTATAAAACGGGCTTTGGTAGTAAAGACCCGTGGCGAATCGGAAGGCCCAACGTGGGGCAGCTTCAGGCACAAAGCCGACGTTGATACGCGGGCTCACGAGAAATTCCTTATTATAATCCCAATAGGAAAGACGGATGCCACCGTTGATATTGAAATATCCCGCAGAAGAGGTGATCTTATATGTGTCCTGAGCGTAAAAGGCAAAGCGGTTAGAAGCGACCTCCTGGTTGGCATCCAAGGCATAGATTACCTTTAGCGCATCAGGATTGAAGGGTAGGGAATACCCTGCAGAATCGCGCTTTTCCCACTCTCGAGCGCGGTCGCGAATGTTTTGGTGTGAGAGCTCGATGCCGTATTCAAGATTATGCCGAGCGATGCCGGTGGTGCCGCGAAGCGCGAGGCTCATTACAGAGGCTTTCAGGCGGTTACGAGCATGCTCGTGGTATCGCCCCACTCCTAATTCACCACCGATAATGCCACCGCTACCCTCATCTGACCCTCCGGCCTGGTCAAGCCAATATTCCCCCTGGATGTCATAGCTCACAAGCTCGTTAGTGAGGAAGCCCGAAGCGAGGAGTTGGAGATTTGTGGTGGAAGCAGCCTTGTAGTCAAGAGTAAGGGCGCCAAAAAAGGTCTCAAAGCGGTCCTTTTCCTGACCATCGAAATAGACTTTAAACTGTTTGGCATCGTTGACTGTGCCGAAGCTCGTAGTGCGACTGGCAGGTACAAATTTGTAGTTGTTGATGGCTATGTTACCCAAGAGTGACACTTTAAACCGCTGCGATAGCTTCAGCGACATATTAGTCTGATAATCAAAGAATTTAGGGTCATATTCGCCCTTGTCTTCCATTGAGCTCAGGAGCGAAGCGTTGCTTTTGTAGCGCACACCGTGAAGCTGAGTGAAGCGACCCGATGCCGTGCCGAGAGTCAAGCTCCCACCCATGAGCGATGCCGAAACGGCCCCTTCAAATTGCTGAGGGTGGCGATAGGTGATATCGAGTGCTGACGACATTTTGTCGCCATACCGGGCGGGAAATCCGCCGGTCGAGAAGTTGATGTTATCGACCATGTCGGGGTTAATAATGCTCAGACCCTCCTGTTGCCCTGAGCTCACAAGCTGAGGCCTGAACACCTCTATGCCGTTGATATACACGGAGTTTTCGTCGAACGATCCTCCTCGCACTGAATATTGAGAAGAGAGCTCGTTGCCCGAGCTCACACCGGCCATTGTGGAGATTATTGACTCGACCGAGCCGCCCGACGCATCCGGGTTAAGGCGGTAATTATCGATATTTACAGACTGCATCGCGCCGGTCTGTTTCTTGAAATCAGTAACCTCCACCCCGCCAAGCACCGTAGCCTTAGGGGACATCTTTACGTTGACGGTAACAGAGTCGGAGGGATTTATGAGGCGACGCGTGGCGTCTTCGTAACCGATGCAGGAGAAAACAAGCCGGATGGTGTCAGCTTTTGGAGCTGAGAGCTGGTAAAAACCTTCCAAAGAGGTCATTGTGCCTAAGGTGGTGCCCTGCACGCGCACGGAGACAAACTCCAAGGGATCGTTGGTCTCTTGAGTTACTTTGCCTCGGATGTTCACGGCATGGCTGAACAAACCCGTTAAGGCCGCCACCATCAATAGAATAAAGCGAAATGATAAAAACTTACACATATTATAATAACGGCGCTCGTGGCGGAAAATTGTATCAGCACCTCAAGGTTGCTTCCGGCCCTCTGTCATCCTGCTATTTTTCCTGAGATTTTTCGCTCTCAAGGATGGTGGAATTTTGAACAATGGACGCAAAATCGTTGTTTTTTATTTAAATTGTGCAACAAGCCTATGGCTTTGGCACGATTTTTGCTCCTTTGTATAATCAAAAAATATCATAAAGCTATGAGCGAAAAAGAAAAAAATCTCAATCAGGATCAAGCCGAAATGGAAGATCCCACAATGCATATCGAAGAAGCAACCTCCGACGACACTAAGATTGAAGACGTTGAAATCGACGACGATCAAGCTGCCGAGGAGGCCGACCTCTTCAAGAAAAATCAAGAACTCGAGCAGGAGCTCCAAGACAAAAACATGAGCTATCTGCGCCTGATGGCTGATTTCGATAATTTCCGCAAGAGATCCATAAAGGAGAAAGCCGACTTGATCAAGAACGCCGCAGAGAAGGTGCTCGCAGGGCTGCTCCCCATCGTTGATGATTTTGAACGCGGCCTTGAGGCCACAAAAGAGGCCACAGATGCCTCCGAGGTGCGTCAAGGCATGGAATTGATATACAATAAATTAGTCAACTATCTTACGGCCAATGGCGTGACACCCATCCAATCAACCGGTGCCGACTTTGATGATAACCTCCATGAGGCCATCGCCACTATCCCTGCCCCGGCAGAAGATCAGAAGGGAAAAGTGATCGACACCACTACCAAAGGCTACAAACTCAACGACAAAGTGCTCCGCCACGCTAAAGTGGTGGTCGGCGAATAATAAGCATTGAATAATAAGCATTATGGAAAAACGCGACTATTACGAGGTGCTTGGCGTGGATAAAAGCGCCACCGCCGATCAGCTCAAAAAGGCCTACAGAAAGTTGGCCCTAAAATATCACCCCGACCGCAATCCCGACAACCCCGATGCTGAGAAAAAATTCAAAGAAGCGGCGGAGGCTTACGATGTGCTTTCCGATCCAGAAAAGCGCGAAAAGTATGACCGTTACGGCCACTCGATGGGCCCGCAAGGCTTTGGAGGTGGTGAAGGCGGCTTCTACTCAGGCGAGGGCATGAGCTACGACGACATCTTCTCTCGCTTCGGCGACATCTTCTCAGGGATGGGCTTTGGCGGTTTCGGTGGCGCCACAGGCTTTGGTGGCAGTTCGCGCCGCCAGGCACGAAAGCGTCGCAAACGCGGCACCGACCTGCGCATCCGCGTAAAGCTCTCTCTTGAAGACATTGCCAAGGGAGTCACGAAAACCTTAAAGATCCCAACCTTCGTCAAGTGCCACTCCTGCAACGGCACAGGTGCAAAAGACGGAGTGGCCTTTGCCACATGTCAGACTTGCGGTGGCTCCGGTGTGGCCCACACTATCCAGCACACTCCCTTTGGCGACATGGCCTCAGAAGGCGTCTGCCCGACCTGTAACGGTTCAGGTAAAGTCATCACTGAGAAGTGCTCTCACTGCCATGGCGAAGGCGTTGTCAGGGAAGACCAACAAATATCATTTACCATCCCCGCCGGCGTCTCTGATGGCATGACCCTTACCCTACGCGGCAAGGGCAACGCTCCCCGCCAGGGTGGGTCGGATGGCGAAAATGGCGACCTCCTCGTGGTTGTTGAGGAGATCAAGCATCCTGAGCTCATCCGCGATGGCAATGATGTGATCTATAACCTTATGCTCGACATCCCCACCGCCACTCTCGGCGGAGCAGTCGAGGTGCCCACTATCTCCGGACGTGCCCGACTAAATATTCCGGCCGGCACCCAACCCGGCAAGGTCCTCAGATTGCGAGGCAAGGGTCTGCCCTCCTACGAAGGCCACCAGACCGGCGACGAGCTCATCAACGTTATGGTCTACATCCCCGAGAATCCGTCAGAGTCAACGCGTCAGGCAATTGAAAGCCTTCGCAATGCTCCTGACATCAAGCCCACAGAGGCTCAGGCTAAACACATTTTCTCAAAACTCAAACACATTTTTGAATGAAAGGAATCTATGTAGCAGCAATCGCCGTAGCCGCCTTTCTCTCTGGATGCTCTGTGCTTAATGCCGACAGTAAGGCTTCCAAACCTCAGCCCTCAGCAGCTGAGGTAAAGGTGCCTCAACTTGCACCGGCTGACAGTGTAGTGGCCGGCGTTGAATCTCCGGACTTGGCTGCCCAAGCTCCCGAGACCTCAAGACCTCAGAAAGTGCGTCATCGCTCTCACCTCTATGGTCAGCTCTCCGGAGAGTGGACCATCGTGAAAGCCGGCAAGACAGAAATCCCATATGAGGACGAAATGCCATACTTGTTTTTTGACGAAAAGCAGTGGACCTTCTACGCCTCTAACGGATGCAACATCCTCAATGGCAAATTCACATACGACGGCGATTTCGATATCCGTTTTGATTCTGTCATCTCCACGATGAAATATTGTCCGGATGTGCAGTTCGAGCAGGAAATAAATTCCGTGCTGTCGGATGGCAAAGTAGTAACTGCCAAAATCGAGCAAAGCGGACGTGAAACATTTCTTACCCTCTCCAACTCTCAAGGCAAAACCCTTATGCGTCTGCGCCGTCATAATCTCGACTTCCTTAACGGGCAGTGGGACGTAACTCGCATCGAAGACACTGATGTCAAGGACAGCGGTGTGAATATCTTTCTTGACATTGCTGAGCGTAAAGCTCACGGCAACACCGGCTGCAACTACTTCAACGGTACCATAGAAATCGATCCGTTCCATCCATCGGCAATTGCTTTCAGAAATATGGCCGTCACAATGCGAGCTTGCCCCAACCTTGACACCGAGATGAAATTTCTCGTGGCCCTTGAGCAGGTGACACAGCTTAAGACCTCCGGAAACAATACCCTGCACCTCCTCGACCGTCAAGGTCGCACCATTCTCACCCTCCGGCGTGTTGAAGATTAAGAATTAAGAAAAAAATAACAAGAGTCCTCGCAAACTTTTTTGCGGGGATTTTTTTCGCAAGATTTGCAGAAATCGCAAGAAGTTGCTATCTTCGCGCTATAATTCTATCCTAAAACCATGAAAAGATTTTTTGCTTTGGCTCTCACCGGGCTTATGGGAATCACTTACATGAATGCAAAACAACTTTACAATCCCGATCAATACAAAAATTCTGAGTTTGGGTCTAAAGTCTATCCCAAACATGAAGGTTATACCCTTATCGGCGCGGATACAGCTGATGCCGATGCAGTCAGAGTGCTTCGTGATGCCTATCCCAACGTTGCATCTACGCCTTTATATATAGGTGAAAGAGGCGATGAAGCGGTAAAAGATGTCGAAGATCAAATTCCCGACCACAGTCAGGGCTATTACCTCAGCATTCAGCCGGATGCCGTTTACATTGCCGGTAACGACCCTACGGGCACGTTCTATGGAGTGCAGACATTCTTAGATGTGAATGATCCTGAGGCTGTGTATCCGACGGAGATTCGAGACTGGCCTTCAACGCCTAACAGAGGTGTTGTTGAGGGGTTTTATGGAAATGCCTGGAGCTTCGAAGACCGAGCCTCTCAGTTTGAATTCTATGGTCGACACAAACTCGACACTTATATCTACGGCCCTAAAGACGACCCATACCACCGGAGCAGATGGCGCGAACCATACCCGGAGAAAGAGGCCGAAAATATCCGTCGGCTCGTTGAGCTGGCCTCACGAAATAAAGTGAATTTTGTCTGGAGTCTGCACCCTGCCGGCGACCATTCATGGGATGAGGCCGACAATCGTGCTGCTATCGCCAAGATGGAGCAACTTTATGGACTTGGAGTGAGACATTTTGCCGTCTTTTTTGACGATGTCTTCGGCGACCATGCCGATGGCAAGCAGCACAAAGCAATGATGGATTATGTGATGGATAATTTCGTGAGAATCCATCCCGACATCCAATCCCTGATCATGTGCCCTTCGCTTTACAACAAAAGCTGGGTGCCTAAATTTCAGGAATCTTATCTCCAGGACATCTCAAAAATGGATCCCTTCATACAGATAATGTGGACCGGGGATAAAATCGTCAACATGATTCACACCTCCGACATCCGTTGGATTAACTCCCAAATCAAACGCCGGCCCTTTATCTGGCACAATTATCCCGTGACGGATTATTGTGTCGACCACTTGCTCATGGGCCCGTACGCCGGAAATGATAATAAAGCCCCTGAGTACGTTACCGGCTTTACGATCAATCCCATGGAATATGCCGAGGCATCGAAAGTGAGCATCATGTGTGCAGCTATTTATCTTTGGAACCCCTCCGGCTATCATAGCCCTTATTATCCTTGGTATGCTGCGTTGCGTGAACTTGTTCCTGATCATACGGAGGCTTTCAAAACTTTCTGCTTATATAATGTTGATCCGGGCGACACTCCACATAAATTCCGTCTTGAAGGAGAATCGCCACAGTTAAAGGAAA
Organism: uncultured Bacteroides sp.; assembly: GCA_964575435.1. Taxonomy (GTDB): domain Bacteria; phylum Bacteroidota; class Bacteroidia; order Bacteroidales; family Muribaculaceae; genus CAG-873. Next base: position 41,800 of record CAZNRK010000001.1, read on the forward strand.
TTATTGACCGATACGGAGATTCGATTGTCAGCTATTCATCCACCGGGCTTGATTCATTAAATAATGAGTTCAAAAGCCTTGAACAAGCATGCTCCGAACTTCTCGAGGCATCGCCACAGAACAGACTTCTCACAGAAATCAAGCCTTGGATAGAGAGGGGTCGGTTGTTAGGGCTCAGAGGCCAAACGGCTGTGAAGATGCGCCGGGCAATGATGCGAGGCGATAAGGTGGATTTTAATTCTTGCAAGTCGACCTACGAAGCCCTTACAGATAGTGCAGGCCTAATCACCTCGCGGGATTTCCCGGGGTCAATCAAAGTGGCCCATCCCGTGGTGGGCACGGCCTATGCCGAGCCTTTCCTTAAGCAAAGCGTTGAGGATATGTCTGAGCAATTCTGAATCAATAGTATATAAATCAGTTCTGACTCAACCGAGAAAAAAACTGTACAGAGTCAACCGAGTATAAAATCTGCGTCATCAATCAAGGCGAGCGCAACCGTTTTGGTCAGTTTGCACTCTCGCGCGACTTCTTTCTGCGCCGCTTCTTTGGCCTTTTGTGGCATTTTGCTCAAAAGGTTGTAGAGAAGTCGCAATCCCGTGTATCGCACCATGTCACTATCATCATCGATCAACTCCCGGGCAAGCTCTCCGGCATAGGGCATATGTCGCAAAAGACGATGACATAGGATGTCGGCCACTTCTTGCACCGGCACCTCCCGGGCCCACTGTCGAGCCATATCGAGAGTCATTTCCTCCGGGGGCATCAGCATTGGTGCAAGAAGCATGCTCTCGCGCGTTGTAGTGTTTTGCCACAGATCCACGGCAAGCTCGGCGGAGTGGGGGAGCTGGCCGGAGATTTCGATGAGTTGGGGCAGGTTCACTCCAAAAATTATCTGAAAAGGACTGCCTCCTTTGCGCAGAGCATCTGCCACCACGCCATTACGCATGGAAAACATGCAGCGCTTGGCGCGCTGCATGTCATTAAATACGGTTTCTGACACGTGAGTGCTTATTTATTTTTCTGCTTTTCAAGTTGGCGCTCGATGGCTTCGAGGCAGAGGTCAACAGCCTCCTCGAAGGTGTCGGCAGTCTTGCCGGCCACGATGTCTTCCTTGCCGGGGATGATGACCTTTACGTTGGCCTCTTTGTTCATGGCAGTTTCAGGTTTTACGACTTTCAGGGTGACGTCTACAACAGAGATTGCAGAGTTGTGGCGTGCGAGGCGGTCAGCTTTCTTTTCGATGAAAGCGGTCAGGCGCTCAGCGATGTCAAAGTGGATGGCTTGGATTCTTACTTCCATGGTGTCCTCCTTTTTTTAGTGCACGGGGATGTGCAAGTTGATAAATTTGTTGTATTTCGCTGATAGATATATGGGTATATATCTGTGTAGTTTCAAGTGATTGATGTCCCAGCAGTTGCTTTACAGCATTGAGATCAGCTCCGGAGTTGAGCATTTCGGTGGCAAAGGTGTGTCGAAGCACGTGGGGAGATTTCTTTGGAGAGGTGACTCGCCCTTCAAGTGCCTCCCGAACCACCAGGTAAACCTGCTTGTAAGACATTGTCAGTCCCTTTTCAGTAATAAACAACGCCGGAGAGGCTGCGGTTCGCTGTCGACGAAGATTTCTGTATTGCTCAATGAGGTCTGAAAGTTCCGGCCCAAATGGCACCAGGCGCTCTTTGTTGCGCTTGCCCAGCACTTTTATCACACCCTGCACGGTGTCAACGTTCATCTCGAGCAGTCCGCACAGCTCTGATGCGCGTATGCCTGTTTGATAGAACATTTGCAAAATCAGATGATTGCGCACTTCAGTGAAATCCTGAGCCTCAGGCTCATCGTCCATTATCTTCTCGATTTGATTGTGAGCTATAACCGTCGGGAGAGTTTTGGCCGGGCGAGCAAGAATGAGGTCAGAGGCCGGGTTGGATCGGAGTCCGTGACGCTTCATAAGGAATCGAAAAAAAGTGCGCAGAGATGTGGCTTTGCGTCGTATGCTCCGAGCCGAGACGCCGGTTGCGCTAAGGTGAGCGATCCAGGTGCGCAGGTCAGAAGTGGTCACATCCATTGGATTGAACTGCTCCGGTTGACCGTCTGTGGCAAATCGGGCCCACTGACGAAGGTCGCCATCGTAAGCTCGGATGGAATGTTCAGACAGACCAAGTTCGTAACGAATATATGTCAGAAAATCATCGATTATCATGGCAGGTAGATGTGCACCACGAATTTAGGCATAATATTTGATTCGGCCAAATTTTTGCATAAAAAAATCCATGGCCACAGGGGTCATGGATTTCTAATAAATTATGATAAGTTTAGAAGTTGATGTCGTCCTTGATTTCTTTGTAGGGGAGAGTATAGACTCCGATACCGTCGGAATAAGGAGCGATGCTGTACTCGGGATAAACGAATGTGAGACCTTCACGAGTGAGACCTACATTGTAGATGGGGAAGTTGGCCTCGGTCAGGGAGTTGGGGTCATTGTTAACAAATTCACCAACGCTCTTGAGGTAATCTTTCTCTTCCTTAAAACCTTTGGCTTTAGCGATAGTTTCAACGAGTTCTTCGCGCACGTCCTTCACTTCGTCTTTCTTCACGATTTGATCAAAAGTGAGCACTTGGCCATTTGAGCGGTCAACAGTAGTGAGCACATAGCTTGCTGTGCCGTGGGCAGCGCCGCGCACATAAGTTTCTGCGTAGCTGGTACGGGTGAGCACTTTGGGTGTTACGTAGTTAATGAGTTCGTTAACGAGGGCATATTGTGCCAGTTCTGTAACTGAGGAGTCTGCTTTGAGCTCGGGATACACGCGATTGGCAAAATCGTTGGCAAGAGCGGCGATGGTATTCTCCACTGCGTCGGGACCTTCAAAGGTAGAGGCGGGAAGATTTGAAGTCTCAAGGTTACGCACCATGAGGGTGGATTTGTCAAGAGACTGAGCCACAGCCGTGATGTAGGCTTGATCGTCGGGGATATAATCACACACGATGTCAAGATATACCAGAGAATCAGGGGTGGAGATGCGGCGCGAAGCGCGTTTGTAGGCAATCTCTACTCCGTTTTCGTTCAGTTTATAATCCTCTACAAAAGTAGAGTCGGGAGCATCTGCTTTTACGTTGATTACGCCCAGAGCGCGACCTGTGCTGTCGGTTGCGGCCACGTCGGGATTGCAGCATTTGTCAGAACCATTGGAGCAGCCTACCAAGCCGGCGGCCAGACCAAGGATAATTAAAAAACGGTTCATGTCTTTTTTGAATTTATAAAGTTGATATTTCGTTAATTCAGTTGAAATATGTGATGTTGTATGCGACAATATTTTAAGCGCACGGCGTTTCTCTCCGCTATACGCTACAATATTAACGCTTACAATGAAAAAAAGTTGACTACTCAGCTAAAATTTCTTTCAAATATTTCAATGAAGCTTCGCGCTCGCGTGCAATTATCTGATTTACAGGCTTAAAGTTGATTTTGCGTAATGGCATGTCGAAGTCGGCGTAATCGGTGAGGACACGGTCGCTCAGACCGGTAAGATCCAGAAGGCTGCGATTGCGGCTGCTCGTGCCATTACCCGGCAGGATCTCCACAAACGGCGTGTTGAGATTTATGGCAAATGCCGTGCCGTGGAAAGAATCTGTAACCATTATCTGGGCATGCTGAATCATGGCAATAAATTTCCCGGGAGAGGGAAGCCATATAAATTTACCGGGACGCAAACGTTGATGCAAGTAGGGAGATACACGATAAACCGGCATCCCTGTGCGACGGCTGAGTTCATCGGCATATTTTCCGAGATTAGGATCGTTATGAATCTGATAAATGAGGATGTATTTTCCTTCCGGGGCTTTGTCTTCCGGACGCACATATTCGAGCCATTGGTCAGAGGATAGCAGGAGAGTGGGATCGAGCACCTGCTTGGGCGTCTCGACTCCCAGGGCTTTCACGATCTCCACAGCGTGCGATTCGCGCACGCCGATGTGATTGTATAGGGGAAGCAGGCGGTGGAAAGCGGCTTGAGTCTCGCCATTAAAGGATGTGTGACCAAAGCTGGCTGCATATGCCACTTTTCTTCCTTTCTCCACAAAATCAAGCATGTAGGCCGTGTCGAAGGGTTCGCGCCCTATAGGTCCCCACACCTGGTCGCTGCCGGTCATGAAAACGTCGGCCGCGAGCCGGGAAAGTTGTGCGTGGTTCTTGACTTCTGGGGTGAGTTTGAGGTATTTCTTTCTGAATTTGTCAAATTTCCTCTGTGCGAGAAATAAAACAGGGAAACGCATGGCAATGTAAGCTGCCTTTTTCAGCGGATTTTTGTTCCATTCCGGTTTCAAGGCCAACTCAGAGAGGATGCCACCATACCCGCGCTCGTCGGGCCGAAGGTAGTCAATAATTTCACACTCGTGGCCAAGGCTCTCCACAGTGCGAATCGTAGCGATCGACTGCAGCAGGGAGCCGTAATTTGACGGTGCATGTCGCGTTATAACCTTAACATTCATGCTTTTCCAAGGATTATGTTTCGCAAATCAGGCAATTTGCACACCACTCGGTAATAAATCATCGGCATCCTTGGGCCGGACACCAGAAAACGTATCAGGCGTCGTTGAAGATCTTCCGCTTTTCCGGCCATTTCCACTTTTCGGGAGCACTTCTCCCGGCGGAAGTAGGGCACTAATGCTTGCTTGCGGCGGATGTCGGTGAGGCCGAGAGCCGGAGCCACTTCATCAAAAGTTTTGGGTTCGAGCACGAGGTTGCTCACGCTCCGGAGCAGTTCGAGCCCTTGATCAGTGCTGGCTATGGTTAGGGTTTCGCCCAGATCGTTGTTAGGTCGTATTTGCCAGGGGTCCATCAGAGAAATATCTGAGTCCACAAGATTGCCAAAGGGGTCACCGCATGTGTTGCATCCGGGCACGGTCCACAGGCGGCGACCAAAGGGCACCTGAGCCGCGCGGTGGTAAGGAAGTGATTTATCAGAAATACGCACAATGCCGGGCCATCCCATGCCTCGATATTGAGAAGTGAATGCAAAGGGCTCGTCAATCTTCGTACCCATCACCTTGGCCAGAAAGCGAGTGGAGTCCAAAGTTTTTTGCTGCTTGCAAAAAATGCACACCTTAATAATATTCTCAAATTTTCCTTTCAACGCCACGCTCAACGCGCGAAGCTGACAAGCTGTGCCCACTACCATCAGCCTCCTGCACTTCTTGACTTTAGCAAGCTCAAGACACTGCATCACAGAGTGATACACAGAATTCGGAAGCTCGTCATAATCCGGAATATTATCCGAAGTGTAAAATTCACCCTCGGCTGCCGGGTATTTTTCAAGCCGGCGCATTGAGTAGACTCCATCAACAAGTCCGCTTTTCAAAGCTTCAATGATCAATGTCTTGCAAACGCCTCCTGATGATGAATTTCGTCTGAGTGTCGGGTCGGCATTATATCCCAAAAAGAAACTTTTGTTGCGGATATTGTCGTAATATCCCGAGAAGTCTTGAGGCTTATTTGCGGGACAGACGTTGAAACATTTCTTGCAGCCGATACATTTATCGTAATCAACGCTTATCTCAGCAAGTCCTTCATTATTTCTGACCATCGAAAGGGCTCCGGTGGGGCAGACAGCCAAGCATGCTCCGCATTGCTGGCAGCGGTCGTAATGAAAAGTGATTTTTTTGTCGTTGAAAAGAATCATCGGTTCAGAACTTGTTCTTCATATAGTTGCAGATATTTCCGGGCCGTGTTCTCCACGCTGTATGTGTCTTTGACAAACTTGGCCGTCATCTCCAGGAATGCCTCATCAGGATAATTCTCCATAATATCAAGTATGGCAGCTGCACATGCCTCGGCATCGCCGCCTTTGAAGAGCTTGCCGTATTTTCCGTAACCCACAACCTCGACAGGCGCCTGATTGTCGCACACCAGTACCGGCACCTTGGCCGCCATTGCTTCAGCTACAGTAAGTGCAAATCCGTCAAACCGGGAGGGCTGCACTGAGAGATCGTAGTCGCAAAGGTGCTCCTTGACATATTCTTGCGGTTTCTGACCCAGAAATTTCACGTTCTCGCTGATTCCGTGATCCTTCACCATTTTCTCAAGTACGGGCAGCGATTCGCCCGAGCCGATAAATGTGAGTTCTATTTCCCGTTTATCGTCTTTAATAAGCCGAGCCACAGCATCAATTAATATGTCTTGACCTTTCTTTTCCATATCCAAGCGACTGAGCTGCACTATTTTGAAAGGTTTGCCTGGCAGGTGATATTCACGAGGCTTGATGTCGTTGACTTTGATGCCGTTATAGATCACAGTAGAATCCAGACCTGTTTTCTTCTTGATATCTTCTTTCACCATTTCTGAGATGGCAATCACCGGACCTGCAGAATCAAGACATTTCATGTTGAAAGGACGGCAAAGAGCATGGAGGGTGACGCACATCTTTTTTCTCATCCCGGGCAGGAAACGCGCAATTCGCGCGTAATGCAGATGGATGACGTCAGGGGAGAGCGCACGCACCTTAAAATACAACTTGACTGCCGGCCAGGGGAATTTGGACTGCGGGTCGCGGCCAATGCATAAAAATCTGATGCGCGGATCCAGCTGAGCCTTCAGTCCCTCATTGACCAAATCGTTCATAACCACGATGCTGACGTCGTGGCCCTCCTTGACCTGTTCGTTGGCTATATTGACAAGCATGGTCTCTATGCCTCCGATTTCAAATCCAAAAGTAATATGTGCAATCTTCATGTTTGGGTAATATAGGAGCAGATATAGTTTTGAAAGGGAGATATCATGGAAAAATGAGCCAAAGAATTGAAACAGGAAAGCAAATCTCCATGCATCACACCGTCAAAAACCAAAGTATGTCGCAAAGGTACAAAAAAATCCTATAACTTCCAAAATCACACCTGCAACCATTTTATTACGCTGGATCTCCGAAACTTAAGCCCTCCGAAATTTAAGTTCAGCAACTATCATGATAATCGACAAGTGTGGGGCCTAAATATTCAGATACATTATATAGATGGCTATATACAACAAAAAAATTGATTGTCGTCACGACAACCAATCTTAGTTAACCTTAAATCTAATACCATGAAAAACACGATGCAAAGTACGCTATTTTTTATTTAATGTGCAAGTAATTCAATGAGAAATTCGCGTATAATTAACTACAATTAACGATATATCCTTGAAAACCGGGATAATGACGTGAAAATACGATGAATTGTAAGAAAAAATCAGCCCCCGATGTTATCGGAAGCTGGATTTATAAACAGGACATTAGTTTGCCCTTTTAATATCTATTTACAATTGCCGGGCTATGGCTCTGGGTGCTCATTGTCTGTCTGAGAGCGATCGATGTCGTCTTTGCGTTCTTGGCGCAGCTGTTCGCGCTTCTTTATGAAGAAAAACAAGAGCACAATGATGCCCAGGCTAAGGCCGATTACGCCGAAATAGTAAAGAGCCGAGAAGCGGCCGGCTGCATATTCGGGGTAACCGATGTAGCTCATCACGGCAAGATAAACGAGCAGGATGGCGGGGATGATGATATGTCGTTTCATGGTGGAGGGATGATGGATGGTTAAGGTTGGGAGCCTTCTTCGGGTTCGGTGACGATGAAAGGTGATTGTGTTGGGTCGAATTTCCCGCTCTCAAGATAGTTCCAAATATGCAGGCAAGCCCATGCGTCGATCGAGGCATATTCTTTTTGTTTGCGTGTAAGAGCAGGAGCCTCCCAGTTAGTGAGTCGCTGATTCTTGGATATCTTTTGCGAGAAAAGAATGGCGAAGATGCGCTGAAGAGAGGCATCTTTTATGCAGAAATTCTTTACATATTCCTGCAAGTCAACGAAGCCTCCGGGCAAAAGGTTGCTTGAGCGGTGGATCACACTGAAATCATCGTGGAGCGAGAGCCCGATTTTTAGCACGTCAGGGTTTTCAAGCAGCCGGCACAGCGACATGGGCAGCCCGATGATGTTCAAGCGGAAGAGAAAACACGTCGATGCGGTGCTTAGCTGCATGAGAGCCACTTTATTGGTGCGACCTTTATGGAATGACGGCTTGGTTTCGGTGTCAAATCCTATAACCTTCTCGCGCATTAAAGCTTCAGCAGCCAGATCGGCTTTTTCGAGAGTGTCAACTGTTACGATACGCACGGGACACTCCACTATGGGAAGTCCGGCCACGACGTCTTTGCCGATCGAGAGTGATATGTCGGGAGCAACTGTCGGCATCAGTTCAGCACTATGCCGGGCATAGATTCCACGGGCATATATATTCTTGCAAATTGGCGTATGATATCGAGCGTGCTCTTCTTTGGAGATGTAGTGGGCATGCCGGTTTCAGGAGTTTGTGATAGAGTAGGGAGGGGAAGTTGAGTAGAGTTATTATCCATAGGCAGGAGGGGGTTAGGATGGTTTTATTGTGAATGGTGATATTATAACGCATCGCCGAGGCGAAATATTGTAGATACAACGGAATATTTCTTTGATTAGTTCAGGGGCGCTTATCTATAGGAGAATAAATGGAGCGAGCTTTTACACTTAACTATGTATAAGTCACAATATTGTGCAGATTGGGGAGTGGTATTCTAATAAAATAATCTATAAAAAATGCAAAAAGAGACCTCGCACATTTGGCCATGTCCGAGATTTTGCGTAAATTTGCAGATATTTATCGATTAAACGCTATAATCCATATTATTCAACCCCTTTTCTTAATAACGTAAAATTATCTTGCCTATTGCACATTTCTACTCAAAAAACAAAAAAAGATAGAAAATAATGCAAAACTACACACAGTGCACCGATGATCAGTTGGTGCGTGCTTATGTATCCGGCGACAATTCGGCCTTCGATTCTCTCCTTGCCAGACATCAGGATCGCGTGATGACCTACATCCTCCGTCTGGTGAAAGATGAAGACTTGGCCAACGACCTTTTTCAAGAAACCTTTGTCAAAGCAATTATGACCATCAAGCAAGGCAGATATCAGAGCGACGGGAAGTTCGGCGCCTGGATCACTCGCATTGCCCACAATCATATCATCGACCATTTCCGTCAGGAAAAAGCTCTTGCCACAATCTCGGCCGACAACGACGATGTCGACGTGCTCAACCGCAAAGAGCTCAGCGACGGCACTATCGAGGACCTTATGATCTACGATCAGACCCTCACCGATGTGCGCCGTCTGGTCGAGCTCCTTCCCTCGGAGCAGAAACAGGTGCTGATGATGAGGTATTATGAAAATTTGTCGTTCAAAGAAATTGCCGAGCGCACCGGAGTGAGCATCAACACTGCCTTAGGGCGTATGCGCTACGCTCTGATGAACATGCGCAGGCAGGCGCGCGATGTGCGCCTTGAGCCTTCGCGCTGATTTTCTCCCCATCTGCCATACAGATAAATGTTTGATACGATTTCACATTACATCACTGTAGCCGCCGATTTCCTCGGCGGCTATCCTCTTTTTTTTCTACTCATAGGCGGAGGCCTTTACATGTTTCTGCGCTCGGGTATGGTGTCGGTTCGCCATGTGCCTGACGCTGTGGCAGAATTGCGCCGCAAGAGCGATGCCGACAATGGCCAGATATCTTCTGCTCAGGCTCTTGCATCGGTAGTGGCTGCCACAGTGGGCCTCGGCAACATCGCCGGTGTGGCCATCGCCCTGGTAATGGGCGGCCCTGGAGCTATCTTTTGGATGTGGGTGAGCGCCCTGGTGGGTATGTCCACAAAATTTCACGAAGGAGTCCTGGCCATTATGTTCAAGGGCAAGGACAAGGACGGCACCCCGCGCGGCGGCCCCATGTACATCATCGAGCAGGGCTTGGGCCCGAAATGGAAACCCCTCGCCATTTTCTTTGCCATTGCCGGCATGTTCGGCACCCTTTGCATCATGAATGCCAACCAGCTCACCGAGGCCTTTATGAGCGTCTTTACCACGCCCGACTCTCTGGTCTCCAACGGCATCCTCTCTTCCCTTTCCGCTGCCACCGGCATGAGCCACGCCATGCTTTTCAAGCTCCTTTTTGGCATCACTGTCGCATTCATTGTGGCTCTTGTTGTGCTCCGTGGCATCACGCGCATCGCCCGCGTGGCTTCGGTCCTGGTGCCATTCATGGTGATCGTGTATTTCCTTATGGTTCTGTATATTATCATCACGAATATCACTCACGTGCCTGCCGTGATCTCAAGCATTTTTACCGAGGCCTTTAATCTTCGGGCAGGATTCGGAGCCTTTGCCGGAATTGCCGTGATCGGAGCCCGACGAGCAGCGTTGGTCAACGATGCAGGCATTGGCACAGCCTCCATCATGCATGGTTCGTCGCGCAACACCTCACCGGTGCGCGAGGGGCTGATAGCCATGCTCGGGCCAAGCATCGACTCCGGTCTGGTTTGCACCCTCACAGCATTGGCCATTCTGCTGTGCGGCGACATCAGCGTCGAAGGCGTGCAGGGCCTCCAAGTGGCTATGGGCGCTTTCTCCAAGGGAATTCCCGCAGGGGAGTATCTGCTCATAGCCATTGTCGTGTGCTTTGCCTTGTCATCGATGTTCTCTTATTCGTATTACGGCACCCGATGCGCTGCCTATCTCTTCGGCGAAAAGAAAGCGAAATATTACACGTGGGCATTTATCCTTACCCTTGTCCTTTTTGCTGTGATACCTCTGGAGGCGGCCGTAGGGCTTTGCGACCTCTTCTATGCCCTTATGGCCATCCCGACCATGATAGCCCTGATAGCTCTGAGTCGCCACGTCCGTGCTGCCACAAAAGAATATTTTGCTAAGAAAAAAGAAGAAAAATCCACTCAAAAATAATCCCAGTTTACGTAGATGCTTCAATTCATAACATGGAACGCCGACCCCATTCTCTTTCATCTGGGTCCGCTGCAAATCAGATGGTATGGCCTGATGTTTGCCATCGGTTTTTGGCTTGGTACTAACATTGTGGCCAAAATGTTCAAGCACGAGGGTGCACCCGAGAGTTGGCTCGGCACTTTGCTCCTTTGGGTGGTAGGCGCCACCATTGTCGGCGCCCGTCTGGGTCATGTTTTCTTCTATCAGTGGGACTATTACTCCCAACATCCCGAAAAAATCATCGCTTTCTGGGAGGGCGGCCTTGCCAGTCACGGCGGCACTATTGCCATCATCATCGCCGTGTTCCTTTTTTCATGGATTACCACAAAACGAAGCCCGCTTTGGACCTTTGACCGCCTCGTGATCCCCATCGCACTGGTCGGAGCCTTAATCCGCATCGGAAACCTAATGAACTCAGAGATTTACGGCCATCCCACCTCCCTGCCCTGGGGTTTTATCTTTGTGCGCGGTCATGAGTTTCCAGGTGTGCCTTGTCATCCCACCCAAATTTATGAATCCTTGGCCTATCTGGCCCTTTTCGGCCTTTTAATGTGGATGTATTGGAAGAAAAACGCAGAAGAGCGTCCGGGTCTCATTTTTGGCGTGTTTCTGACATGGCTTTTCACTGCTCGCTTCTTTATTGAGTTCGTAAAAAATCCACAAGTGGCCTTCGAGCAAGGCATGACCCTCAACATGGGGCAACTGCTGAGCATCCCGTTTATCCTTCTGGGTATCGGCCTAATCATCTACGCTCTTTGCCGGCCGAAAGTGCCCCTCACTTTCCCAAACAAATTCGCCGACGAGAAATAGCACCGCTTCTCAGCGGTATCTTCCTATCTCGCGTTTCTACGATAGAGGATTATGGCGATTATCGTGTAGATGATGTTGGGAATCCACATTGCCACAAACGGCGATGTCAAGCCAGAAATGGCAAAGGTCTGCGTAATGGTCATAAAAAGTATGTAGCTGAAGCTGAGCACCAGCCCGATGCCGATGTTCAACCCCATGCCTCCCTTTACTTTTTTCGACGAAAGCGACATGCCGATAATCGTCAGAATAAAAGCCGCTGCGGTCATCGCAAATCGCCTGTGATATTCCACTTGAAACGATTGGATATTGGCCACGTGCCTCTCCTTCTGCCTTTCGATGTAGCGGTTCAGGGCCGGTGTGGTGAGCATCTGGTGGTCGGTGGCTGAAATCAGGAAATCGCGAGGCTCAAAGGGAATCATCGTATCCAGCTGAGATCCTTTTCTGATGATCTCACGGTCGCCTTTCACATCGCGAATCACGTAGTCATAGACGCGCCAGCTGTAGAGTGTGTCCCAGTGTATGGTCTGAGCTGTAAGGCGCGACACCAGGCGCTTCTCATCGTCAAACTTCTCCAGAGAAAAGCGCACACCAACCTTTGTGTTGTTGTCGTATCTGCTCATGTAGGCGATCTCTCCCGGAGCCACCATGAGCATGATGTTGGCGCCATAGTCCACACGTTTGTTCTTCACATATGTATTCGTGTAGTTTATGCGCTTGACATTGGCCGGAGGGATGATGTAGGCATCCAGCACAAATGTAGCCGTCGCGATGATTGCTGCAGAAAACATGTAAGGCCACAGCAGGCGCTTGAAGCTGATGCCGGCTGACAGCATGGCTATGATCTCGCTGTTGTCGGCCAGTTTCGAGGTAAAAAAGATTACGGCGATAAAGGTAAACAGCGGCGAGAACTGGTTGGCGAAGTAGGGGAGGAAGTTCAGAAAATAGTCAAAGAGAGTCTTGTCAAGCGGCGCTTTCAGAAATGAGTCAAGTTTCTCGTTGATATCAAACATCACCACAATGGCCAAAAGCAGCAGAATGGCGAAGAAGTACGTGCCGAGAAATTTCTTGATAATATACCGGTCAATGATCTTGAACATCTCTGTGCCGGGTTAAAGGCGTGTGTTAAGGCGCTCTACCATTTCCTGCTTCCACGTCCGGAAGTTTCCGGCAATGATCTGCTTGCGGGCTTCGCCCACCAGCCAGAGATAGAAGGCAAGATTATGAATCGATGCAATTTCCAGGGCCAGCAGCTCTCCGGCGATGAAAAGGTGGCGCACATAGGCTTTGGAGTAGACGTGGTCAACAAACGAAGGACCATCCTCCTGCAGGGGCGAGAAATCATTCTCCCACTTTTTATTGCGCATGTTCATAGTGCCGTGGCGTGTGAAGAGCATGCCGTTACGGCCGTTGCGCGTGGGCATAACGCAGTCCATCATATCCACCCCGCGCTCGATTGCCTCGAGGATGTTGACGGGGGTGCCAACTCCCATGAGGTAGCGCGGACGGTCGGCGGGCAGAATGTCATTGACCACCTCAATCATTTCATACATGGTTTCGGCAGGCTCGCCCACAGCAAGGCCGCCAATGGCGTTTCCTTCGGCTCCGAGATCGGCCACGTGGCGCGCTGATTCTCTGCGTAGTTCAGGATATGTGCAACCCTGCACGATGGGGAAGAAGGCCTGACTATAGCCGTAGAGCCCTTCAGTGCTGTTGAAATGCTTCCATCCACGGTCGAGCCAGCGATGTGTGAGGTCAAGACTGCGCCGGGCGTAGGAGAAATCCGAAGTGCCGGGCGGACACTCGTCGAGCGCCATCATTATATCAGAGCCGATAATCCGCTGGATGTCTACGACTTTTTCCGGGGTAAACAAGTGTTTTGAACCGTCAATGTGGCTGCGAAAGGTCACACCCTCCTCGGTGAGTTTCCTGCGGTCAGAGAGCGAGAACACCTGAAACCCTCCGCTATCGGTGAGGATGGGTCGCTCCCAGCCTCCAAACTTGTGGAGACCTCCGGCTTGACGCAGAATTTCAGTGCCTGGACGGAGGTAGAGGTGATAAGTGTTGCCGAGGATGATCTGAGCCTTGATGTCGTCGCGCAGGTCGCGGAAATGCACACCCTTTACGCTGCCGACGGTGCCCACGGGCATGAATATGGGCGTCTCGATTGTGCCGTGGTCTGTGGTAATAATCCCGGCACGTGCATTGCAATCTGCAGCGGTGGCAATCAGGCTAAAATCCATGAGGGAATAAGAAAATCTGGTTTAAAACAGTTGCTCGGGATATTCCCCTGCCTCATGCAGGGCAGCCAGAGCATTCACCACGTTCTGGCGATCTTCGGGGAAGGTAACGCCAAACCATTTGGAGTCGGTAGAGAGCACTTTTACCTTTTTCTTGCCGGAGTGAATCAGGGTGTCGACCACAGTTGGGATGTAAAATTCGCTCTTAAGCTCAGTGCCTTTCTCTTTAAGGAATTTCACGAATTCTGCTAGTGCAAAGTCCATAAAATCAGCACCGAAGCCCCATAGATTCATCGACACGGGTGTGGAGGGGGCAAGAATGTGGAGCTTGTCCTGGTCATCGCTAAAGCAGATGCCCTTTTCCTGAGACTCGATGCCGTGACACTCTACTATATTCTTTAAATACCGGTTCTTGTCAACAGTGCATACTCCTCGGCTCACACTTCCGCTCTCCGAGAGGGTATTGGCCACAGGGAAGCCTACCATTGCATATTCCTCACCCTGAGATTTGAAGTGCTCGGCGATGCGCTTGAATGAATCCTTGCCGTAATAATCGTCGGCGTTGATCACGGCAAAAGGCTCTTTGATAGCATTGCGGGCAGCGAGGATGGCGTGGCCCGTGCCCCAAGGTTTGGTGCGCCCTTCAGGAGCCGTAAAGCCTTCGGGCAAGTCGGTAATGTCTTGAAACACAACCTCAACCGCCACATGGTCCTTATATTTTGTGAGAATCTTCTCGGTAAAGTCTTTCTCGAAATCCTTGCGGATTACGAAGACAATCTTGCCAAAGCCGGCCTCGATGGCATCGTGGATTGAATAATCCATAATGGTTTCGCCGTGAGGACCAATGCCGTCAAGCTGCTTCAGACCTCCGTAACGGCTGCCCATGCCGGCAGCAAGCACTAAAAGTGTAGGTTTCATAATAAAATAGAATAATTCGGCGCAAAGTTACGCATTTCTTCGGAAATTACAAAATTATTACAAACCTATGCTCGCCAGATCAGTGAAGCCTGACCCTATAGGGGCCGACTGCAACTTTTGGATGAAGTTTTTGATGATTACACGGGTGCCGATTTCAGCTGTGCGCAGTAGGAACGATTCCCGGGTGCCGGGAGCCTCGGTCTGCAGGTAGTCAGTGCCGATTTTTATAGCCTCTTCAAAAAGCGAGAGCCGAGCCAGGACCACCATACGCATCAAGCAGCACATGCCCAGGTCTACGTATTCATTGTTCTTGCTTCGGCCTGTCAGATAGCTGTTGATCCAGTCAAAGATGCCTTCCGGGTTGCCATTTCTGCGCAGGGCATATTCTGCCGGAATGAGAGTCAGGGGGATCTGCCCGGTGTTGTCATAATAGCATTTTGCAGCGGCTGAGGCTGTGTCTTTGAGTCCGGATTCCCAAAGACGCTCCACCCACGTGCGCCAAAACATCTCTGAATTGTCGATGTTGTTGCGGAAGAAGAGATTGAGCAGTTCGGGAGTGTCGGCCGGAGTAAAAAGGAGCAAGTCGGGGATAATGTTCAGCACCTCCTGAGGGAAGAGGTTCAGACTCTCGCGACACACCCTTTCGGCCCCAGCCAGGTCGCCCTTGCCTCGGAGAGCAAAGACATAGAGGCGGTACACATCCGGCATGGCCACTGCCTGATCGTAGCACTGTCCGAGCAGATCGGCAGCCTTTTCATAATTCTCCTTGTATAGTTCATATCTGCCCTTGACGTAACGCGCCTCCCACATATCGGGATTGATGGCCAAAGCATAATCAATAGCATTGACAAATTCCTCTTCGTTGCCCAGCTCGATATATTGCTCGGCCAGCATGAGCCAGTTGGAATATCCGAATGGGTCGATATCAGTGAGCTCAACGAGCACCTTGGCAGCCTCTTCATGATGGTGCATGGTCTCGTAGGCTACGGCGGCTTCATACAGCACAAGAGGCTGATTGGAGCAGCGACGCTTGAGCAGGCCCAGGTTTTTTGTGAGCCATTCGGCCATGTTGGTCTCTGCCACCAGGCGCAGAAGCTGGATCACCACTTCCTCTTCTTCAAATTTTCCAACCGATCTTACGAAAGCGTCCAATTCCTTGGCCATATCCGTATCCGGAAGCTCCCGCTTCTGGCGCAGGCGCATCAATTGCCACAACGGCGAATTTTTGTCGCCATTAGCCTCAAGATATTGAGCGCCGGCAACGGGTGAGAGCTGCCCGTAGAGCAAGCATCTCCGTTGGTTCAGCTCCTCGCTGTCGGGAAAGAACCGCGAAGCCACACTCAGCACCTCCAGGCGTGTGAGATCGTCCTCGGCATCGCCGGCGGTGTCGAAAATATCGATGAGTTCGTCCTCATCAAAATATCTTTCGGTCAAGGGCTGACTGATGCTGTTGCGGAAGCGCTCGTATAGCTCTTCGCGTTCTTTATTTTGGTCGTTTTCCAAAGAGATTACTTATTGATTTTCTCCCAGCTGTCTTTCAGACCGATAGTGCGGTTGAAGACCAAATGGTCGGGAGTAGAGTCATAATCAGGGGTGAAGTATCCGATGCGTTGGAATTGCAGTTTAGCTCCGGGCGTGGCAATCTGGGCTGCATAAGGCTCGATTTTGATGTTTTTCACCACTTTGAGAGAGTCGGGATTGAGCATTTCGCGGAAGTCGCGGTCAGGTTCGGCTGCAGGATTCTCAACGCTGAAGAGGCGGTCGTACATCCTTGCCTCGGCATCCACGGCATCAGAGGCCGACACCCAGTGGAGCGTGCCTTTGACCTTTCGAGCTGCCCCGGGCATGCCGCTAAGGGTCTCGGGGTCGAAGGTGCACCGCAGCTCTGTGATGTTGCCGTCGGCGTCCTTCACCACTTCCTCACATTTTATTATATATGCACCTTTGAGGCGCACCTCCCCGCCGGGGGCAAGGCGGAAAAATTTCTTGGGAGGATTCTCCATGAAGTCGTCACGTTCGATGTAGATCTCACGCGTAAACGGCATTTTGTGAGTGCCGGCGTTGGGGTCCTCGGGATTGTTTTCCATCTCCACCATTTCGGTTTTGCCTTCGGGGTAATTGGTAATGACGAGTTTCACGGGGTTGATCACAGCCATCACACGGGTGGCGATGCGGTTGAGGTCGTCGCGCACGGCGTGCTCAAGGAGCGACACTGAGTTGAGGGCTTCATATTTGGTGTAGCCGATTGTGTCGATGAAGTTGCGGATTGATTCAGGAGTGTAGCCGCGACGACGCATACCGGAGATGGTGGGCATGCGTGGGTCGTCCCAACCTGCTACCAGGCCTTCCTTTACCAGTTGCAGCAGTTTGCGCTTGCTCATCACAGTGTACGTGAGGTTCAGACGATTGAATTCTATCTGACGCGGGCAGTAGCTCTCATCGGCAAGCTCAGCCACGAAATGCTCGTAGAGCGGGCGGTGAGGCACAAATTCCAGAGTGCAGATCGAGTGGGTCACACCCTCAAAATAATCGCTCTGGCCGTGGGCAAAGTCATACATGGGATACACCTTCCACGTTGTGCCGGTGCGGTGATGAGGGGTCTTGATGATGCGGTACATGATGGGATCGCGGAAGTGCATATTCGACGATGTCATGTCGATTTTTGCACGCAGCACACGTGAGCCTTCCTCAAATTCTCCTGCGTTCATGCGCATGAAGAGATCAAGATTTTCCTCAACCGAACGGTTGCGATACGGGCTTTCCTGTCCGGGAGTGGTGGGCGTGCCTTTCTGTGCGGCGATTTCTTCTGAAGATTGATCATCGACGTAGGCCTTGCCTTCTTTGATCATGCGCACGGCAAGGTCGAAAAGTTGGGGGAAATAGTCTGAGGCGTAATATTCTCTATCGCCCCAGTCAAAGCCGAGCCAGTGGATGTCTTCGCGGATTGAGTCGACATATTCCACGTCTTCCTTCACGGGGTTGGTGTCGTCAAAGCGCAGGTTGCACGTGCCGCCAAACCGGGCTGCTACGCCAAAGTCCATGCATATGGCTTTTGCATGGCCGATGTGGAGGTAACCGTTGGGTTCGGGTGGAAAGCGAGTGTTGAGGCGTCCGCCATTTTTTCCCTCTTTAAGGTCGTTGTATACGATTTCTTCAACGAAATTCATGCTTTTCTTCTCTTCCGGAGATTCCATATTGTATTGGGTGTTAGTTAGATACGTGAATGTTGGGGTGGGGGAGCTCAACGTTTTGTGCCTTTTGCGCCTTTGGTGCCTCCTCCCATTGAAAAGATGTTTTGGTCAAACGACAGGGTCTTGCTCTCTGCCTCGCGCGAGCGCTTTAAGGCTATGGCCACCAGTTGCTCCATGAGCTTGCCGAAGGTCAGGCCTGAGGCCTCCCAAAGATAGAACGAGAGCGATCCGGGGATGGTGTTGATTTCATTTACGTAGATTTCCCGGGAGTCGCGGTCCACGATCACGTCCACACGGCTCACTCCGCTGCACGAGAGCACGCGGAAAGTGTCGCCTGCCAGCTGTTTGATCTTCCGGGTTTCGGCCTCGGGCAGGTCGGCGGGCACTTTTCGGCTGCTGCTCTCCATGCTGCCTTTGGCGCCCTTTGAGCCGGAGCCGCCACAATATTTATCAGTGTAGCTGAGGATTTCGCCTGATTTCACAGGCTCTTCCAGCACGGATGTGCGATAATTATCGGGCTCGCCAAGCACCGAGCAGTTGATCTCTTGCAGGTGCTCGACCATGTGCTCTATGATAATGCGGGAGCTGTAACGAGCGGCATCAGTGACTGCTGTCTCGAGCGAAGCAGCATCGTGCGCTGCAGAAATGCCCACGCTCGAGCCCAGGTCAGCCGGCTTTACGATGACAGGGAATCCCAGTTTTTTCTCCACCTTATCAATGATTGCCTTTTTGTCTGAGAAAAATTCGCGGTCAGTGCACCATATGTAGGGCACGACAGGTATGTCGTTGGCCTGCAGAATCTGCTTCATCGTGATTTTATCCATACCATTAGCCGATGCAAGCACTCCGCATCCGGCGTATGGGATTCCGATGGTGTCAAACACGCCTTGCAGCGAGCCGTCCTCGCCACCATGGCCGTGCATCACGGGGATGATTACATCGAGAGTCGTCTCTTTGTCAGAGCCGAAGAGAGGCTTCTTGGTGCGGTAAAGATTGAAGTCGCCGCGGCATGGACGCATGTACACTTGCGTGCACTTCTCAAGCAGAGCAGGGATGTTGCGATAGTTGGCCGTGTCAAGCAAAGCCTCTCCGGTGTACCATTTTCCGTCCTTTGTGACATAGACGGGTGTTACCTCAAACCTGTCGCGGTCGATGGCCGCCATGGCCTGCGAGGCAGAGATTACCGAGATTTCATGCTCGGTGGAGCGTCCGCCAAAAAATACTCCTATATTGGTTTTCATTGCGAAATGGATTTTTTATATGGTGAGAAGTCGCCCCGGGGTGGGGCGTCTGTATTATTTAAATGTGTCAGGGAGGTCGTTTTCGTAAAGGATAGTGTCGCCGGGGCGCATGATGCTGTTGAGGTAATGCTGCCCTTCGGCAAAAGTGTCCACAATTTTTATCTGCGGATCGCCTTCGCCCTCTGAGATGCCGGCGAGAATGGCTTCGCGGTTGTATTGACCGACCACAACGGCAATGTCGACCGCTCCGGCAATCTTGCTGCCAAATTCGCGATTGAGCCTTTCCTGGTCTGCACCGAGTTCAATCATACCGGGGGTGATGACGATGCGGCGCCCTTGCTTCATGTGTGAAAGCACCTCAAGAGCCATGGCCGAGCCCACAGGATTGCTGTTGTAGGCATCATCAAGGATGGTCACGCCTCCGGGGGTGTGCTTTATGCTCAGGCGATGCTCCACAGGTTCGATTCTCTCCACAGCGTATCTGATCTGGCTATCGGTCATGCCCATTTCCAGAGCTATGATTATGGCAGCGGCCAAGTCTGAGATGTTGGCGCTGCCCAGCAGGCGGGTGTGAAGTTCGATTACTTTTTCACCGCCACGGCTGAGGGCGAACGATGTTCCGCGAGGGGTGTACGCAATGTCGGTGACGTGATAGTCGGCCGGGTCGTGGTTGTCCAATGCGTAGCGCACCGAGCGACAGTTGCCCACCTCTCTTGTGGCTATCATCGGGAAGTCATTGTTAAGAACGATAAGTCCGGACGATAGGAGGGAATCGGCGAGCTCAAACTTTGTGTCGCGCACGTTCTCAAGGGTTTTGAACGACTCCAGGTGTTGCGGCCCCACTGCAGTGATGATGCCCATCTGCGGGTGCACAAGATCGCAGATGTCTTTGATGTCGTCCTTCTGTTTGGCGCCCATCTCCACGATAAAAACCTCGGTGTAGGGCTTCAGATGCTCTCTTACGGTGCGGATCACCCCAAGCGTGGTGTTGAAGTTGCCGGGAGTCATCGTAGTTTGAAATTGCTCAGAGAGAATAGCGTAGAGAAAGTGCTTGGTGCTTGTCTTGCCATAGCTGCCGGTGATGCCGATTATTTTCAAGTCAGGCATTGAGGATAAAATGGCTTCTGCCTCGCGGCGATATTTGCGATCAATGCTCCGTTGCACCGGAATAAGAATCCAGTTTGCAACGATAATGAATACGTAGCTTACTGCGCAACAAGCCGTAAGTCCATAGCAGAAACCTCCAAGGCCGGTGCGTATACCGTTAAAGCCTACGAAAAACAACACCACCGGTAAAATCAAGGCCAAAACACATGCTACAGCGAAGATGCGACAAGCGCGCGGGGTGAAGACCAAGGGTTTTTTATAGGTCCTCCGCCAAAGGGAAATGCTTACCGATACCCCGTATACAGCCATCGCCCCCACAAGGAGGAGCGGTGAGACGAAGCTGCTGAGACCGAAAAGCACAATCATGATAGCGGCAAGCCGGGGCACCGTGGTGCTCTCTCCCGACTGCGACATCCAGGCGCGGAATCGGTCGTAGCGATACGAATTCTGCTGCATCATCATCAGATCGCGCAAGAGCATGAGCACAATGGAGGTGCCGCAGCCCAGGAGGGCGATAAGAAGGAACAAATCTGCAAGGATTTTAATCATAAATATCAGTTGAAGGGAACTTGCCGGTTCCTCTGAATTTCTAAATTTAGTGGCAAATGTCTATATTTTCGGCAAAGGTACAAAATAATTCAAAAAAATGAGTAACTTTGTGCTATGAATTTTACATCTGCATCCCTTTCGCCTCAACAATTTTCCGCTTCCGACCGTAAGCTCTTCTCATCGCTTGCCACCGCAAAGGGCCGGAAAGAGTCGGGCTTATTCATGGCTCAAGGCACGAAATGTGTGGCTGACACCATCGAGCATTTTCCCCTTTATGCTCTTCTGGCCACTGCTTCATGGACTGAATCTCACCATCCCTCTGTGCCGGTAACTATCGTGAAAGCTAAAGACTTAGAGCGCATCTCCACCCTCACCAATCCTCCGGAAGTCATTGCGATTTACAGCATCCCGGAGCCAACTGAGCCGGATCTTTCAGGCCTCATCCTGGCTTTAGATTGCGTGCAAGACCCGGGAAATCTGGGCACGATAATGCGCGTGGCCGACTGGATGGGCGTCAACACGATTTTGGCCTCGCCCGACACGGCAGATTGCTTCGCGCCGAAGGTGGTGCAGGCCTCTATGGGGGCGATTTCGCGAGTGAAGGTGCATTATTGCTCCTTGCCCGAGGTGCTGGCCGGTCAGGAAAATGTCTACGGAACATTCCTTGACGGCGATGATATCTACAAATCCGCGCTTTCCACCTCCGGAATTATCGTGATGGGAAACGAAGGCAAAGGCATCAGCGCGGAGGTGGCTGCAACGGTGACTCGTCGGCTCCGCATCCCCTCGTTTCCTCCGGGACGCCCCACTTCCGAATCGCTCAATGTGGCTATCGCCACCGCCATCACCCTTGCCGAGTTCCGCCGTAGAGATTAACCAAAAAGTTCGCGCAGAGCTTCTTCCACTTTTGCCACCTCGACGATTCGAAGGCCGAATTGCGAAGCCTCGGCGCCTTTGAGGTTGCCGCGCGGAATCAGAATCGTCTCCATGCCCAATTTGGCAGCCTCGGAGATGCGCTGCTCAATGCGGCTTACGGGACGTATTTCACCTGAAAGCCCAACCTCGCCGGTAAAGCATGTGCGCAACCCCACTGGCACATCAAAATTCGACGACAGGATGGCCGTGATCACGGCCAGGTCAAGAGCCGGATCGTTGACTTTGAGTCCGCCGGCAATGTTGAGAAATACATCTTTCGAGGCGAGTTTGAATCCTGCACGCTTCTCCAGCACAGCCAGTAGCATGTTCATGCGGCGAGGGTCAAATCCGGTCACGGCACGTTGCGGAGTGCCATATGCGGCCGAGCTCACAAGTGCCTGGGTCTCAATCATGAGCGGGCGATTGCCTTCAATCGTTACTCCAATTGTAATTCCGGAAAGATGCTCTGAATCGCTAACATGGGTCATGAGCATTTCAGATGGATTTGTCACCTCGCGCAGCCCCTGGCGTTGCATCTCATAGATGCCGAGCTCAGAGGTGCTTCCAAAGCGATTTTTGATAGGACGGAGGATGCGATACAGGCCCTGGCGGTCGCCCTCGAAACGCAGCACGGCATCTACGATGTGCTCCAGCACTTTCGGACCGGCCAATGACCCCTCTTTCGTGATATGTCCGATCAGCACAACCGGCACTCCGGTTCGCTTGGCATACTGCTGAAATCTTGAGGCGCACTCGCGAACCTGACCCACCGAACCCGCCGCCGACTCCAATTCCTCCGACACAACAGTCTGGATAGAGTCAATGACCACGATTCCGGGAGTCATCTGCTCCAGTCGCTCAAACACGGCCTCAAGCGATGTCTCGCTCAGTATAAAGCAATTTTTTGACCCGCGCCCAATGCGGTCGGCTCGCATTTTTATCTGCGTTGAGCTTTCCTCGCCCGAGACGTAAAGAATAGTCTTTGACTTGATGGCCAGGAGATTCTGAAGCACCAGGGTTGACTTGCCGATGCCGGGCTCGCCACCCAAAAGGATGATGGATCCTTGCACCAAGCCCCCGCCCAACACGCGGTTGAGCTCGCCCGAGGGCATCTTTATGCGATGCTCATCCGTGGCATGGATATCGTCAATGGCCACGGGCTGCGCTCCTGAGGCCGGTCTTCCGGCCGCCCGAGCGGTTGAGGCCTTCGGAGCCACTTTCTCTTCAACCATTGTGTTCCATTCTCCGCAGGCCGGGCAGCGACCTTCCCAGCGCAGAGATTCGTTACCACAAGAGGAGCAAACCCATACAGTTTTTGATTTCATATTATTTGAGCCTAAGTCGTATTATTGTGGGTTAAGAGGGGTCGACATCAAATTGAACGATCAGCGACGAAAATTTCGGGAGCGTTTGCAGCGCTGCGTGTTCGGCCCGGAGCAAGTCTTTGACTTTAGTCATCGATGCCGTGTGCTCTACGCGGAGCATTAAATGGCGGATGTAGAGAGAATTGACCCGGGCCACGGCAGGCGTGGAGGGTCCGCTCACCCGAGTGCCGAAAAGCACACGAAGTCTTTCTGTATAGGCGGCCGTGAGAGCCTCAAGAGCCTTCTCGTCGCGGTGTTTGAAAGTGATGACAATCACACGCGTGAAGGGAGGATAGAGATAGGCCTGCCGCTCCTGCAGTTCGTGCTGATAATACGATAGATAATCGTGGTTAATGACAAATTTGAAAAGTGGGTGGTCGGGCGTGCGGGTTTGAATCAGCACTTTCCCCGGCGACTCTGCGGTGCGCCCGGCTCTGCCTGACACCTGCGACAACATGTTAAATGCTCGCTCGCCACTGCGGAAATCCGGAAAATTGATGATTCGGTCGGCATCGAGCACCGCCACAGTGTCCACCTTGGTGAAATTCAGTCCTTTGGTCACCATCTGAGTGCCCACAAGGATATCTGCACCGCCGGAAGAGAAGGTGGAAATGATTTTGTCGTAGCCCGTGCGCGAGCGGGTGGTGTCGAGGTCCATGCGCAAGGTTTTGGCTTCGGGGAATATGCGCTCCACCTCGTCCTCGACGCGCTCGGTGCCGTAGCCCACAACGCGCATGGCCGGCTCTTTGCAGTTGGGGCAGACCTGCGGCATCGGGTAGCGCGATCCGCAATAATGGCAAACCAAGGCATTTTCGGAGCGGTGCCACGTGAGGGATACATCACAATAAAGGCACTTGGGCACATACTCGCACTTGCTGCACCTGGCAATTGGCGAGAAGCCCCTGCGATTGTTGAAGATTATGGCCTGACGCCCCTCCCTCACGGAATTGCGCACGCGCTTTACAGTGGTAAAGGCGAGAACTCCGTCGGTTTCTTTTTTCTTCGAAGCAAGAGCCATGTCAACGAGCTCGATTTCCGGCAGACGTGCCCCTCCGAAACGCTCCGAAAGAGTGACGAGGCCATACTTCCCCGTCTGCGCTTTATAATATGTGTCTATGGCCGGGGTGGCGCTGCCCAAGAGGGTGCACGCCCCATGCATCGAAGCGAGCATGATGGCTGCATCGCGGCCGTTATATCGAGGAGCGGGGTCGGATTGCTTATAAGAAGGTTCATGCTCCTCGTCGACAATCACCAATCCCAACCTCGAGAAGGGCAGGAACACCGACGACCGGGCTCCAATCACCACGTAAGGCTCCGACGAGGAAAGAACCTTGCGCCAGATGTCCACACGCTCGTTGTCGGTGAATTTTGAGTGATAGATGATGACTTTGTCGCCGAAAACACGCTGCAGGCGCGATGTGAGCTGCGTGGTCAGCGCAATTTCCGGCACGAGGAAAAGGGCTTGTCGCCCCCGGCCCAGCACAAAGTCGATGAGGTGCATGTATAGTTCTGTCTTGCCTGACCCGGTCACACCGTGGAGCAGTGTCACCGGTTTATCTTTCCAACTCAGATGCACCTCCTTAAGTGCCCGCGCTTGCGCCTCAGAAAGTGAGGGCAGGGGAGCAGTGGTGAGGCCTAAGGGAGAGAACCGCGAGACAACGCGTGTGGATGTCTCTACCAACCCCTTGTCGCGCAAGGCTTTAAGTGTGGCGGATGTGGCTCCGCTCTTATCCAGGAGGTCGGATTGCTGCACTTCTTTAACGTCGCAGCCCCGGAGGGTGAATTGCGACATATGCAGCAGGGTTTGCAGCATGGTCTCTTGTCGCTTAGCGCCTTTTACTGCAGCAAACGCCCGGCGCAGCGCATCGTCGTCGTATCGGGCAAATGCCGGAGCCACAAGTTTAAGGGTCTTGGGTCGGTATGATTCGTTCAGACTTTCGCTCACCATCACGGCTCCAAGACTCAGAAGGCGGTGGAGGGTGGGGGTGATGTTGGCCTCGCCGGTGAGCTTGGCGATTTGGGCTGAGGTGAGTTTCCCTTTGCTTTGAAGCAGAGCCACCAGGCGGCTCTGGCGCTCGGTCAGGGGTGTCTCGGGGTCGAAATCCGGATTAAATTCAAACTTCGTCTCGCTCTCGATCTTCAAGCCCGAGGGGACGGCAGCCTTATACACCTCTCCGGCCGAACAAAGGTAGTATTGCGCAATCCATTCCCAAAGTTGCAGCTGGGTACGATTCACGATGGGCGCGGAGTCCAGTACGCTGATTATATCTTTCACCTCCATGCCTTGAGGCTCCAGGGTGAAGGCGCGGACCACTCCGGTATAGAATCTTCGCGAGCCAAAGGGCACAATCACCCTCACTCCCGGCTTCACCTCCGCTGCCATTTCCGGCGGGATGCGGTAAGTGAAGGGGCCTTCCAGGGGTAGGGGCACGATTACCTCTACGTAGTTGCTTTGAAGGATGTTGGAGTCGGCTGCCATATTCTGCTACAAAGTTACGCAAAAAATATGAATCAGCCTAAAGCGAAAAATAAATTTCTCCGAAACCCGGGGGGAAGGCCGTTACTGCTCTGTGGAGAGCACGTCGGTGATGTCGTCGTGGATGGCCGAGAGGCTGTCGCGCATGCGGCGGGAATAACTGATGCCAATGAAGAATCCGACTATCCCGCCTAAAGCGGCGAATACCACCTGGCCCCAGGCCTGTCCCGGACTCATCACTCTAAACATCTCATGAGCAAAATATGCAAACCACACAACCAGCACTGCGCTCCCTACATAAAGCTCTTTCAGAGCGCGGCGCTTGGCTTTGAGGCTCTGCTCGGCCAGCTCAAGCAAGCTATGGCTGTCTGACGACGGGTCGGTTATGTCCTTGAGATTCCACCACTGGAAGAAAAGGCTGCCGATAATCATCACTAACGTGAAAATCTGGAAAGGCAGAGAGAGCTGGAGAGTATGACAGAGCCAAGGCCACAGCACCACTGCCACCAGACCGCATGCAACGATGCGTAGCTGCAATTTTCGTATTTTGGAGATGTGGGGAGCGGTGGCGCGAGCGAGCATCTTCGGAGTGATGTGCACTTGGCGCGCTGCGTCGTCTTTGAATGATTGGTATTCTTGGCGGAGAGAGTCGAGGGTATCAGGAGTTTGCATTGTTGTCGGAAGATTTAAGTTGTTGTCGGATGCGATAAAGGCGTATGCCCACATTTTGGGTGGAAATGCCCACGATTGCTGCGATCTCGTCGTATGGGAGATCTTCGAGCCAAAGGAGCACTATTGCTCGGTCGAGAGGGCCGAGAGTGCGGATGCGCTCGTGGAGCTGTTGGCGCTGCTTGGCGTCAGACTGGCTCTCGGGCACGTCGCCAACGAGATCAATGGCCACCCGGTCAGGATTCTTTTTCTCCTTCCTGGCAGCGGAGATGCAGGTGTTGAGGCAGATGCGATAGATCCACGTCGACATGGAGCTCTCGCCTCTGAAGTTGGCCAGGCCTTTCCAGATGTTGATCAGGCATTCATGAAAAAGGTCGGCAACGGCATCGGCCGAGTCGGCATACATGTAGCAGACGCTATAGATGTTGGCGCGTTGGCTCTCTACAAGGTCAGCAAATTCTTTTTCTGAATAATGTTTCATACCTTTTTGACGCATAAGTCCGCTCAAAATTACAAAAAAATCGAGATAAAAATAAAAATTCTTGCTCAAATGAACAATTTTTCGAAAAAACACCTTATATTTGCATCTAAATAATCGTTAAAACTTATTTTTTATGGGATTCTTCCAAGATTTCAAAGCATTTGCCATGAAGGGCAATGTAGTAGACATGGCTGTCGGTGTGATCATCGGTGGCGCGTTCGGCAAAATCGTCAGCTCGCTCGTTAACGATATTATTATGCCTGTTGTGGGCGTATTCACCGGTGGCGTTGACTTCAAAAACCTCACCTACGTGCTCCATGAGGCCACAGTCAACGAGGCCGGCGAAACAGTGGCTGAGGCCGTTACCCTTAACTATGGTATGTTCATCCAGAACATCGTCGACTTCCTGATCATCGCCTTCAGTATCTTCGTGGCTCTGAGAGTGATTATGAAATTCAAGAAACAGGAAGAAGAAGCTCCCGCAGCTCCTGCCGGCCCCACCACCGAAGAGCTTCTGACTCAAATCCGCGACATTCTGGAGCAAAAGAAATAATTGGGCTATGCCCGCTATTGTGCTCGCAGGCTTCATGTGCTCGGGCAAGACCACCCTTGGGGAGGCTCTTGCCCGACGCTTGAGTGTTTCTTTCACCGACCTCGACGCAGCCATAGAGAACCGGCTCGGCATGTCGGTTCGGGAGATTTTCCTCCACAAGGGCAAAGACGCTTTCAGGCAGATCGAAGTTAAAACCCTTGATATCGTGCTTGCTCAGAATCCCGACGGAGTGATTGCCCTCGGGGGTGGAACTCCCTGTCGTCCCGGTATCATGGAGAGGCTTAACGAGACATCCCGGACTGTCTGGCTTGAAGCCTCGCCCGAGAGATTGATACCCCGACTCATGAACGGCCGTCAAAACCGTCCTCTCCTGCAAGCAATCTCTACTGAGGATGAGATGCGTGGTTTAATGAACCGGTTACTTGCCGACCGCAACCCATATTACAGCAAGGCCCGCCATCATTTTGATTCCTCTTTTCTTGAGACTTCCGAGGAGGTCAATTCCTCGGTTGATAAATTTATCAGCGAGATCCTCCTCAGCCCGAAGTCCTGAATAATTTTTAAACCAACCACTCTTCACATTATAATATATATAACAATGGGAAATCCATATGCCATACCCAAGGAAAAGCAATTAAAACTCACTGCTAACCGCCATCGCATCACCATCGGATTGCCCACACCGCCCTCAGGCAGCGACAGGCGTTTCCCACTCACTCCCGAAGCCGCAGGCATGCTCGTGGAGCGAGGTTTTAATGTGAAGATTCAGCAAGGAGGTGCATCATCGATCCATTATACCGACCTGCGCTATCAGCAGCAAGGAGTTGATATCGTGGACCGCGGCGAAGCTTTCCGCTGCGACATCGTAATCTATCTGGCTCCGCTCTCCGGCATTGATGCCCGCGCCTTACGCAATGGAGCCATGCTCCTTACTTTTATAGATTCCGTACTGGCCGACCGCTCTGCTGCTGCCATCCTGCTCCGCAATTCTATCATTACTCTGGCGCTTGACCTTATAGAGGATTCGCGCGGACTGCTGCCTTTTGCCGATATTCTCGCTGAGATTTCCGGCCGCGCAGCCATGACAATTGCCAATTCCCTTCTGGCCGATTCTGACCATGGCAAGGGCATCCTGCTCGGAGGCGTTGCCGGCATCGTGCCCTGTGAAGTCACGATTATGGGCTCTGGCATCAGTGCTTGCGCTGCAGCAAGAAGCGCCATGGGTCTGGGTGCGATAGTGAAGATGTTTGACAACGACGTCTACTCCCTGCGTGCAGCCTTGCGCGAGCTCGGTGCAGGAATCACCGGATCGTCGATGCATCCGCGTGTGCTTGCAGGTGCGCTCCGTTCTGCCGACGTGGTCATTGCCACCGACGCCCGACCGCCCTACGAAATTTCATCTGATATCATCTCTGAGATGAAAGAGGGGGTTATAATCTTTGACATTACATCAACCGACCGTGCCGTCTTCCCCTCCCTGCCTCCGGTCGACATAGGCAACACCCCGCTTGCCGCCCTCTCCGAGCTGAAAGGCCGTCGGGCCTATTTCTATCCCGCCGGAGCTGTGCCTCGCACCGTGGCCATGGCCTTGAGCAATACGTTCATCACGATGATTACCGAGATTTTCACCTGCAACGGCATCACTAACGCACTGATGCTCAATGGCGGATTGCAACGCGCTGTGCTCACCTTTATGGGTAAGCCCACTAATGCACGCGTGGCCACGCGTCTGGAAATGCGCCCTATGGATATCAATCTTATTCTCCAGTTTTCATAATGGGAGCCAAACGAAAATTTTATGTCGTATGGGCTGGACGTGTCCCGGGAATCTACGACAACTGGCCCGATGCTCATGACCAGGTCGATGGTTTCCCGGGTGCTCGCTTTAAGGCTTTCGACTCTTGCGAAGATGCCACGTTGGCTTTTCGCAAAGAAGCTGATGCTGCCGACCGGTTAATTTTCTCGCGAATGGCCGAAAAGCGCAATCAGCAGGTGGTCAATTATTCGGCCTTCCCGGAGATTTGTCTTGATGCAATCTCGGTAGATGGTGCATGCGACCGCAATCCCGGCGGAAATGTTGAATACCGTGGGGTAAGGGTCGGCACCGGAGAGGAGATTTTCCACGTCGGTCCGCTTGTGGGAGGCTCTAACAATATCGGAGAATACATCGGTCTTGTCCACGTCCTCGCCCTCCTGCAATCACAAGGCGACGACACCACTCCCGTCTACACCGACTCCCGCACCGCACTCTCTTGGCTTCGCGCTCGCCACAATCGCAGCACGGTGAAAATCGACCCCTCTCTTCCCTTGGCCAAAATCCTTGCCAGAGCCGATGCCTGGGTGGCCACACATCAATGGAAAAATCCGGTCCTGAAATGGAACACCGAGCTCTGGGGCGAAATCCCCGCCGACTTTGGCCGTAAGTGACTCCACCACGGCTCGTTCTGAACTAATAAGGTAAACAATAGATATTTCTAAGAAAAAGAATATGAGAAAAATCATGCTTTCCGCCATATGCCTGACCGCTCTTAGCGGACAAGCATTTGAGTTGGCAGACACCACCGTGAGCCTTTCGGCAGAAATTATTGCCGGGGGGTCAACGGGCGATTTTGCTCCGTACATGATTGGGTCGTGGAACCACGGTAAGACCCCCTCCAAATCCACAGCCCTTTTCGAGGCTTCAGCCATTAAGCCCCTAAGGCTTGACAGACGTTTCTCCTGGGGCTTTGGTGCTGATTTCCTTACCGGCTATAGCTCCAAGCAAGACTACGCCCGCTACGAGCATGCTTCATCCTCATGGACCTCTACGGCGCAGGGTCCGGCTGCCGCATGGCTTCAGCAGCTATATGGCGAGGTGAAGTATCGAGGAGTGTTTCTTACCGTGGGCCTCAAAGAGCACGAATCGGCAATCCTGAATTCTCGCCTTTCTTCGGGTGACTTCATCGAGAGCGGCAATTCGCGCCCCATCCCGGAGGTAAGAGCCGGATTCGTGGATTTCCAAAATATACCCTTCACTAACGGTTGGGTGCAGATTCAGGGTGAAATTTCCTATGGCGTGATGCCCGATGATAAGTACATGACCAACCATTATAACTATTATTCCTACCACCTCAACACTGATGCTTTTTACAGCTACAAGCGCTGCTACTTCCGCACCAAGCCTTCGCAGCCGCTGTCAGTGACCGTGGGTATGCAAGTCGGTGGATTCTTTGGTGGTAAGACTTCTTTCTATAATAAAGGTGTGCTCACTCACCAGGAGCAATTCTCCAAGTCAGTGAAAACCTTTTTCAAAATGCTCCTTCCCACTGAAGGCAACGGCAACGACTACTACGAAGGCAGCTCCTTGGGCTGTTGGGATTTCAAGGCCCGTTACCGCCTGAAATCGGGCGCAGAAGTGAGTGCATATTTCCAATGGCCCTTCGAAGACGGGTCGGGCATTGGCAAGATGAACGGCTTTGACGGCGTCTGGGGTATTGAACTGCGTCTGCCTCAGTCAAAATGGCTGAAAGCCGTAGTAGCTGAATATGTGGACTTCCGCAACCAGAGCGGTCCGATCCACTGGGCACCTTCCGACCGTCCCGGCACCACGATCACCTCCAATGCCACCGGATTTGACAACTACTACAACAACGCCTCATATAATTCCTACGCCAACTACGGCATGGCCATCGGCACTCCATTCCTGCTCTCGCCCGTCTATAATCTCGACGGCTATCCTGCTTTTGCATGCACGCGCACTTCGGGTTTCCACATCGGAGGCGAGGGTTCGCTCTCATCAAAACTTGATTGGCGCTTGCTCCTGAGTTATCGCCACGGCCTCGGAGGTTATGATGTGCCATACACCGAGGCTCGCAACTGCACCTCTGCAATGGTCAACATGGTATGGCGCGCCGACGTGCTCCTGCCTGGTCTTGTGATTGATGGCAAGGTGGCCTTCGATGCCGGCAAACTGCAAGGCAACAATTTCGGCGTAATGGCAGGCATCGGTTATAACTTCTGAATCCTCTGACAATGAAAACTTTACGAATACTTTTACTCCTCCTACCGGCTTTTCTCATTGGAGGCTGCACCCATAATAACGGCAACATAGGCGAGCTCTTCGGCCAGTGGATCATGACAGAAATTACTGCAGACGGCGCTCCGGTCGCAGACCTCACTCCCGCGGATTGGAACTGGCGTTTTCAGAGCGGCGTTCTGCTGATTTCACACGTCGACCCTGTGGCTCATTCCCATTCTCAATACTGGGCTTCGTGGGAGCGCCAGGGGCAGACACTGAAAGTGAACTACAACAACACCGACCCGGCGATCGACTTCAATTATGACTATCCAAAGGCTCTGGGTTTCACCACTGCGTCAGTCTATGATGTAAAAATTACTAATTCTACGGGAAAGAATATGACCCTCCAGATGGTCAACCCGGAGGGCGTAACTTACGTTTATACTCTAAAAAAGAATTGACTTCCGGTCTTTTCTCCAAACTCTCAAATCAGACACACATGACATATTTCACCCCGGAAGAGAGCCGACAGGTATTTGAAACAGCCCGGCGCTTGCTCCGATATCTCCAGGATACAGCCCTCCCTGACGATTATCAGGGGGTGCGCCACTTGATCCGCCAGGCCATTGAGGACGGCCGCTGTCCGCGCGACCGATACGGCATTAATCCCGTGGTGCGCAATCTCGCCACGGCCGATCTCCTTTGCGAGAAAATATCGCCCGATCGCAATATGGTCATCGCCATCATGCTCTATACCCTCGTTAAGAAGGGAGTAGTAACCATCGAGGAGATGACCGAGCGCTGGGGCAAGGACGTGGGTCGCATGCTCGAAGGTCTATCAAAAGTTGCCTCGCTCTATAGCAAGCAGGCAGCCGTGGAGAGCGACAATTTCCGCAAGCTCCTCCTCACCTTCGCTCGCGATATCCGTGTGATCATCATCATGATTGTCGACCGTCTGGCCCTGATGCGTGCCATCAATCACCACCCCAACGAAAAGCTCGTGCACGATGTCTCCTACGAGGCTAACTATCTCTACGCTCCGTTGGCCCACCGTCTTGGCCTATATTCCATCAAGTCGGAGTTGGAGGATATGTCGTTGAAATATACCAACCGTGACACCTATCGCCGCATAGCCGACAAGCTCTCCGACACCAAAGCCGTGCGCGAGGCATATATCGAGGATTTTATCCGTCCTATCCGCGAAAGGCTTGAAAAAGAAGGACTGAAGTTTGAGATTAAAGGTCGCACCAAAAGCATCTACTCTATATGGAATAAGCTGCGCAAGCAGAAAAACGATGTCGAAGACCTCTACGACCTCTTTGCCATCCGCATTATCCTCGATGTGCCTCTTGAGAGAGAGAAGCCCGAGTGCTGGCTCGTGTATTCGCTCGTTACTGACATGTACACTCCCAATCCCGCCCGCATGAAGGATTGGCTCTCAATCCCCAAGAGTAACGGTTACGAGAGTCTGCACATTACTGTCTATGGCCCGCAGGAGCGCTGGGTGGAGGTGCAGATCCGCACCCGCCGCATGGACGAAATCGCCGAAAAAGGCCTTGCTGCCCACTGGAAGTACAAGGGAATCAAGAGCGAAAACGACCTCGACCGATGGATGAATAATATCCGCGACATCCTTGAGACTGCTGAGACCGGCCCGATGGAGCTGATGAAGAATTTCAAGATGGACGTCTACGACAAGGAGGTGTTTGTATTCACTCCGCGCGGCGACCTCTACAAGCTCCCTCAGGGTGCGTCACTTCTCGACTTTGCTTTTCACATCCACACCAACCTTGGATGTAAATGCACAGGAGGCAAGGTAAACGGAAAGAACCAAAAAATCAACTATCGCCTGCGCACGGGCGACACCGTCGAAATCCTCACCTCCTCCACTCAGCATCCCAAGGCCGACTGGCTCAATTTCTGTGTCACATCAAAGGCTCGCAATAAAATCCGTGTTGTGCTCAAAGAGCAGGAGAGCAGAAGCGCAGAGATTGGCCGGGAGCTACTGCAACGTAGATTCAAAAACCGAAAGATTGAAATCGACGAGGCAGCCCTGATGCGTGTGGTGAAAAAGATGGGATTTAAAACCGTCACCGATTTCTATCACGCCTTGGCTCAGGAGGAAATCGACATCAACACCGTCATTGACACCTACACAGAGGCCGAACAAAAAGCTGCCGCGGCTGCCGAGAAGGTTTCAGCTGAGGAGTATGTGATGCAACCCGCGCAAGAGACCGACTCCTCCGAGACTGCAAATTCCGACATCCTCATTATCGATAACAGCAACATTAAAGGCCTGAACTATCGCTTTGCCCGCTGCTGCAACCCGATTTACGGCGACGACGTCTTTGGATTTGTATCCTCGGAAGGTGTGATTAAAATCCACCGCGCGGATTGCCCGAATGCTGCAAATATCCACGCAAAATATCCTTACCGCATCATCACCACAAAATGGTCAGGCAAGCTCGGCGGACAGTTTGCCGTAACCCTCCGCGTGGTGGGCAAAGACGACATCGGCATCGTGACGAATATCACCTCCATTATCAATAAGGAGAAAAATACCGTGCTGCGGAATATTTCGATCAACTCATTTGACGGAATTTTCCAAGGCTTTCTCGTGGTCGGTGTCAACGACACCGACGCTGCAAATAATCTAATAAAGAAACTCGGAACAGTAAAAGGCGTAAAAGATGTGCAACGTGTTTAAATTTTCGCTTCCGGTCATTCTGGCCGGGGCTTTGACGATGAGCTCTTGTGGCTCGGATAATAAAGAGCAAAATGCAGCCGAGGCAGCCCTGGCCTCAGCCGATAGTCTGATCTCATGTGGGGATTATACCCAAGCTCTTGAGGCTCTCGACAGCATTGAGGCGCGATATCCGCAGATGATAGAAGTGAGGCGAAAGGCCCATGATTTGCGCCCTGTGGCTGTGGAAAAATTGACCATCAAGCAGATACAATCGGCCGACAGCTTGATTGCCACCACTCAGCAGCGCCTCTCTGAGCTTGAAGGCAATTTCAATCACATCTCAGGCAACGGGCTCGAGGGCTATTACCTGCCGAAAAGCTACACAAGCTCCGGATTCACCAACACCACCGGTGTGCAGCCTCGCGTCAACGATGCCGACGGCATGTTTTATCTGGTGGCAAGCAATACGGGCAATCCGCTGAATATAAATCAGGTAGCCCTTGTCATCGGAGGTCAGGAGTACGCTTCGGAAGTAATCCCGGCTGCAAGCGAGCGCTCCACAAAGATCGAAGGCGGCGAGATCGCAACTTTCCTGCCCGAGGAGGTCAATGCCATTGGCGCTTCGGCCTCTGAGGCCGGCGTGCCGGTGACGGAAATTGTGTTGATCGGCACAAAAGGACGCAAGAAAGTGAAAATTAGCCCGGTGCAGGGCACCGACATAGCCAAAGCCTGGCAATACGGCACTCAAAAAAATCAACTGAAATCAGCCTTGATGCTTCGCGAAAAACTTGACCGTCGACTCCAAATCGCACGCGACCAACTCGCCAACCGTATCCCCGACGATTTGCCGCAAGAATAATCAGAAAAGTGCCTTCAGGGCCCGGTTTTTCTCAGAGTCTGCGACGATGGCGATGAGGCGCCCGGGGTCTGAAATTATGCTATAGGCCTCAATCCCGGATTTTTGGAGCCGTTCTTTAAGAGCTTCGGCTGAGAGGTCTCCTACCACGCAAACGGCTGCGAGAGCAGGGGTGGGGAGGGCAACGATGGGGAAGGAGAATTCGTCGCGGCTGTCTGCAAATGTCAACGTGGCCATTCCGTCGGAGTATGTGGCCGAACCCTCGCGGGCGGCCACAGCGATGATTTCGCCGGCGGCAGCGGTAGAGTCAATTAGTGTGCCGGGGGCCTGAGGCTGGAATGTGTTTAAAAGTTTGACCGGAACGCCGGCCTTCTCAGCCGGCGCTATGCACAAGGGGTGAAGGATTTTCGCTCCGAAAAATGCAAGGGCAGAGGCCTGAGCGTGAGAGAGGTGGCGCACGGGGGTGGTTCCGCTCACCACTCTCGGGTCGTTGTTGTGCAATCCGTCGATGTCGGTCCAGATTTGTATCTCAGCTGCAGGGATTACCGAACCGATAATCGTGGCTGTAAAGTCGCTGCCTCCGCGCTGGAGGTTAGAGACTTCACCCTCGCTGTCTCGGCAGATAAAACCTTGAGTGATAATGACATCAGCGTTTGTGCGCGATAGCAGGGCCGTTAGCTTCTCGCGGATGAAATCATAATGAGGGGAGCCGTCTGGGAGGGTGCGCATAAAGATCAAAGCCGGGAGCCAGATAGAAGAAATGCCACGGCTCTGCAAGAGGTAATTCATTATGGTGGTGGAGATTATCTCCCCTTTGGCCACAATTTCATTTCTTGTCAGGTCAGGGAGCTCGGCCAGGTGATTGTCGATTTCCGAAATCACCATTGTTGCCTCCATCCGGTTGGGGAAAAGGATGCCGATGGTCTCCACATATTTTTTATATAGATCCGTAATTTGGGCGAAAGCCTTCGGGAGTTGATGCTGCTCGAAGCTGTCGGCGATGGCGAGCAGTGCATTTGTGTCGCCCGACATGGCTGAGAGCACCACTAAGTTGCGCTCGCCGTCGGTTATCAGGTCGGCTACGTGTGAGATACGCTCGGCTGAACCTACCGACGTGCCTCCAAATTTCATTACTTTCATTCGCGATGAGATAATTTGAATTTTGCGGTGCAAAATTACTCAATTTTTTGCTGAAATTAAAAATATATGGTAAATTTGCACTATGAACCGATGGCCAAAGGTAAATATTATTCCTAAAATCGCCTGCGTGCTCGTGGCCTTGCTCTCGATCTTGACGATGAAGGGGCAAATTGATGCCGACCGCGTGTTGCGAGTAGGGCAAAACGCGCTATACTTCGAGGATTACGTGCTTTCAATCCAATATTTCAATCAGGCCATCCAAGCCAAGCCCTATCTGTCCCAGCCCTACCTCTTCAGAGCAATTGCCAAGCTAAATCTGGATGATTTTAAGGGCGCTGAAGAAGATGCCGCCAAAGCCTTGCAGCTCAATCCCTTCCTGACAGACGCATGGGAGGTCAGGGGTGTGGCCCGCCAAAACCTCAACGACCTATCAGGCGCGATTTCCGACTATAAGCGAGCACTTGACCTTTTGCCGCGAAACCGTCAGATTCTTTTCAATATGGCTCTTGCTCAAAGCGATGCCAAACAGACGGCATCGGCAGATTCCACATTCACTGAGTTGCTTCGCTTCTATCCCGGATTTGAAAACGGCTATCTGGGTCGCGCTCGATTGCTCCTGACAGAGGGCGACACGGTCAAGGCTTCTGCCGATATCGATAAAGCCTTGAGCATCAACAAGAACGCCCTAAATGCCTACGTCATGCGTGCCGGCATCGCAATGCAGAAAGATCAAAACTTTGAGCAGGCACTTGCTGACCTTAACACAGCCGTGAAGCTCGAACCTCGCCACGCTCCTCTATACATCAATCGCGCATACCTCCGCTACA
Source organism: uncultured Bacteroides sp. (assembly GCA_964575435.1). Taxonomy (GTDB): domain Bacteria; phylum Bacteroidota; class Bacteroidia; order Bacteroidales; family Muribaculaceae; genus CAG-873. The sequence goes on from CAZNRK010000001.1 coordinate 78,643, forward strand.
AACTCGATGATTATTTTGGCGCAATGGCAGATTTTGATTACGCCATCGGTCTGGAACCAGCCAACGATGTGGCTCTCTTCAACCGCGCTTTGCTCCTGAGCGAGGTGGGCGATAACGACCGCGCCCTTCAGGATTATAATCGCATCCTCGAGCTCAATCCCGACAATATCCGTGCTCGATATAACCGCGCTTTGGTCAAGGGAGAAAAGCATGACTTCAAAGGGGCGATTTCAGACATTAACCATGTGATTGAGAAATATCCTAACTTCGACGGCGCCCTTTTTCTCCGCAGTGAATTCTACCGCAATTCCGGCCAGACGGCAAAAGCCAAAGGCGACTACGACAAGGCTGTGGCCCTGACAAAAGCTCCGGCCGACCCATCCTCATTGCCTAATGACGATGATCAGCTCTTTACCGGCAATGACGGAACCCCGGAAGCTGCTGCCCGCAGGTTTTCATCGCTCCTAACCATTGAGAGCAGTCCCGATATTGAGCAAGAATACAACAATTCATCGATTCGCGGACGCGTGCAAGAGCGCAACGTGCCCATGGACATTGAGCCTCTTATGGAGCTGACTTATTACGTGACAAGCTCCGAGCTTGGAGGCTCAACATATTTCATTAAAGAGGTCGACGATATCAACTCTTCGCGCATGCTTCGCATGGCCATCAGCGTGTCATCAACCCCCGGACGTCTTACCGACGAGGACGCTATCGGGCGGCATTTCTCCTCTATCGAATATTACAATTCTTACATCGCTACCCATACTCCACGCGCGATCGACTACATCGGTCGGGCCATGGATTTTATCACTGTGCGCAATTATCCCGCTGCCATTGAAGATCTCACTCGCGCCATTGCACTCACCCCCGACAGCCCTGTGGCCTATGCCTTGCGTGCTCAAGCCAAATTTCACAACACCACCGAGGGCGAAGATGCTTTGGCCAGAGGCTCGCGCATAGCGGCTGCAGCTGATGATTATGACATGGCGGTTAAGTTGTCGCCGCGTTCGGCTCCGTTGTGGTTTGACAAGGGAAATCTCCACTACTTCCAGGGCGATTTCACATCCGCCATTTCCGCCTTCACTCGTGCCATCGAGCTCAAGGCTGACATGGGAGAAGCATACTACAATCGCGGATATGTGTACATGAAAATGGGAAATACATCGGCCGGAGTAGCCGACCTCAGCAAGGCCGGCGAGCTCGGTGTGGTCAAAGCCTACAATCTGATAAAACGAATGTCAAAATAAAAACGTTATTAAATTAACTCCTCACTCCTAACACCTAACACCTAACACTTAGCACTTAACACTTAACTCCTCACTCCTCACTCCTCACTCCTAACTAACTACCTATCCCCATGTTTACCTCCGAAGATCTCGAATTTTTTAAATCAAAAGGCATTTCAGCCGAAAAAGTGCAGGCACAGCTTGACAGATTTGCCACCGGTTTCCCCTTCCTTCGTCTCCACTCATCAGCCACCGTTGGTGCCGGTATCACTCGCTTAAGCGTCGAGCAGCAGCAGGCCGCTGTTGAGCGATGGCAGCAATATCTAAACGATGGAGGCAGTGTGTGCAAATTTGTGCCCGCTTCCGGAGCGGCTTCGCGTATGTTCAAGGCGCTTTTCGCTTTTGTCAATGGACAGGCTGAAGTGCCCGCGCCCGGCTCTGATGTTGATGTCCTGATAAAAAATATAGATAAAGTGCCTTTTGCTGAAGAGCTCAATCAGGTCCTTGTTGCGAAGCACGGCATGAATCTCCATGCCCTACTGAACGAAGGCCGCTATAAAGACGTAATTGCCGGCATCATTCTCCCCGAGGGTCTTAACTACGGCCAGCTGCCTAAAGCTCTGCTCACTTTCCACCGCTATGCCGATGGCTCTACCCGCACGCCTCTGGAAGAGCAACTTATGGAAGGAGCTATGACCGCGGCCTCCGATGGCAAGGTCAATCTCCATTTCACCGTATCAGCCGCTCATCAGAAGCCTTTTGCCGAGAAGCTTGCTGAAGCTGTGCCGAAATTTGAGAGGCTTACGGGGTTGAAGTTCAACGTTACCACTTCCGAGCAAAAACCTTCAACCGACACCATAGCCGCCACTCTCGACAACCAAATATTCCGCGACGACGAGGGCAAACCAGTGTTCCGCCCCGGTGGCCACGGTGCGCTGATTGAAAATCTCAACGACATGGATTCTACCGTCGTTTTCATCAAAAACATTGATAACGTAGTGCCCGATTCTCAACGCTCCGCCACTATCCACTCCAAAAAAGTGCTTGCCGGCGTGCTCATCCTTGCCCACGATCGCGCGGTGGAGCTTGCCTCCAGGCTTCGTGCGGAGCAGGTGCCTTCAGAGGCTTTGCTGGAGGAGACGATTGAATTCCTGCGCTCTGCCTTCTGCATTGAGGCTAAGGAATTCAATACACTCAAAGGAAAGGAATTAGCCGATTTCATGCTCGGGCTGCTTGACCGCCCGATGCGTGTGTGCGGCATGGTGAAAAACGAAGGCGAACCCGGCGGTGGCCCCTTCATTGCATACAATCCTGACGGCACCGCCTCACCTCAAATCCTCGAGTCAACGCAAATCGACACTTCAAAACCCGAAAACGCCGATCTGATGAGCAAGGCCACACACTTCAACCCCGTTGACCTCGTGTGCTACATCACCGATGCAGAAGGCAAGAAATTCAACCTTCCCGACTTCGTCGACCCCGACACAGGCTTCATCTCTCAGAAATCGCTCGGAGGTCGCGAGCTGCGCGCTCTTGAGCTTCCCGGCCTCTGGAATGGCGCCATGAGCAATTGGCTCACAATTTTTGTTGAGGTGCCCGGCGCAAGTTTTAATCCCGTAAAGACCGTCAACGATCTTCTTCGTCCCGCTCATCAAGCATGATTTTTTTTCCCTGCTCAAAGATTAACTTGGGCCTCAACGTTGTGGGCAAGCGCCCGGACGGGTATCACGACATCGTCTCGGTGATGGTGCCTGTGGGCTGGACTGACGTCTTGGAAATCCTGCCAGGGCGCGCTTCCGATGTTCAGCTCACATCTTTGGGCCGGACAATTGACTGTCCGGCGGAAAAGAATCTTGTGGTCAAGGCTTACCGCGCCCTCGAGCGCAGAATGAGCATCCCGGCGGTTGACCTAATAATCAATAAAATAGTGCCCGATGGTGCCGGCCTCGGCGGAGGGTCGGCAGACGCAGCCGCTGTGCTCAAAGGTCTCAACAAATTTCTCTCGCTCTCCCTCCCGGATGAGGTTTTGGCTGAATTAGCATCTGAAATCGGAGCTGACTGTCCTTTCTTCATTTACAACCGCCCGATGCTCGCTACCGGCATCGGCACTGAGCTTTCTCCCATCGATATCCCTCAGATTCAAGGTCTTTACTATCTGATTGTGAAGCCGCAAAGTGTGTCGATTTCCACCGCAATGGCCTACGCCGGCATCAAGCCTGAAGAGCCTGAAATGTCAATTCAGGAAATCCTCAGCCTCCCGATTGAGGAATGGCAAGGAAGGCTGGTCAACGATTTCGAGAAGTCTATCTTTCCCCTTGCCCCCGAGGTTGAGCGTGTGAAAGAGCAGATGATAGAGCGAGGCGCTCTCTATGCTTCGATGTCGGGTTCCGGTTCGGCAGTTTACGGTCTTTTCCCATCCCGGATGGAAGCCTTGCATGCAAAAGAGGCGTTCAAAGATTTCCCCTGCTATTTAGATCGTGTTAACTTTTCTTGTCAACCACGCTCTTAGGTTGATTCGGGATGGTTAATGCTTAGAGAAGGTGTGGGAAATGCCCAATGAAATGTCGCGAAACAGGTAATTCATCGGTGTGATGAAGGGGCGAAACCGCGTGTCATGAGTGGGACAGAAAAGTTTGATTTGTCCCGGGATGCACTCCACATTTATCTCCTTGCCCATGTGAAGAGCTTCACCGTCGATGTGGCATGGCCCCTCGGTCTCTCGAGTTATTCTCACTTTTCGTGCTTGAAATATCTCGGTTTGGGTATTATGAGGAATCATGCCGGTCATCATGTCCAGACCCACGAGCAGAGTGCGGAAGCGAGATGCGTCCTTTACGATGATCACGTCGAGCAGCCCGTCGGTGATAGAGGCCTCAGGAGCGATGAAGGCATTGTTGCCATATTGCGAAGCGTTGCAGCAGGCCACCAGAAATGCATCGCGCGTGAAGGCGGGGCGATCGTCTATAGTGATTGAGTATTTGGCAGAGTGGTATTTAGCGTAGATTTCAAGAGCACTTTTGATGTAGGTCATCAGGCCGCGAGTTTTTTCCTTGGCAAATTGATGACTCACGGCGGCATCAAACCCCATGCCGAATGTGCAGAAGAAGGGGTTGCCGTTGACTTGGGCAAAATCGCAATTTACGATGTTCTGCTCTTTGATTACACGCAGGGAATATTCAAGGTCAATCGGGATGTTAAGATGGCGAGCCAGACCGTTGCCGCTACCGGCCGGAATGATGCCAAGCGCAGTGTCGGTGCTGCACAGGGCACGAGCAGTTTCGTTGACTGTGCCGTCACCTCCGCATGCAAGTACGCCGTCGTAGCCTCGATCTGCTGCCTCGCGAGCCAAACGAGTGGCATCGCCGCGGCATGTGGTGTAGGCCGCCTCCACCTCCATGCCATCGGGGCGGAGAGAGTCGGCGATTTGCTTAGCCAGGCCGGCTTTGGAGTGGGTGCCGGAGATGGGGTTGATGATGAGGCGCAGGCGCATGCTGTTTTAAATAAAAACCCCGGTATCGCAGGATCCGGGGTGTATTTAAGGGAGTGACTCGTACAGGATTCAAACCTGTAACCTTCTGATCCGTAGTCAGATGCTCTATTCAGTTGAGCTAACGAGCCGAAGATTCGGTGGGAGTAAGGGTTTTGTGACTCGTACAGGATTCAAACCTGTAACCTTCTGATCCGTAGTCAGATGCTCTATTCAGTTGAGCTAACGAGCCTTATTTTGCGTTTGCGAGTGCAAAGTTAATGCGAATTATCGAATTAACCAAATTTTTTGAATGCTTTTTTCAAAAAATTTACGCAAAAGATATTGGAGAAAGGGATTGATGGCTGATTATCAACGCATTGCGATTACTTCAATTTCCACCATTACACCTTTTGGGAGATCCTTGACTGCCACGGCCGAGCGAGCGGGGTAGGGGGCTGAGAAGACCGATGCGTATACCTCATTCATGGCGGCAAAATCAGTCATGTCGGCAAGGAAGACAGTAGTTTTCACCACGTTATCTGTGGTTAATCCTGCCTCGGCGAGGATTGCCTTTACGTTGGCCAGGGATTGAGTTGTTTGCTCTTTGATGCCGGCTGGGATTTCGCCTGTAGCGGGATTGATGGGAATCTGGCCGGAAGCGTAGACAAACGTGCCTGTGTCGATGGCCTGGCTGTAAGGACCGATTGCGCCTGGGGCAGCGGTGGTTGCGATTACTTTTTTCATAATCAGAATTGAAGGTTAAAAATTATTTGGGATATTGATTTTTAGATCACGAAGGAGCACATGCTCTTCCACTGATTCTTGCGCCTCCACAATCCGTTGATATTCAGCAGAAACTCCGGAAAAATTCTGCGAGAAATTCGGGATGAAGTCGCGGTAGCCTATCTGTTGGAGGTGTTGGCGCAGGTCGGCAATGGAGAAGGTGTCGGTGGGGATTGCGGGCTGGTATCCGAAGCGGCGCCGGGTGTCGTCAACCACCACAAGCGAGACCACTCCAGCTCGCCTGAGACGATCGAGGATTTCGCTGACGAGGCGTGAGGGGATAGCATAGGTTTTGGTGAGTTCGCTTTCGGTCACCGCCGGGGCCGATGCTGTGAAGCGCTGCACGATCACGGCCGTAACTGCTACGGTCACTTCGCGCATATACTCCGGTGAGATATTGCTCACTTGCTCAGCAAAAGAGTATTGAAACACATTCTGAGCTGCATAGCATATCAGGCAGCCGACAAGGGTTATCACCCACGCTAATTGCATCCAGATCAAAAGCAGAGGCAGGAACGAGAAGCTGCCGTAGATGGCGTTGTATTTTGCCACGTAAAGCTGACCGGAGACGAAGAGCCATTGCAGAATCATGAACACAGTGCCGGTGATGATGCCGGAAATCACGGCGTACTTCATCCGTACTTTAGTGTTGGGCATGAGTATGTAAACAGCTGCAAAAAAGAGCCACGTAAACACCCACGACGCTGCCTCAAAAACCACGGAGAGAACCGGCGTGACAAATTCAATATCAAACCATTTCTGCATCGTTGTTGACACGAGCATCGAAAGGCCACTGGCGCAAATCATCAGCACGGGGAGTATGAGAAACATGGCAGTGTAGTCAGTGATCTGACGCCACAGGCTCCGGCCTTCTTTAATGCTCCAAATGCTATCGAACGATTCCTCTACCGAGCTCACCAGCGAAATCAGTGTCCAGAGCAAAAACAAGATGCCAATGCCCACAAACACCCCTTCCGAGGCCTGTGTCAAGTAAGAGTCAACAAACCTCAAGGCATGTGTAATAGCTTGATTTTGAGCAGGGAAAAGACTCAGAAGCTCGTCTTGAAGCAGGTGCTGGAATCCGAATCCGCGGCCGATGGCAAAAATCAGAGCCAGAGCCGGCACTATAGCAAGAAGCGTGCGATATGTCAAAGCACACGCACGCGACTGCAAATCTGAGTCAAAGAAAGAATTGACCGTAATGTTGAGAGTCTTAATCACCGTGACCCACCAGAGGTTGCGTGAGTCCTTCCATACGCCGTGGGCGCAATAGTCCCACGCCTGCACGGTCTTGTCGATGATTGAGCTGAAGATATTCATAGTTGAGTCAAATATTTCAGAGAGAGGTCATTACGGTATTATCCTACGCATGTGCACATCTCTCTGAAAATATAACGCTCGGGAGCGGGAATCAGTTGTTGGTTTCCTTGCCTTCAGGTATTTTCACCTCAGTTGTGATCTTCTCGGTGGCGGGGTCGAAATCCACGTAGATGTCGCACCCGGGCTGGAGGTTAGAGGCGATAAGAAGCTCGGCAAGCTCGTCCTCAAGGTATTTCTGGATGGCACGTTTGAGTGGACGGGCGCCAAACTGAGCGTCATATCCCTTGTCGGCAACGAAATTCTTGGCAGCATCGCTGAGAGTGAGGCGGTAGCCGAGGTCAGCCACACGCTTGTAGAAGCCGTTGAGCTCGATGTCGATGATGCGGAAGATGGAATCGCGGTCCAGACCATCAAACATTATGATGTCGTCGATTCGGTTCAGGAACTCCGGCGAGAAGGCTTTGTTCAGAGCTTTTTGAAGCACGCCGTGAGTGTAGTCTTTCGTTACCGTCGGAGTGTTGAAGCCCACGCCTGAGCCGAAATCCTTGAGCTGTCGGGTGCCGATATTCGAGGTCATGATTATTATCGTGTTCTTGAAATCTACGCGACGGCCGAGCGAATCGGTGAGTCGACCTTCGTCCATCATCTGGAGCAAAAGGTTGAAGACATCGGGGTGAGCCTTTTCGATTTCGTCAAGGAGCACGACGGAGTAAGGCCGGCGGCGCACGGCTTCAGTGAGCTGTCCGCCCTCCTCGTAACCAACATATCCCGGAGGAGCACCCACCAGTCGCGACACGGTAAATTTCTCCATGTACTCGCTCATGTCGATGCGTATCAGAGTGTCGGAGGAGTCGAAGAGGTATTCGGCCAGCTTCTTGGCCAGGTGAGTTTTGCCCACACCGGTCGGACCGAGGAACATGAAGGTGCCGATGGGCTTGTTCGGGTCTTTGAGACCGAGGCGATTGCGTTGGATAGCCTTAACGATTTTTTCGATAGCGTTGTCCTGGCCGATGATGGCGCCTTTGAGCTGAGGTGCCATCTGCTTGAGTCGCAGATTCTCGGCTGTGGCGATGCGCTGCACGGGCACACCGGTCATCATTGCCACAACTTCAGCCACTTTCTCCTCATCCACGGGCACGCGCTGCTCTGCGAGCATGCTCTCCCAGCGAGCCTTGGCCTTGTCGAGCTGTTCGCTCAGCCGCTGTGCTTTGTCGCGGAAAGATGCGGCCATTTCAAAGTTCTGAGCCTGAGCGGCTTTGAGCTTTTGCGAGGTGGCTTCATCGATTTCTTTTTCGAGTTTTTCGATCTCCTCGGGCACCTCTACATTAGTAATATGCACGCGCGACCCTGCCTCGTCGAGGGCATCGATAGCCTTGTCCGGGAAGTTGCGGTCGCTGACGTAGCGCTCAGTAAGCTTTACGCAGGCCTCGAGAGCTTCCGGGGTGTAGGTCACATTGTGATGCTGCTCGTATTTATCCTTGATGTTGTTGAGGATCTGGAGAGTTTCTTCAGCCGTGGTGGGGTCCACCATAACCTTTTGGAATCTCCGCTCCAGAGCACCGTCCTTTTCGATGTTCTTGCGATATTCATCCAAGGTGGTGGCACCGATACATTGCAACTCTCCGCGCGCCAGGGCCGGTTTGAGAAGGTTGGCGGCATCCATCGAGCCTTGAGGATTGCCGGCGCCGACGATGGTGTGGATCTCGTCAATAAAGAGGATAACGTTGGGGTTTTTCTGCAGCTCGGTGAGGATGGCTTTGATGCGCTCCTCAAATTCGCCGCGGTATTTCGTGCCGGCCACGATTCCTGCCATGTCAAGCGACACAACGCGCTTGTTGAACAGGATGCGCGACACCTTGCGCTGCACGATGCGCAGAGCCAGACCTTCGACGATGGCCGATTTGCCCACACCGGGCTCGCCGATAAGCACGGGGTTGTTCTTTTTTCTTCGCGAAAGCACTTGCGCCAGGCGCTCGATTTCCACTTCGCGGCCCACAACGGGGTCAAGGCGCCCTTCTGAGGCAGCCCGTGTCATATCATGGCCGAACTTGTCGAGCATAGGGGTGTCAGAACCCTTGCCCGAGCGGTTGCGGCGAGAGGTATCGGTTGAGGATGAGGATGAAGAGGACGGACGCTCGTCATCGTCGTCATCATCTACGTAATCTGCACCTGCGCGGGGCAGCTCAGGGGTTTCTGCATCGGCTACCAGGGCATGAAGCCTGCGATAGTCAACGCCTGCGTCAAGGAAAGGTTTTATAAATTCCATTTGCTGTACTTCATGATTATGAAACACCGCAAGAAGCACGTGCACAGGCTCGATGTCGGGGTGACGGAGCAGGCGGGCTTCAAGGGAGCTGAGTTTTACAATACGTTGGGTCAGGTCAGATGCCTCAAGGCGCGGAGGGGTGGGGGCGCCAAGGTCAAACATGTCATTGTCAAGACCTTTGAATAGCTCTTGAGCCGAGGCATCGCGTACGGTCTTCTCAATGAGCTTGAATTCTCTGCTCTCTTGATCAGAAAGCAGGGCAAGAAGCAGATGGCGAGGGTCGATGGTGGCGTTGTTGTGCCGTATGGCCTCGCGCCGGCATTTCTCAAGCAGTTGTGCTATTTTGGTTGAGGGGGTGTTCATTAATTATTATATGTGTGTTTGATATAGAAATCAATTTGCAAAAACCGTGCCAAAACTTCGGCGCAGGATAATCTTATGCAAATTTACAAAATTTTTTGCGAATTCCCAAGTCCAGACAGCCGAATTTTTTCACATTATCCGTAAGAGTCTGATGCTGTTGGATGTAAGGATTAGGAGAGTTGGAAATTTTTTGTTATCTTTGCGCATGATTCACTCCTTAACATTTCAATTATGGGATTCTCAGTAACTTTCCAGCGCAAACCCTCTCAGCGCTTCGGAGGCATGGCATTGTATTCTTGCATCCTTGAATGCACGAATTTTCTTTTTGGCGAGACTGTGACCGTTGCGCTAATTCCTTCAGATGGCAGCCAGCCATGGTATTTTCGCGATCTTAAGTTCAGCCCCGGCACAAAGTATGAGTTTTCAAAAGATACGGTCGACTGGGACTGGTACCAGGACGATGTGATAGCCGTCCTTGATGATGATGGCAAAGTTCAGGAGAGTTGGCGTTTCCACAAAACGGAGTATGGCCCCGGCGAGTGTCCGGATTGCCACGGCACTAAGCGATGCAGAAACTGCAACGGCCGGGGTTTCTTCATGCCCCGTTTCTCATCCGGTGGGTATGCCTCTTCAATCAACGATTTGCAATGTCAGGCCTGCTCGGGCACCGGAGTGTGCCAGACGTGCGATATAATGTACCGCAAGCCCAGATTCGGCGGTGGGCCTTCCGGTCTGCGTCCATTCTAAAGTTCTGAAGTTATGTCACTTAAAGGACGTTTTGAATGGGTTGCATCCTCTCGGAAAGGGGGGATGCGCATCATTTCGTTTGTGCTCACTAACGACAATTTTTTCTCCTCAGAAACCTTCAATGCTGGCATCGTCAATGCACAGACAGGCCAGCTCGGGATGCAGTTTGCCCGACTGAAACTCCAATGCGACAAGAGTCTGAGGTTTGACTATGATACCGTTGACTGGGACTGGTGTCAAGGCGATACCTTCGTGATTCTTGACAGCAACGGGCGCGTAAAGCACCATTGGACCCTTCAGGTGCCAGTGCCCCGACCGGGAGAATGTGGCGAATGTCACGGCACACACCGCTGCGGAGCCTGCGGAGGGAGTGGGATCATCAGAAATTCCGGTTATGGAGGTTACGCAGACCGTTGCAGCCGATGTGGCGGCACGGGCATTTGCCAGACCTGCTATGTGCCGGTGCGTGGTGCGTCATCAGCTCATTTCGACTCTCAATCTCCTGTCGATGATTCTGCCATGAGGCGTACTTTGGAGCGAAAGGCCGCAGATCTTCGTGCACGAATCAGCGAACTCGAGGCCGACGTGCAAAAGGCTGAAAGAGACATCTTTATGTATCAGCTCAAAGGCATGGATGTGAGCAGTCGCGGAGCCTACATGTCGGTAGTGCAATACAAAACCCAAGTGAGCATCATGCTCACAGATCTGCGCAGCAAGCTCTCTGATATTGAGCGGCAACTGCGACAGTAATCCTTAGAGATGCGACCTCCGCGTTTGTGGCAGGCTCCTATACCGGAATCACGAGCATCGGGATGTCTGCACTATAGAGGATTTTGTGAGCCAACGAAGGGTTGAAAAACCGAGAAAAAATGTTTTTCTTTTTGTTGGGAATCACAATCAGGTCGATGCTGTTGTCTTTTTCAATGGCTGCAAAATCTTCTTGAATCGAGTCTAAGGAGATTTTGGCAGTCGAGAATGTCATCTGTTTGAAATTTTCGCGGCAGTAATCAGCCAGGACTGAGATGTTTTTCTCGGAGTTGGACCCGATCAGGCGGCGTTTGGCCGGAATCTGGGTGATAACCACGTGGGGCGAATGGTTGCCGAAGATGCGGTGGAGGGTGTCAATGGCCAGGATGTCCTCTTGATCGCCGTTGCCTATGAAAAGGAAATTCTTGATGCGCTCTTTATTGGAATCTTCGTCTCGATGTTCACCGAAACTCTCGGGTATGGCAAGCACCGTGAAGCGGCATTTGTCGAGAACCTCACCCGTGACGCTGCCAATTATTTCATGCTCTTTGACTGAGGAATTTCTGGTGCCCATCACAATGAGAAAAGGTGTGTGGACCTTCGTATAGTCATTTATCGCATCTTCCGGCACACCTTCGACCACGCAAGATGTGAATTTCACAGGCTGCAGCTCGCCGGATTTTATCATATTCTTCACCCTCTGCACGAAATGCTTCATGCGCGTTTTTGCAGCCTCCTCGAGGTTGATGCGCGCTTCGGAGTCGGGGAGTTCGTAGTTAAAGGAGTCGGTGAGCTGGAGGGCACCGGAGACGTAGGGGTCAATGTAGGTGTGGAGGAAGACAATTTCGGTGCGATGAGCGGCTGCGATGGCAAATGCCATGCGTGTGGCCATAATCGAGCGGGGAGAAAAATCGACAGGAACCACCACGGGGTGAGTGGAATCTGCGGCTCGGATTCCTGCCACGGGTTCGGCGAAAATTTCGCGGTTTTCAATGATGCGCAGGCTCAGGGGCAGATCTTTCTCCCTGATTCTGACCCTTACCCCTGATGAGATCACAGGATGCTCGATATTTACGTTTCTGAATTCCACCTCAATGCCCTCGCTCTCAAGAAGCGAACGCAAGGCGAGTGCTTTTTCGTAGGTGTGGATGGCAACGGTGATGAATCTCATAAGTCAGGAGTTGGAAGTTAAAACAGGAGAAATTTTAAAGCCTTGCCCTCCGGCGGGGTGCTCGGGCGGCAAGGCTTTATGAGGGGAGAAAAGTTGAGGCCGGAAATCAGGCATTTTCGTCAGAAGCCTTCTCGAGGATTTCTACCGCCATGTCGTAGATGGTGGAGTCATCGAGAACGACAATACCGCCGTCGGGACCCGGTTCGATGTGTACGCCGCAGTTTTTGCCAAAGTCGTAGTTGCTGCCACCGAAGTAATTACGTACGGTCTGAACAGTGATATTCAGCTTGTCGGCAATGGCGTGCATTGAGCCATCGGGAAGGCGATCCTTGAGACGACGCAGGTCGTTAAATGTGATTGTCTTGGTCATATCTTTTAGTTTTAGGGTTATGATTTTCGGGTGGTTTTGTAATTCGCTTATAAAGTTACAGCCACATTTTGGATTTGCCAAATTATTTGAGGATTAATTTTTTATGTTTTAAAACATATTTTTGGTAATCCTCCGGTAACTATTTTAAAATCAATAAATTACAAATTATCAAATTTTTTCGATGTCCGAGGCGCGCACCCATGCGCGAGTGGAATTGTTGACTTTGACGTCGTACCAGAGTCCGGAGGCCCCTTCCGATGATATCGAGAGCGAGTCGATGACCTCAAGACGCGTGCCCTCATGTACCGGAATCACCTTATCGTCTTTGGCCACCGCGCCGGGCGATGTGGTGAGATTGGCCGTTGGGGTGATTACCACAGCTATGTCGTGGCTATCGTAGCGATGCGAAGCGCTCCAAGCGCATATCATAAAATATATCCAGACGAAGAAGAGGATAATCGAACCGAAAAATCCGATTTTGCGCAGCCCGACAGAGCCGGTGAAGATGTACAGAGCCAAACACCCCAGCATGACCAAGAAGACACCAAACGTCGTCCAGGCCCATGCATCAGGAGCCATGCCTGCCACAACGCTTTCGTGCAGGTTACCGAGAAATGATGAATCGTCCTCGGGTTTATCAAGGATTTTTGTGTTGACGAAATCCAGGTTGGTGCGCGCATCCTTCAGCGATGGGTCAAGGGAGAGGGCACGCTCGTAAAAAATCACAGCGCGGCCGAGTTTGCCGAGTCTGTAGTAGGCGTTGCCGAGGTTATAATATACCACGGCCGAGGGACCGTTGTCGTTGATTGACTTATGATAGAGGCGTACGGCCGATTCGTAGTCGCGAGCATTATAGGCGGAATCTGCCGTCAGGGCAGACGTGCGGTCATCGCCGGCCAAAGCTACGGCTATGCTGAAGACGATGAACGAAAGAAAGAAAAGTAAGCGTCGCATAATCATTTCTTTATGTTTTCAATTTGACGGATGGCCGAGGCGGCTTTGTCGTAAAGCGACGACATCTCGGCATTGTCGTGCGAGGGAGTGAACCGCGCCATCTCGCATTCGTCAAGAATGGAGATAATATCGTTGATTGTTTGCTCATCGGCGCCGTAAGCGGTGAGTTTCTCTGCAATATTGTCGCGCACAAGGCCTGAGGCCGGGATGCCGAGCTTGTTGCTGAGATAGCCCCATAGAGCTCCATTGAGAGCTTCGTGAAAGCCGTCCCAATCACCTTTATCCATCAGTCTTCGAGCCTCGCGCAGGCGTTTTGTGGCTTCTTTGTTGGCACGGGCGCGTTTGCGCGACACCACGTCAGCATTTAGCTTAAGCTGTCGGCGGTACACGAAGATCACAATCACAAGGCTCAGAATCGAGAGGATATACATCAATGTGTACCACCCGGAGCGGAACGCGAACGAGTGCTCCTTTTGCTGGTTTTGCGGGTCAGAGGGGCGAATGTGCAGAATGTCTGAGATTCCCTTTTTGATTGAGGTCTGCTCGGTGGCTACTGAAGTTCCGGCCCCCTGAGCCACTTTGATTGCAAAGGGGTCAACTGTGATTGTTTTGTATTCCTTGTCAGCGATGTCAAAGTAAGAGAACTCCGTGGCCGGAATGGTGAAATTGCCTGGCTGCTGAGGCACAAGTGTGTAAGTCACCTTGTAGGTGCCGGCAATGGTCGAGCCGTTGAATTTCGCGTCAATGTCGGTTTTGGGTGTGTATTGATCAATACCGGAAGGGAGGTCGAGGGTGGGGGATTTGAGATATTTGATGTTGCCCGAGCCCTTGACGGTGAAGACATAAGATGCTGCCTCGTTGGTTTTCAGCTCTGTGGGGTCGAGGGTTGCTGAGGCCGTGTATGTGCCCACGGCGCCGTTAAAGGATGCCGGTTGGGGCTGGGGCAGGGGAGTCACATTGATTGTTGCCGTATTAGAGCGGGTGAGCAGTTGGTCTTCGACCGGTCGGCGAGTTGAGAAGAATCCGTTGCTGACAAGCTCGTATCGCACGACAGTGACCTCATATGTGCCGGAATTGATGGTGAGTTTTCCGGTTTTTTGAGGGAAGATGATGCAACGTTTGAGCACGGCTGTGGTGTAATTCTGGCCATTATAGTGCTCTTGCTCCACTTGTTGAGGCACGTCGAGCTCCTCAGACAGGAAGCCCTCGAAGGTGGGCTGCTGCGTGGCGCGAAATGAGGATATATTGTATTTGGTGTAAACCTTCACGGTGGCGATCACGGCCTCTTGTTCGTAAACAGTGGATTTATTCAGCGAAACGCGCACGAAAAGGTCGTCAGGCGAGATTTTGCGGTCAGGTGTTTGGGTGGCGTAGTCGTTGACATCCACTCCGGAGCCTCCTTGCGAAGGGGCGTTTTTATCAGGCGGAAGAATCGTGAATCGAGCCGAAGACGAGGTCAGCTGCTTGCCATCACAATTGACGCTCACAGCCGGCACTGTCACAGTCCCTGCCTTATCTGCACGGTAGGTGAATGTGTAAGTGACTGAAGTCGAGGAGGTTTGCTGGCCGTTGATCCACTGGATCGACGACATCGTGGAGGTCGAGGGGCCGTAGAGCAGCTTACAGTTTTCCAGTTCCGGTGCCTTGGGCGGATTGGCCTCCCCGTTGCGAAGCTCAAAAGAGAGCGTAAAGCGGTTGCCCTCTACCACTTGCCTCGGGGCCTTAAGGTTGAATGAGGCCTGTGCCAAGACCACCGGAGCCATGCCGAGGATTATAAATATTAAGATGAAACGCTTGAGAAAAAGCATATTATATGGCGACCTTGAATAAAATTTGAGATGAAGGATTTATTTTGTTGGGAAGCACCCCGGTGCGGCCATTTTAGCGGTGGGAGTGGTTATGGTGGTTTACCAGGGCTTGTCGGTGCCGCGGCCTGTGGCAGGGCGCTCTTCTTGCTTGGCTTTTTCGCGAGTTTGATTCTCGCGGTTTTGCATGGTTTGGAGTATCTGCTCTGCGTTGGCGCTCATTTCTTGCTGTTGTTGCTGTTGTTGCTGCTGTTGTTGTTGATCTTGTTGTTGCTGTTGCTCCTGATCCTGCTGGTCCTGGTTCTGGTCCTGATTTTGGTCATTTTCCGGCAACTTCAACTGGGCCACACGGAGATTTTCACGAGCGTGCATGTTGGCGGGATTGCTGCGGAGCACCTTTTTATAATAGTCGATGCTTTTGGCGTAGTCTTGCTGATGGAAGGCCAGATTGCCCAGATTGTAATATGACTTTTCTTTTATCGAAGGGTCAGAGGCCGTCTTTCCCAAATCTTCATATAGCTTGGTGGCATCGGCAAGATTTTGAGAAGAGGAATCGTTGGGGTTGGAGAGCTTGACCAGAGTCACAGCCTTGTTAAACCTTGCTGCATCGGAAGTCGGAGCAATCCCCAAGGCCTCGTTGTAGAGCCGCAGAGCCGCTGCGTAGTTGCCTTTATTAAACTGCGCGTTGCCATCCTTTACAAGATTGCGTTCCATTTTCGTCGTTTCAGCCGAAGCTGAGACTGACACCGAGGCAAGGATCAAGAGGAATATATATTTTAATGTGTTCATTTTTCTTTAGTGAAGAAATTGATTTTTTTCAGCCAACCGCTCTTGCGATCAAGCACCACGAAATCTATAACCAAAAGGATCAAAGCCAGCCACGCAAAAGTGGGGAATTGCTCTGCACCGGCCTTGTATTCCACTTTTTTGAATTCTGTCTTGTCAAGAGAGTCCAGAGCCTCGGTGAGTGCGGAGAGGGCTTTGTTGGACGAGCCGTTGACGTAGACGCCGTTGCCTGCCTCGGCGATGGCTTTGGCAGCTGCCTCGTCAAATGTGGTCATCACCACCCGATCTTCGTTATCCCGCAGGAATTCTCCCCTTCCGATAGGTATAGGGGCACCCTTTGCCGAGCCCACACCGATCACATCCACTTGGATTCCTTTCTCCGAAGCGTCTTTAGCGGCTTTGATTGCATCGCCTTCATGGTTTTCGGCATCGGTGATGAGAATCACGGCTTTGTGCACTTTATCGTCGGCCGAGAAATTATGCACCGACATGTTGATGGCGTCTGTTATCGATGTGCCTTGAAACTGTACGAGCTTGGGTGATAGATCGTTAAGGTACATTTTTGCGGTATAGAAATCCGTAGTGAGAGGGAGCTGGGTTTTAGCCTCACCGGCAAAGACCACCAGACCCACCTTGTCGTTTCCAAGCTCGCCGATGAGCTTTTCAAGCAGCAGGCGAGCGCGATCAAGGCGCGAAATGCCGTCGGGATTGTCGTTAGACGAGGCGAGCATCGAATTCGACACGTCAAAGGCAATCATGATCTCAATGCCTGAGATTCGGCTCTGTCGAGCCTCCTTTTCGCCGTAGCGCGGACGAGCCAGAACCATGACCAGAGCCGCAATGGCTAAGAGCTGCAGCACGATTTTCACTTTCGGCTTATACGTCGAGGCATCCGGCATCAGAGCATCGAGCACTCCGATGCGTCCGAAACGCCGGAGGTTGCGGTTGCGTGAAGCTCGTGCCCACCAGAACAGGAGGGCAAAAAGCAACACTGTGCCAAATAAATATAGGAGATATGGATATGCGAAATCAAACATTTGAGTGATAGATATTGTAGGGATCAGGGTATATTTCTCAGCACGGTGTAGCGGCACAAAAGCTCAAGACACACCAGGCCGAAAGCTATCCATGCAAAGAGCATATAATCGTCTTCGGTGTGCGAGAAGTGCTTGACATCCATGCGGGTTTTTTCGAGTCGGTCAATTTCGGCAAAGACTTCTTCCAGCACTTTATTGCCCGTGGCGCGGAAATATTTGCCACCGGTGGCGTCGGCAATTTGCTGCAAAGTGGCTTCATCGATCACCACTTTCTGCGGCTGAAACTCCATGCCGAAAGGAGTCATGACCGGCGATGGTGCCATGCCGTTGGTGCCGATGCCTATTGTGTAGATGCGCACGCCAAGCTCTTTTGCCACCTCGGCAGCCGTCAGGGGTGCAACCACACCTGTGTTGTTTGAGCCGTCGGTAATGAGGATGATGCTGCGGCTCTTGGCTTTGCCTTCCTTCAGGCGGTTGAGCGATGTGGCAATGCCATCGCCGATGGCGGTGCCGTCGGGGAGAATGTTCATTTTGATGCTGTTGATGTAGTTCAACAGCATTGAGCGGTCCACGGTCATGGGCAGCCCCGTTAGGCTCTCGCCGGCAAAGATTACCACACCGATATTGTCGTCGGTGCGCTGGCTCACGAAGCGTCCGGCCACAGTTTTAGCTGCCTCCAGACGGTCCGGCTTGAAGTCTTTTGCGAGCATACTCGACGACACGTCAAGAGCAATCATGATGTCGGTGCCCTCGGTGTGGGTGGTGCGCCAGTTGTCTTTGATTTGCGGACGGGCAAGAATCACGATCAGGCACCCGATAGCGGCAAACCTCATCACCACGGTGAGATACCGCAGATACACCTTCCACGACCTTCCCACCCCTGCAAAGGGCGACAGGGACGACATGCCAAGCGATGCTTGAGCCTCGCGATGCTTGAGCACGTACCAAACAATCATTGGCACGTAGATCAAGAAAAGCCAAAAATATTTCGGATGTGCGAATTGCATTTACAGTTATTGTTTTGATTTTGATGTAGCAGCCTCGGCCTCTGGCTCGGGGACAGGTTTGGTGTCCTCCACGAAGCGGCGCACCATATTATATGTCTTCTGCGCGTCTTCTTGAGGCGGACGCATAGCGGCAAATTTCACAAAGTCGGCCAGTGAGAGCACTTGCTGGATCTGCTCGGCCGTGAGGCGTGTTTCCTTATTTTCGCGCAGGCTGCGGAGGATATCGGTGGTCGACATCTCCATGGCGTTGATGCCGAAGCGGCCATCGATGTATTGGCGCAGGATGTCGGTAAGCTCGGTAAAGTAAACTTTCGACGATGCAGAGGAAATCATTCCGCTTGCCTTCAGATTTTCAAGGCGACGCATGGCTCGCTCGTACGGGGGCTCGGGCTTGGGAGAAGAGAAGATGTTCGGGCCGTTTTTCTTGTATAAGAGGTAGATGACCACACCAAGAGCCACGACCACCAGCCCCAGAAGCACCCAAAGCGACCAGCCGGGGATGAAGTCGTACCACTTCGCCGGAATCTTCACTACGGTCTCTTCAGGGTGAATGGTCAGGTTCTCCACGTCCTCCGGATTGCCAAGCTCGGGACTTAGTTCCACAGCCAGGACTTTAAAGGTCAGAGGTTCGCTCTTTGTGGTATCGCCATTGAGCACGTAAGCAAATCCCGGAAGCGTCACAACCTCAGGGTCGAAAGCCTGCATGGAGAGGCGGTAGGTAATGTGCCTGAGACCTGAGCCGGTGTCAGCAGTGTCGGCTTGCCAGGATGAGAGCTCCATGCCGTGATAGTCCGTTTCTTTTTCCGGAAGCACGAGCCGGCCTGTAGGGTCGGGAGTGAAGACCTCCACGGTGACTGTGGTGCGGTCGCCCATCACCAGAGTGGTGGAATCGGCAGCCGCCCTTACTTTCACCTGAGCGCGCATCGGGGCAGCCACGCCCATCAGGAGCAGCAGGGGAAGGAAATATCTAAGTATACGATTCATAATCAGCGGGTTCGGCGGGTTTTGAAAAGAGCTAACAGGGCTTTAACGTAGTCCTCGTCAGTGGAGATGGAGGTGAAATCCACACGCGCTTGGCGCAGAGCTTCGCCCATGGCTTGCTGGCGGTCGTACCACCAACGGCTGTAGGCATTTCTCACGGCAGCCGACGATGTGTCGACCCATTGCAGCCCTCCTGTCTCAAGATCGCGAAGATGCATGAGTCCGACATTCGGGAGCGTGGCATCGCGCTTGTCGTAGACCTGCAGAGCCATGATTTCATGGCGATTACAGGCCACGGAGAGGGCTTTGCGATAATCAACCGTGTCAATAAAGTCGCTGATGAGGAAGGTTGTGCACCGGCGCTTGATGGCATCAGCAAAATATTCCACAGCGCGTGCTATGTTAGTGCCGGTTGATGTGGGCGTGAAGTCCAAAAGCTCACGGATGATGAAAAGGATGTGCTTCTTACCTTTTTTCGGAGGGATAAATTTCTCAATTTTGTCTGAAAAGAAGATTGCACCGATTTTGTCGTTGTTCTGGATAGCGGAAAAGGCAATCGTGGCGGCAATCTCGGCTATCATGTCGCGCTTGGCCTCGCCCACAGCGCCGAAATTCCGGCTGCCGGAGACATCGACCAGGAGCATCACCGTGAGTTCGCGTTCCTCTTCATAGACCTTGATGTATGGATGATTATGACGAGCCGTAACGTTCCAATCGATGTCGCGGATATCGTCGCCGTATTGATATTCTCTGACCTCAGAAAACATCATACCTCTGCCCTTGAAGGTCGAGTGGTACTCGCCGGCAAAGATATTCTGCGACAAGGCTCGCGATTTAATCTCGATCTTGCGTACTTTCTTTAATAATTCGTTGGCATCCATAGCGTTGGGTTAGGGCACCTGCACTTTGTCGAGGATTTCTGTAATGATTTCGTCAGTAGTGATGTTGTTGGCCTCTGCCTCATAAGTCACGCCGATGCGGTGGCGCAGCACGTCGTGGCACACAGCGATCACATCTTCGGGCACCACGTAGCCGCGGCCGTGGATAAAGGCGTAAGCTCTGGCGGCGCGTGCCAGGGAGATCGAGGCGCGAGGCGATGCACCGAAAGCTATGATGCTGGTCAGGTCGCTCAATCCGCACTCAGCGGGGAAGCGAGTGGCGAAAACGATGTCTACGATATAGCGCTCGATTTTCTCATCCACATAAATCTGCTCCACGATCTTCTGCGCTTCGATCACTTCAGAAGGCTTGATCAGGGGAGTCACGTGCTTGTACTCGTTGGCGATGTTCTGGCGGATGATGATCTTCTCCTCTTCTTTTGAGGGGTAACCGATCACGACCTTCATCAGAAAACGGTCAACTTGCGCCTCAGGCAGGGGATAAGTGCCCTCTTGCTCGATGGGGTTCTGTGTGGCCATCACCAGGAAGGGTTTGTCCAGAGCGAAGGTGTTGTCGCCAATAGTGACCTGGCGCTCCTGCATTGCCTCAAGCAGAGCCGACTGCACCTTGGCCGGAGCGCGGTTGATTTCATCAGCAAGCACAAAGTTGGCGAAAATCGGTCCTTTCTTTACCTGAAACACTTCGTTCTTCACACTGTAGACCATCGTACCGATCACATCGGCAGGGAGAAGGTCAGGGGTGAACTGTATGCGAGAGTACTTGCCATCGATCAGTTGGGCAAGCGTTTTGATAGCGAGGGTCTTAGCCAGACCGGGCACACCTTCAAGCAGGACGTGGCCGTTGGCGAGCATAGCGATAAGGAGGGATTCAACCAGATGTTTCTGACCCACGATGGTCTGGTCCATGCCATGAGTGATGAGAGAGATGAAGTCGCTCTTGGAGGCGACAATAGCGTTAAGATCGCGGATATTTACAGAATCGCTCATAAAGATATTTAAAATATGTCTTATAAAACTATTTCGAGGGGGAGTCTTCCCCAATGCAAAATTACTTATTAAACGCCTAATAAGTTAATTAAGAATGTTAAATTTGTATATATTTCCTTTATCATCCCGAAGTCTTAACCTTATTTAGCATTTACAAAAAGGTTGACGGTGTGTCATAATAGGTAATCTGCGGCGTTGCTTTAGGAATTCGGCTTCGGTCACATACTTTTGTATGCTCCCATAGCCTAATCCTCAACGCCTTGCATCACACCCATTCTGAAACACCTTAAGAGGGTGTGTCAAAAAATAGAATTTTGACACACCCTCGTAGAGTAAAGAGAAGAATGTGAAAAAGTAAAAGTTTTATTTTTTGCCGTTGGCCTTGATGTGGCGGTGACGGCGGATGAGTTGTTGGGTGAACTTGCGTTCGGCGTTTTTGAGGCTTAAAAGTTGTCTGGGTGATAGCACATCCTTGAGCTTCTCGTAATATTGTTCTTCGATTTCTCCTTCGCGCTTTTTCTGCTGATACACAGCGGCTGCGGCTGCGCTAAGCTCTGTGTCTGAGGCCTTGTCGTCAGCCATCACCTTCTGCTCCAGATCGCGGGTTTCAGATGAGATGCGGGTGAGCTGGTCGTCCATCTCATCGTAGATGGGGAAGAATTTCTCTTGTTCGGCCTTGCTCAGCCCCAGCTCCTTGATGAGGAATTCGTGCTTGAAATTCCGAAGCTCGGTGATCCATTTCTGGCGGTCGTCGTCAGCCGTCTGTTTTCCTTTGTCCTGAGCTGATGCGCCAAGGGCAAAGAGGCTGAAAAGAGCGGCAACAATATAAATGTGGAGGTATCTCATGGATGTTATTGTTCAAAATGAATGTCTGATGGAATGGAATCTGCAAAGATCTCAAAATCGAGGCCTTCATCCATAATATCGTCAATCACGTCCCATTGGCTCACATCGTCAATGATGTATTCATTGACAAAGTTGTCATTTCCGAGAGCGTCGGCAAGAATGGGGCTATGCTCGAATGAGGTGGAGCCGCCTGACATCAGAGTAAACATCTTGAGCATGCACCACACACCGGCAAACATCGCAGCCATATATACATAAGGCCTCACGCGGTGCCAGAATGAGCGGGGAGCTTTCAGAGTCGACTCTTTGGCCGAGGATTCCAGTTCGTTTTCGGGCAAAGAAGCAGCCATACGCTTTGCGAAGTCGGAAAAATAGCCTTCGGGGACGGTCAGGCCATCCTGTCGGTTAAGTTTGCCAAGTATGTCTTTTTCTTCGTTCATTGCCGTTTGTTTAATTTTACTTCTATGACTCAAAAGAGGCGTAATGGTTTAATCTATGCGATTAATTTTATTCGGGATTATTCAAGATCAGAGAAATATTGCTCTATCTTCTTCACAGCCAGGTGGTAAGACGCTTTCAGAGCGCCCACCGATGTGCCGAGGATTTGCGACATTTCTTCGTATTTCATCTCGTCGAAATATTTCATATTGAAGACAAGACGCTGTTTTTCCGGTAGCGAGGCTATGGCCAGTCGCAACTGTTTCTGCAATTCGTCGCCGTCAAAATGGGCGTCTGCTTCGATGAGTGCGGCAAGCGG
The DNA here is from genome assembly GCA_964575435.1 of uncultured Bacteroides sp. Taxonomy (GTDB): domain Bacteria; phylum Bacteroidota; class Bacteroidia; order Bacteroidales; family Muribaculaceae; genus CAG-873. The sequence continues at coordinate 101,167 of CAZNRK010000001.1, forward strand.
GGCTTCGCCATCGTCAATGCTTACGCTTTGCCTGCGTTTGAGCTTGTCGAGGTGGGTGATGCTCTCGTTCACAGCGATTTTGTAGAGCCACGTCGAGAGTTTTGCATCTCCACGAAATGCGTCGAGCGATTGCCACGCCTTCATGAATGTGTTCTGCAGCAGGTCGTTAGCATCATCATGGCTCTGCACCATGCGTCGTATTTGCCAGTACAGAGGCTCCGTGTATGCAGCTATGACTTCTGTAAAAGCCTGCCTGCACGTTTCCGGATCGCGGAGACGCGCAATAAGTTCTGGATTCTCAGCAGGATAATCAGCCATAGCAGTTTACACACATTAAAAAATCACTCAAATTTACGCATAATATTCCACCCTCGCAAATTCAACCCCAATTTTTCAGAATTTTTTAGAAAAACCGCCGCTGAAACTAAAGAGTTGTAATGCACCTAAAGGGGCCGTGGCATATTGTTCATGTGCCACAGCCCCTGTATGGGTGTCAGTGAGAAGGTGAGTGGAGTGTTATTCCTCTGCAGCGCGCAGTTGCTGCACGTAGATTGCCTTCATCATTTTTTTGCGGTTGGCAACCGAGGGTTTAACAAAAGCCTGGCGGCTGCGAAGCTCTTTTACGATGCCGGTCTTTTCAAATTTACGTTTGAACTTTTTTAAAGCTCTTTCGATGTTCTCGCCTTCTTTTACTTGTACGATGATCATTTTTTAGTATTGAGTTTTTATTTGTTTGATTTCACTTTGGTTTTTGCGACGCAAAATTACTGATAAGTTTTGAATTAGCAAAATTTTGCCGCATAAAAATCTCAAAAAAATCTCATGAAGGGCAAATTTTTACTGTTCGTCCAGGGGATTTGGCTCGTCGGGGTGGGTGTACCACCGGGAATAGAGCAGATAATTGCGTGCGATCTTGCGGTTAATCTCCTGACTCTGTGCCGGGTCGACCATCTTGATAAACTTTGCCGGCGCGCCTCCCCATAGCTCGTTTTTGCCAATTTTGGTGCGGGAGAGCACCACTGAGCCGGCGGCAACGATGGCCCCTTCGCCCACCTCGGCATCATCGAGCAGCACGGCTCCCATGCCTATGAGGGCAAGGTCGTGGATCTTGGCGCCGTGGACCGTCACATTATGGCCGATCGATACGTCGTTGCCGATTTCTATAGTAGATTTTTTGAACAGGGTGTGCAGCACGGAGCCGTCCTGGATGTTCACGCGGTCGCCGATTCGGATAGAGTTGACGTCGCCGCGCAGCACGGCGTTAAACCACACGCTGCAATCCTTGCCCATCACCACATCGCCCACTACCGTGGCGTTTTCAGCAAGAAATGTATTCTCACCGATTTCGGGGGTGTGGCCTCTTAAAGGAATGATTAATGCCATGATTCAGGAATTATCGGGTTAAGGGTTGTGTTTTCTCTTCGAGCCATGCTTGCTGCTCGGCTGAGAGCAGAGGCATCAGGCGCCGGCGCACTTCGGAGTGGTAATTATTCAGCCAGGAGATTTCCTCATCAGTCATGATCTCGGTCTCAAAGAGGCGAAGGTCAAAGGGGAAGAGCGTCAGGGTCTCGAACTTCAGAAATTCACCAAACTCCGTGGTCATGGCCGGCACGCAGAGCACGAGATTCTCGCAACGGATTCCGTGCACGTTCTCGCGATAGAGACCGGGCTCGTTGCTGGTGATCATGCCTGGCATAAGAGGGGTGGGGGTGTAGTTCAGACGGATGCTTTGCGGACCTTCGTGCACATTGAGGAAGTGGCCCACGCCGTGGCCCGTGCCGTGCAGGTAGCTCAGACCTTCCTTCCACAGATACTGGCGTGCGATTGCGTCGAGCTGAGCGCCGCGGGTGTCTACGGGGAAAATCATGGTGCCAAGGGCGATGTGGCCCTTCATAACCAGAGTGAAGTCGTGCTTCTCCTCAGACGTAGGAGTGCCAAGGGCGATGGTGCGGGTGATGTCGGTGGTGCCGTCGAGGTATTGAGCGCCGGAATCGATAAGGAGAAGCCCTTCGGGACGGAGGGTGGAATTGGAGTCGGCGTCGGCCTCATAGTGCACGATTGCGCCGTGAGGGCCGTAACCGGCGATGGTGCCGAAGCTCTCGTCAAAGAAGAGTGATTGCTGCGAGCGGTACTTCACCAGAATCTCAGCCACGTCCATCTCGGTGGTTGGGGTGCCGTCGGACACTCGCTTCTCGATCTCCATAAAAGCGCCCACCAAAGCCGCGCCGTCGCGCTCCATGGCTTGGCGCACTCCGGCGATCTGCACCTCGTTTTTGCACCCTTTGTCCACGGCCACGACCGACTCTCCGGCCACTGCGCGCGAGCCCAGAAGTTTAGTCAGTGTCACCGATGTCTTCGTCGGCTCAATCAGCACTTTTGCATCTGTGGGCAGAGCAGAAATGAATGTTTTGACGTCGGCGTAAGGGGCTACGTTCACGCCCTGGCTTTTGAGGTAGGCGATGACTTCCGCGTTGAGCTTGGCGGGGTCGACAAGCAGGGTCGAACCTTCCGGTGAGATATATAAATATGAGGTGGTGACTGGGTTATATTTCACGTCTTTCGAGCGTATATTCAGCACCCAGGCAATCTCGTCGAGCGGAGAGATGAAGACAGAGTCAGCAAACTGCTCGCTCACCTTTTTCAGAATTTCAGAGATTTTCTCTTTTGCCGATTTGCCGGCGTACTTCTCTTCATGCACAAATACCGGGTCGGCCGGGAGAGCTGGACGCCCGGGCCATATTTCATCCACAACGTCAAAGTCGGTTTTGAATTTCAGGCCGTGCAGGTTAAAAAATTTCTCCAGTTTTGCTGCTTCAGCCTCAGAGAAGAGCATGCCGTCTACGCCCACCACGTCGCCGCGCTTGAGATTCTCCGCGAGCCAATTCTCGATGGAGGGGGTGCCGGGCAGTCCGTCTTTCATGAGCACGATATCTGTGTCCTCGAGCTGCTGGGCTGCCTGAAGGAAATAGCGGGAGTCGGTCCAGAGCAGAGCCTTCTCGGCAGTGACCACGAGCGAGCCTGCCGAACCTGTAAAGCCACTTAAAAAGCGACGCACCTGCCAGTGAGATGAGATGTATTCGCTCTGGTGAGGGTCGGTCTGGGGGATGATAACGGCATTGACCCCGGCTGCAAGCATAAACTTGCGCAATGCGGCCAAGCGTTGAGATATGTCTTGATTCATATTATATATTAATGTGATTAATGATTCTTGATATTGCTTAGGAGTGGGCTCGAGAGATTACTCCGGCGTTGATGTCGATCTTCCGGGCCTTGTAAAGATGCCCCACGGCTTGTTTGAAGTCGCGCTTTGAGCACCCGAAGGCGGCCTCGATTTCCTCCGGAGATGATTTCTCTGTCACAGTAAGATTCCCTGCATCCAGAGCCTCAAGGATGCGGTCTTCGAGGGCGTGAGTGCGCTCGCCGCCTGAGGGGCGAATGCTCAGGTCAATCTTGCCGTCTTCGCGCACGCCCTTAACATATGCATCTACTGTTGTCTGCAAAGCCACAGGCACGAACGTCTCACTCTGATATATCATGCCGCGGTGCAGGTTATCGATGATGCACTTGTAGCCGATCGGGGTGTGCTCTATCACCAAGGCCGAAACCTTGTCGCCGCGCATGTAGCGGGGCAGTACGTTGCCGAGATATTTCTCGACTTTTGAGGAGGCCACCACGCGTTTGGTGGTGTTATCCACGTATACGTACACAAGGTATACTCCTCCCTGCATCATCTTCATCTTTTGCTCGGAGTAGGGCACAAGCAACTGCTTGGCCTCAAGTCCCCAGTCAAGAAAAGCACCCACACGGTTGACCTCTGCCACTTGCAGGTACGCGAATTCTCCGGCCTGAGCAAATGGATGCTCGGTGGTGGCAATAAGGCGGTCCGAGGAGTCGGTATAGACAAAAACTTTCACCTCATCGCCGGGCGAGAGAGGTGATACGGCAAATTTTGCCGGCATCAGGATTTCTCCGCCCTCGGTGTCGTCCAGATAATATCCGAAATCCACTGCGCGGAGCACTTTAAGTGTGTTATATCTTCCGATATTCAACATAATAGAGCTAATTATCAGTGACAAAATTACAAAAAAATCGCGAATTGCAGACCACGAACAAAAAAATATTCGTAATTTTGTAAAAATTAAAAGTATCAAAGATGAAACGCATAGCCTTTACATTTGGTTGCGCTGCTCTTTCCGCTTTTGCCCTTCTGGCCGAGGATTTAGCGGTAAAGGAGGTGCAATACATTAAGATTCAAGATATTACCCCTCCGGTGCTGCTGGACAGCGCCGACAATTCCGGTGCTAAATTTGATCCTAAATCACTCTTTGACGTGCCCACTGCCCTGCAAGGCGCCCCGCAATCTTTGCCTCTCATCCTTGAGCCGGCCACGACCGATGCCTTGCATCAAATCGCCTTTGCAGTAGAGAATCGCGATCTGGCTAAAGCCAAAATCGTGGTTGAGGGTGTGAAGGATTTTGCCGTGAAAGTCGATGGCGAGGATTATGCCCCCGGCGCAGAGCTTGCCTTGCGCCCGGCCACACATATTATTAATGTGAAGATTCTCTCAAAGGCCGATTCCACCGACACTGTGGCCGTGAAGCTCTCATCCCCGCACCCCGACCGCTTTACCTTCCGCACCGACGGCCGCAGGATGTTTGTCCACGAAGATGTCATGCACGGAAGGAGGGTAGCCGACGTCTCCATCTCGCCCGACGGACGCTGGCTGATCGCTACCTATACCGACACCCGCAAAGGCGGAGATAAGCAGACCATCCGCACTCTCGTCGATGCTCGTACGGGCAAGACCCTCCGCCGCCTCGACGAGCGTCTGACCTGGATGCCCAAGACCCCAAAGCTCTATACCACCCGTAAGAACATCGACAATTCCCTCTCTCTGGTCGCCATCGACCCCTCCACAGCCCAAGAGGAAGTCCTCGCTGCGAGCATCCCTTCGGGCGATTTCTTCATCAGTCCAGATGAGCAATCGCTTATCTATACCGTTGAGGTCGAGGGCCCGAAAGAGACTCCCAACGGCTATCAGATCCTCGAGCCCGACGATCGCCAGCCCGGCTGGCGCAACCGCTCTTACCCGGCCGTCTATGATCTGCAGACAGGGCGATATCAACGTCTCACCCTGAACAGCCGCCAGCTCTACGCCACCGGCATCAGCGATGACGGCCAAAAACTCCTGCTTCAGTCCAACCGCTCGCGCCTGCAAAAACGCCCCACCACCGTTACCTCGATTTTCCTCCTTGACATCCCCACGATGCAGCTTGACACCCTTGTCTCCGACGGCGAGTTCATCAATTCCTGCATCCTCTCGCCCGATGGTCGCAAGGTGCTGGTGAGCGCATCCCCCGAGGCCTTTGGCAGGGTGGGGTGCACCACCGACTCCACCGTTGTGCCCAGCATGATTCAGACCGAACTGTTCCTTCTCGATGCAGCCACAAAATCCGTTACGCCTCTTACCCGTGATTTCGACCCCAACGTCCAGACTTACCAGTGGAACAGCTACGACGACAAAGTCTACTTCACGGCAGAAAACCGCGACAAAATCTCTCTCTACAGCCTTGACCCTCTCAAAGCCTCGATTGTGGAAATTCCTGTTGATGAGGAGCTTGTGCGCCAATTCTCCATGGCTTTCAATGCACCGGTGATGGCTTATCGTGGCCAAAGCGCTTCCAATCCCGACGGCCTTTATGTGCTCGACATGAAGAATCAGACCTCCCGTCTGGTGGACCGCCCATCGGACGACCGTCTGAGCAACGTTGACATCATCCAATGCCGTGACTGGAACTTCACCAACTCGCGCGGCGATACAATTTACGGCCGCTACTACCTCCCCGACAATTTCGACCCCGAGAAGAAATACCCCGTTATCGTCTACTATTACGGCGGCTGCTCTCCCACCTCGCGGTCGTTCGACAGCCGTTATCCTTTCCACGCCTATGCTGCCTTGGGCTATGTCGTTTATGTGGTTCAGCCCTCCGGTGCCACCGGTTTCGGCCAGGAATTTGCCTCGCGACATGTCAGCACTGCCGGGCAAGGCGTGGCCGACGACATCATTGAAGGCACTGAAAAATTCCTTGCCGAGCACCCTTTCACCGACCCCGAAAAAGTTGGCTGCCTGGGTGCAAGCTACGGCGGATTCATGACCCAGTACCTCCAGACTGTCACCGACATCTTTGCCGCTGCCGTCTCTCACGCCGGCATCTCTGACCACACCTCTTACTGGGGCGAAGGCTACTGGGGATATAATTACAGCGAGGCCTCGATGGGCAACGACAAGCCCTGGACTAACCCTGACCTCTACGTCAAGCAAAGTCCCCTCTACCGCGCCGACAAAATCCACACTCCGCTGCTTTTCGTCCATGGCGATGTGGACCACAACGTCCCCGTGGGCGAGAGCATTCAGCTCTTCACCGCTCTCAAGCTCCTGGGGCAAGAGACGGCTCTGGTGCAAATCCCCGGCGAGGACCATTGGATTCTCGGCTACGACAATCAAAAGAAATGGCAGGAGACCATCTTCGCCTGGTTTGCTAAATACCTCAAAGACAACCCCGACTGGTGGGACGCCCTATATCCTCCCAAAAACCTGTAAAGCATCCTCCATAACTCATCTGACAGCATGGAACTTCTTAAAAAATACTTCCCCGACCTCTCGGAGTTGCAAATCAGCCAATTTGCCGCCCTTGAAGAGCTCTACCGCGATTGGAACGCCAAAATCAACGTCATCTCCCGCAAGGATATCGACAACCTTTACCTCAACCACGTGCTGCATTCGCTCTCTCTGGCCAAATTTTTGGGCGACCTTGTCCCCGGCACCCGCATTCTGGATATCGGCACCGGCGGAGGCTTCCCCGGCATCCCTTTGGCCATATTCTACCCCGATTGTCAGTTTCATCTGATCGACCGCACCGGCAAGAAGATTCTCGTGGCCACTGAGGTGTCAAAGGCAATCGGGCTCGGCAACGTCACCCTTCAGCACGGAGATGTGGCTGAATGTCGCGAGAAGTTTGACTTCGTGGTCTCCCGCGCCGTCATGCCCCTCAACGACCTTTGGAAACTCGTCCTGAAAAACGTAACCTCAACGCCCGTCGCCGGTAACCGCTACACCCCGGGCCTCGTTTGCCTCAAAGGCGGCGACCTTGAGGAGGAAACAAAGGGCATAAAAGCTCAGGTTATCGACTACCCGGTCACGGAATTTATCCCCGATGCGCACTTTTCCACCAAATTGATTGTTTATGTAACAAAAGGATAAATGTTATGTTACAAGTAAAGCAATTCACATTTTCAAATTTCGGAGTGAACACCTACCTCCTTGTCGACTCCGAAACTCGCGAAGCAGCCGTTATCGACCCCGCAATGCAGACCGAGCATGAGCGTCAGGAATTTGACCGGTTCATCCTCTCGCGCGACATTAAGCTCACTCAGATTATCAACACCCACCTCCATCTCGACCATTGCTTCGGCGTTAATTACGTCAAGGAGCATTATGGCATTAAGCTTTCTGCATCCCGGGCCGATGCCCCTCTTGGCCTTCAGTTCCCGCAGCAATGCGAGATGTTCAGGATGCCTCGCCTTGGCGGCCCCGTTGAGATTGATGTGCCTCTGAAAGCCGGTGACATTATAGAAATCGGCAAATCCCGGCTCAAAGTAATCGCAACTCCGGGCCACACCCCCGGCGGTCTTTGCTTCTACGATGAGGCCGACCGTCTCCTCTTTACCGGCGACACCCTCTTTAAAGGCTCCATCGGTCGCACCGATCTCCCCGGCGGGAATTACGAACAATTGATCGACAGCATCCGCACCCGGTTGCTCCCTCTGCCCGACAATATCACCATCTTCCCCGGCCACGAACGTCTGACCAACCTCGCCAACGAGCGCCGCTTCAATCCTTACCTCTAATCACATCGACTAATCACATCGACGGCCACTCCTTCAAGGGGTGGCCGTCGCTGCTCTGAGTGTTCAATGAATTTTAGCGGAACCTGTCGTAATCTGTGAGGATTTTCTTATCGCGCTTCATGCCTTTATGGGCGAGCATCAGGAAGATGAAAGCAGCCACGGGGAAGGCTACTGTCCAAATCAGCCTCGGCATCCCGTATTCAATCTCGGGAGCTGCGTAAAAGCACACAGCTATCACAGCCTCTGTGGCTGCTACCATCCACATGGCCAGTTTGCACACGCGGATCTGCAATTTCAGGTTTTTGAAGAGGAAGATGTCGATGAGCGAAAGCAGTATGGCCAGGCAGCTCACGATCAAAGCCCCGGTGAGTTGATACAACATTACCGGCGCCTCGCCGATCTGTCCGATTGGGATCACTACGGTGAAGACAATCATCACCACTGCGGCGATGAAAAGGTAGAGGGATTGGATGCGTTGAATTACCATTTTTAATTATGATTTAGTAGTTTGTAGTGACGCACCATTGTGCGTCCGTTATTATCATTTAGGCGTATTTAGTGACGCACCATTGTGCGTCCGTTATTATCATTTTTGAATTCTGCTATTTGTCAAGTGAATAAAACACGGTGTCGGCCAGCAGGGCAAGCGTTTGCTCCGAAATGCCGGCCTCTATCAGGATTGGGGCATCTGCTTTGAGGTTGGAGAGGAATTTCTCGCGGTCGCCCCCGGAGGCCTGAAGCGAGAGGGTGTAATTGTTGATGGCGTCGCGCAGATTATTCAGCGCGGCAGCAGTGTGGCCCATGTTGAGGTAATCGCCGGGGGTGGGTTTGTCGCCGAGCACTTTATCGTAGTAGCGCTGCGCCCCCTCAAAGTTGTGAGTGAGGAAAAGTGTCCATGCCAGCGGGCGCCATGCTCTCGAAGATTTCTCATCGAGATATTCCACCTTGTAGAATTGCTTCACAGCCTCAGCGTAGTTGCCTTTGTCGGTGAGCAGGTAGCCATACTGCAGGGCGAAGTTGATGTTTTCGGGATTGCTCTCGCTCAGGCGACGATAGCGGTCGAGGGCTTCGTCAATATGGCCTGAGGTGCGGAGCGTGGCAGCAAGGCGCCGCTGAGTCCAGAGGCTTGTGCCGTCAAGCAGCTCGGCTCGGCGGTAGTATTCGATCGCACGCTCGAGATTGCCTGTCTTTTCGCAGCAGTAGCCCATTTTCTGGTAGCGCTGTGCATCGCCGGGTGTGGCATCTTCCAGGCGGTTATATACGGCCAGGGCATCTTCGTAATATCCCAACCTGAAGTAAAATTCTGCCACCACTTGCAGCATTTCCGTGTCGGTGAAGTCGCCCTCAAGAGCCGGCACGCTGATAAGGTTGATGCTTCCGCCAAAGGGGTCGGAAAACTCGTCTTTTCGGCCGTACACCTTGAAAAAGCGATTCAGATTCTGAAGGTAAATGTTCACGGCGTGGCTGAAGTTCTCCTGTCGGTTCTGATTTTTGAATTCAGCGGCCATCTCGGCCATGGCATCGGCCTGGGCGCCAAATTGCGACATCATCATATCGCGCTGTGCCTGCGGCAAGTGCTCTATGGCAAAGGCAAAGGAGTATTTATCGCTGTCGCATAGATATATGGCCATATCCAGCGCTTCGCGAAACCGCTCTGCTCCGCTCATTGCAGCTTTCACCTCGGGAAGGTCGGGGATGAAGGGCAGGAACCAGTTGGAAATCTCTGTAAAGAAAGGGAAATTCTTGAGCCCGGCAAAAGTGCTCATAAACACGTCGCCGCCTTCCTGCTGCATCTCGGTCAGCTCCTTCAGTTTATCGGTAATGCCGCTTTTGTCGAGCATTTCCTGCCATTCGGGATTTTCTTGAAGTGAGCTCACGTCTTCGGGATTGATCTTGCCGTCGCGGATTTTATTCATGATGTCGGGCCGCAGGTCCATCATTTTGGGTATCACCTCGTCCATCATCTTTCGGTTTATTCGCTCGGTGTTGCGGGTGCGTATGATCTCCACGAAAGTCGTGCGCAGATTCTCCGCCCATTGTGGAGAGTCCTTGGCAGCAGCGAGGATGTTGTAGGTGCGCCTGTCCAAGGGGCGATTGCGATGCTGCCACAAGCTCAGCAGCATGGCAGCCATGGCGGCTGCTTGCACTCCGGGCTCTGAGGCGGCCAGATAGGCGCGGATGATTATGCCCAGTCGGCGCGAGTCGTAAAAGTGCAGCAGCCCGAGCATCAGAGCGTTTATTATGAAGATTTTGAGCTCTGGCCGCATCTCTTTTGAGGTTAGGCTTGCTATCAACGCATCTTCCTCTTGAGATGAGAGGGGATATGCCACCCAGACTGCCGCAAATGCGTTGCGGCGCACCGTCTCGGTCGGGTTGAGCGACAACTCTGAGAGCACGGCGGGAATGTTGATCTTCCGCCCGGGCATCACGGAGGTGCGTAATATATTATAGTATAGGGTAGGGGCTTCGTTCTTTTCCATAAACCTAACCAAGGCATCGAGCATGGAGTAAAGGTCGGCCACTATGCCGTCATACACAGCTTCCCGTTCGGGGTCATCTATCCCTTGAGCCACGTATGACAGCATATATGCATAGGCTTTTTCGGTCTTTTCAAGCTTGTCGCCCACCTCCCACGCCATTCGGCGGTGACACATGTCGGCCATAGCCACAAAAGCCTCGCGCAGTCTGCGTTGTGCTATCACCTCTGTGACGCGTGAGCGGAATTTTTGTATTTCGTTGGGTGTCATATCTATCAGTCTTTGGGTCTTTACGGTCTATAACATTTTTCTTTCAGCAAAAGTTATGCCAACTCTCCAAAATGGCAGTGCTCTCAGCCGCAGATGTCGGAATTATTATTAATGTGTAGGCCGACCGCTTAAGTCTGATTTCAAGATTCTGACCTGTGTCGGAGATTTCGGCTATGTCAGCATATCTTATCCTCTCCGGCTCAGGGGCAAAGTGGCTGTCTTCTATCGGAAGATAAGTCAACGTAAATCCTTCAGGATAGGGGGTCACTTTCTGTCGCAACACGCGCACTGCCATCTCCGGCGACAGCGCAAAATTGAAATACACTATCGCCATCACTCCCGGCACCACTATCATGATATACATCATAGCCACAATCAGCCATCGTGAATCCCTCACCCCGAGCAGCAAAAGCACAATAAGCGGCATGGCGATTATCCACCATTTCCGACCCAGCCACACTGAGATCAATCGGCGCACATACACCGAAGATGCCACCTTAAAATATTCTTTTTCGTCTTCCACACCACAAAATTACAAATAATCCCTGACATACAAGAACTTTTCCTCCCTTTTCTTGGTTTTAATGATAAACGATCTACAAATCTCTTAATCCCTTACAGTTATGACATACAATCAACCCGAACTCCCGTACGCCAAAGATGCTCTTGCCCCGGTTATCTCCGAGGAGACCATCGACTTCCACTACGGCAAGCACGAGAAAGCATATATCGACAACCTCAACCGCCTTATCAAAGGCACGGAATACGAAGACATGGAGCTTGAAGACATCATCCGCCACAGCGAGGGTGCACTCTTCAACAATGCCTCTCAGGCTTGGAACCATATCTTCTATTTCTTCACTTTTGCACCTAACTCAGGCGGCGAACCCGGCGGCGAGCTCCGCAAGGCTATCGACCGCGACTTCGGGTCGTTTGAAAATTTCAAGAAAGCATTTGAAGATGCCGGTGTGGGCCTCTTTGGTTCGGGTTGGGTTTGGCTCAGCCGCGACGAGGACGGCAAGCTCTTTATCACCCAGGAGCGAAATGCCGGCACGCCTCTGACCCACGGCCTCACTCCTCTGCTCACATTTGATGTATGGGAGCACGCCTATTATCTCGACTACCAGAACCGCCGCGCCGATCAGCTCCGCCGCCTCTGGGACATCGTGGACTGGGACGTGGTGGAAAGCCGTTACTAAATTGAATATGGACATGGTTTTATACCATTTTTAATAATGTGATGAATGGATCTGGGGGAGCTCGTGAGAGTTTCCCCTCTTCTTTTGCCCTTTTTAAACAAATCAATTTGCCGTTTCGCAAAAAAATGCGTAAATTTGCAGATTAAAAGAAGAAGAATGAACGATACTCAAGAGAAACAATCCACTCTCGATTGCCGATACTTGCGCATGACCCGCATCTGGGCTGAAAACAGCTACTGCACCAGGCGCAAAGTGGGGGCTATCATCGTTAAGGATAAAATGATAATCTCAGACGGCTATAACGGCACTCCTTCGGGCTTTGAAAATGTCTGCGAAGACTCTTCGGGAGTCACTAAGCCTTACGTGCTCCACGCCGAAGCCAATGCCATCACAAAAGTGGCCCGAAGCAATAATTCCAGCGACGGCGCCACGCTTTACGTTACCGCCTCGCCCTGCCTTGAGTGTGCGAAGCTCATCATTCAAGCCGGAATCAAGAGGGTGGTTTTCAATGAGCTGTATCGCATCACCGCCGGAGTCGAGCTCCTCGAGCGTGCCGGTGTGGAATGTGTCCATATTGAGTGTATCAACGATTGACTTTCTCTTGCTCCCTCGCATCAGTCGCTTCAAGATGTAGGTTTATATCAGATTTTTTTAGACTCTTATGAAACAGAAATATTGGTTGCCCCTTGCTTTCGCCCTGGTTTTGGGCGTGGGCATTTGGTTTGGCAGCTTCCTAACCAAAGTGACGGATATGCCCCCGGCTGTCGAGAAGCTCCAACGGGTGCTTCGCCTCATTCAGCAGGAATATGTCGACGAGGTTGACCTTGACTCGCTCGTGGAGATGACCCTCCCGGCTCTCCTGGAAAATCTTGACCCTCATTCATCCTACATTCCCGCCAAAGACCTTCAGCTCACAGAGAGCGACCTCGAAGGCTCGTTCTCGGGCATAGGCGTGCAATTCGAGGTGCATTCCGACACGATTCTTGTAGTTGAAATCCTTGCCGGCGGCCCGGCTGAAGAGTCAGGCCTGCGCGCAGGCGACAAGATCATCAAAGTCGACGGGCAGACTATTGCCGGCAAGCGCCTCTCCGACCGTGAGATCCTCAACATGCTCCGCGGCGAGGAGGGATCGAATGTCGTGCTTTCCGTAAAGCGCACCGGAGAGAAAAACCTCCTTGACGTGCCCATCATCCGCGGCAATGTCCCCGACATCGTAATCGAGTCAGCCTACATGCTCGATCCCTCCACGGGTTACGTCAAAGTGAAAAAATTCGCCCGCACCACCTACGATCAGTTCCTCCAGACCCTCTCCCGCCTCCAGGCCCAGGGCGCTGAGAATTTCGTCATCGACCTGCGTGGCAACACCGGCGGCTACATGGAGCCTGCCGTCCTGATGGCCAACGAATTCCTCCGCCGGGGCGACCTTATCGTCTCGCTCAAAGGTCGCGACGAATTCTCAGACCGTAGCATCTACGCCGACGGTTCGGGCCTCTTCCCCCAAGCCGGCCTCTCGGTCATTATCGATGAATATTCTGCAAGCTCGAGCGAGATCTTCTCCGGAGCCATCCAGGACAACGACCGGGGATGGATCGTGGGCCGCCGCTCATTCGGTAAGGGTCTGGTGCAAAGCCCCATCACACTGCCCGATTCCTCCCAAGTGCGCCTCACCGTGCAGAGATACTACACTCCCTCCGGCCGCTCTATTCAGAAAAATTATACCCCCGGCGCAATCACCGACTATGATAGCGAGCTCTACAATCGCTACCTCGACGGCGAGCTCTTGAGCGAAGACTCCGTGAAGGTGAATCGCGACTTGCTCTTCCGCACCGTAGGCGGCCGCGAGGTCTTTGGCGGAGGCGGCATTATCCCTGACCGTTTCGTGCCCAACGACACCACCGGCCTCACATCTTATTATATAAATGTGGTCAACAACCGCCTCCTCTCTAAATTCGCTTACGAATACACCGACCTCAACCGCGCCCAGCTCCGGGAGGCAACCACCGTTGACCAGCTGCTCAAGCGCCTACCTTCCAACGATGAGCTCCTGAGCGCATTCGTGAGGTATGCTTCGCTCAACGGCGTCCCCGCCCGCTGGTATTACATCAACCTTTCCTCCTCCCTTATTGTTACTCAGATAAAGGCCCTGATAGCGCGCGACCTGCTCGGCACCTCCGGCTATTACGAAGTGGTGAACCGCTCCGACAAAGCCGTCGAGGAGGCCCTCCGCCGCTCTCCTCAGCCTATCCTTACTCCTAATTAACCCCTCTCTTAACCTCTCTCCAAAAATGAACAAAGAAGACATACGCCTGCGCATCCGTGCCCATAAATCCCTGCTCTCGGCCGAAGAAAAGATTCTGGCCGCGGAGCGTGCATTTGAGCAGCTTGCCTCCCATGCAGCCTTTTTGATGGCTGAAAATATCCTGATGTACCACTCCCTGCCCGACGAGCTCAGCACCCACTCTTTTATCGACCGCTGGGCCTCGCGCAAGAAGTTTTTCCTCCCAAGAGTCAACGGTGTCAACCTCGACATCCTCCCTTACGACCGCACCTCTCTGCGCATGGGCGCCTTCCATATCGAGGAGCCTCAGGGCGACGAAACGGCCGACATCAACGACATCGAGCTCATCGTGGTCCCCGCCGTGGCTTATGACGCCTCCGGCAACCGCGTGGGCCGTGGCAAGGGATATTACGACCGCCTCCTCGCTCGCACAAAAGCCACACGCATAGGCATCGCCTACGATTTCCAGATCGTAGACCACATCGATGCCGAATCCCACGACGCGCCTGTCGATTTCATCATCACCGACCGCCGTGTCATCAAAACCCGTCGAAGAAAAAGATAAATGGTTTCTGTCAATAATCTGTCTGTAGAGTTCAGCGCTAAGTCGCTTTTCGACAACATCAGCTACGTCATTAATCCTCGCGACAAAATTGCCCTCGTGGGCAAGAACGGCGCGGGGAAATCCACCATGCTCAAAATCATCGCCGGCCTCCAGCAGCCCACATCAGGCTCCGTGGCCGTGCCCCAAGGCGTGACCATTGGCTATCTTCCGCAGCAAATGGTGCTTACGGACACCCTTTCGGTGGTTGATGAGGTGCGCAAGGTGTTTTCCCATCTCGACGAGCTCAAAGCGCAAATCGACACGGCCACAGCCGAGCTTGCCTCTCGCACCGATTATGAATCAGAAAGCTACGCCAAGCTCATCGAGCATCTCACTGAGCTAAACGACAAGCTCGCCTTCTCCAACGCCGACAATTGCGATGCCGAGATTGAAAAGACGCTCATCGGTCTGGGCTTCGAGCGCAACGATTTTGCCCGTCCCACAGCTGAATTTTCAGGCGGCTGGCGCATGCGCATCGAGCTGGCCAAAATTCTACTTATGCGGCCTGATGTGCTCCTTCTTGACGAGCCCACCAACCACCTTGACATCGAGTCGATCCAATGGCTCGAGAATTTCCTCATCACTAAGGCCAAGGCCGTTGTCCTTGTTAGCCACGACCGTGCTTTCATCGATAACGTCACTAACCGCACCATCGAAATCTCGCTCGGAAAGATTTACGATTACAACGTTAACTATTCGAAATTCGTGGAGCTTCGCGCCGAGCGCATCGAGCAGCAGATGCGAGCCTACGCCAACCAGCAAAAGCAGATCAAAGACACCGAAGACTTCATCGAGCGCTTCCGCTACAAAGCCACCAAGGCCGTGCAGGTGCAAAGCCGCATGAAGCAGTTGGCTAAAATTGAGCGAATAGAGGTCGACGAGGTCGACAATTCCCGCCTCAGCCTGAAATTTCCCCCGGCTCAGCGCTCGGGCGATTATCCGATAATTGCCGACGGGGTGGGGAAGAGCTATGGCTCTCACCTTGTCTTCTCTGATGCCACCTTTACCATAAAGAGAGGCGAGAAAGTAGCCTTTGTGGGCAAGAACGGCCAGGGCAAGTCCACCCTTGTCAAGTGCATCATGGGCGAGATTCCCTTCGACGGATCCCTAAAGATCGGCCACAACGTCCAGATAGGCTATTTCGCTCAGAATCAGGCTCAGATGCTTGATGGAGAGATCACCGTTTTCGACACTATCGACCGCGTGGCTGTGGGTGATATCCGTCTGAAAATCCGCGACCTGCTCGGTGCCTTCATGTTTGGTGGCGAAGCCTCGGATAAGAAGGTGAAAGTGCTTTCCGGTGGCGAAAAGACGCGTCTGGCAATGATCAAACTGCTTCTTGAGCCTGTCAATCTCCTCATCCTTGACGAGCCCACCAACCACCTGGACATGCGCACCAAAGATATCCTCAAGCAGGCACTCGTTGATTTTGACGGCACGCTCATCGTCGTCAGCCATGACCGCCAGTTTCTCGACGGCCTGGTTGATAAAGTCTACGAGTTTGGCGACGGCAAGGTGCGCGAGCACCTCGGCGGTATCTACGATTTCCTCGAAACCAAGAAGATCAACTCCCTGCGCGAGCTTGAGATGGCCGCCCGGCCTGCCACAAAAGACCCTAAACCCTCTAAGGTCAAGGCTTCCGAGCCGGAACCCGCCCCTGTGCCGGAATCAAAATTGTCTTACGCCGAGCAGCGCCAGCACGAAAAGCTTGTAAAGCGTGCTCGCAAAAAAGTTGAGGATGCTGAGGCCGACGTCGCCGCAAAGGAGCAAGCCCTCGCCGACATTGAGGCGAAGTTCTCCTCTGGAGAGAGTTCACCGGAGCTTTTTGCCGCTCACGCCCAAGCCCAAAAAGACCTCGAAAATGCCATGAGCATATGGGAGCTCGCACAGATGGACTTTGATGCTCTCCAGAATTAGCTTCATCCCAATATAATCTTCCAATCGCACATCACAAATAAACAATATATAAACTAACATTATTAATTATGCGCTACGCATCTTGCATCGGACTCGCTCTTATGCTTACACTCACCAACTGCGCGGACAACAAACAGCCCACCGGCATCGACCGCGCCAACCTTGACGAAACCGTGGCCCCCGGCGCGGATTTCTACGACTACGCATGTGGCGGATGGATGAAAGCCCACCCCCTCACTGCCGAATATTCCCGTTATGGCACTTTCGACGCCCTTGGCGAGCTCAACCGTCAGCAGATCATGGATCTGATCAACGGCCTTGACCGCACTTCAAGCCCCAACGCTCAGAAAATTGCCGACCTCTATGCTCAAGGCATGGACTCCGTGACCCTTAACAATCAGGGCAACGCCCCCCTGCAAGCCGACCTCAAAGTCATCGCCGCCCTCGACAAGCAGTCTATGTTCCCTGTTCTGGCCACAATGCCCGGAGCAAGCGGATTCTTCGATACCGGTGTCGAGGCTGACATGCTCAACGCTGACGTCAACACCATGTATCTCATGCAGGGTGGCCTCGGCCTCAGCGACCGTGACTATTACATCGTTGACGGCGACGATGAAAAGAAAGTGCGCGATGCATACACCCAATACCTCACCAAAATCTCCGAGCTCGCTGGCTTCACCCCCGAAGATGCCGCTACAATGGCTGCCAACTCGCTGAAAATCGAGACTGCTCTGGCTCAGGCATCCTCCACACGCGAGGCTTTGCGCGATCCCATGGCCAACTATAACCCCACTGCAATGTCTGACCTGGTCGCTTCATATCCCAATATCCGCCTTGCCGAATATTTCAAGGCCCAGGGCATCGACAAAATCGACACTCTCGTTGTGGGCCAGCCTGCCTTCCTCGCAGCCGTCGATAAGCTGATTGCATCCTCCTCCGAACAGGAAATCCGCGACTATCTCACCACTCAGTATATCTCTTCCGCTGCCCCTTACCTCAGCGATGACTTCTTCAACGCCGAATTTGAGCTCTCTAAGGTAATCTCCGGCGTGCAGGAGCCCCGTCCGCGTTGGAAACGCGCTTCAGCCGTGCCTAACGGTATGCTCGGCGAGGCCCTCGGCCAGCTCTACGTTGAGAAATATTTCCCCGCTTCGTCTAAAGAGAAAATGCTCACCCTGGTCAAGAACCTTCAGGTTGCTCTGGGCCAGCACATCGACTCCCTCACTTGGATGAGCGACACCACCAAGATGCGCGCCCACGAGAAGCTCGACAATTTCCACGTAAAGATCGGTTATCCCGACAAGTGGCGCGATTATTCCGCTCTCACAATCGACCCCGAGAAATCTTATTGGGAAAACATCCAGGCTGCCATCAAATTCAACAACGACTTCAACCTCGCTGACTACGGCAAGCCCGTCGACAAAGATCGCTGGTACATGACCCCTCAGACCGTCAACGCCTACTACAACCCCACCACCAACGAGATCTGCTTCCCCGCCG
>CAZNRK010000002.1:0-21488 GCA_964575435.1 uncultured Bacteroides sp.
GTTGGACTGTGCATACTTCAGTTGAAAATAGCCTTGAAATTATCCGTACCGTTTTCTCTGCTCCGGAGACTTATGCTATTGTTTTGAAAGAAACTGATGAACCCGTCGGATGTTGCGGAATAATGTTTGCAAATAGTTTGCACACAGCTGACATGGAGCAACAAGAAGCTGAGATAGGTTATTGGATTGGCAAACCTTATTGGGGGCAAGGTCTGGTGCCTGAGGCTGTCAAAGCTATTCTTGCGAGATGTTTCAACGAATTAGAACTCAGTGCCGTTTGGTGCGGATATTATGAAGGAAATCTAAAATCGAAGCGTGTTTGCGAAAAGAGTGGTTTTAGATTTCATCATACGAACCCCGATATTGTTTCACCGCTCGGTGATAAGCGTACTGAGCATTTTTACAAAATGACTAAAGACGATTATTATACCTTACATATCAATTGAGAGCGGTACTTTGACCGCAGAGCAGAAAAAAGAACTGATTGAACGCCTCACAGCGACGGCTTCCGAGATAAATATCCGGCCGGTTATGCTCATTGGCTGTTGTTTCTGAAATTGACGCGGGCTTTATACATTTGCTCTTTGATACCTCCGGATTTAAGAAATTGCTCTTGTTGCTTCTCGATGAGCCGAGCAAGCATAAAGGTTGTCTGATTTATCAAGGTTATCATTAGGTTGCAAAATTCTTCAGCACTATATTTCTCGGCGTATTCTGTCGGTGAAAAATCAAAACTCTGCGATTTTAGATATTCTCGCAGCCTTGCCACTCGTGGAGAATCCTTATCCCATCGGGGCAGTAAGTTTTGGCGCAGATAATCTTCATAATCAAGCATTAGCTCTTCGAGCGATGCCTTAGCAACGTTGGTTAGTTTAATCTCAGTTTCTTTTGATGTGGCTGATGCAGCGCTACCTTCGGCTATGTTTTGTTTGCCGGAGCGAGCAGCCTGCTCCATTTGGTCGCGGGTGCGGCTTTTTGCGAGGATAAAGCGTTTTACGAAGATAGCTGTAAGGTCGCAGACCGCCTCAGACATTTTAAAAACCCGAAGTTTGCGATAACCTCCGGCTTTTGGCAGAAATCCTTTCATTCCTCACTTCCTTTCTTGTCTGAATTGTCTGAATTGTCGGACCTGTCTGACTTGTCTGACCTGTCTGACCCTTCTGACTTAATTATCTCTTCACCCGATACATTAATTGAATCGGGACTTTCCGCTGCTCGGGAGGCAAACGGGATTATCATAAGCAAAAAGACAACAAGATATTTCATAGTGCAAATAAAGAACAAAACATATCATACCGCAAATTTACGAAAAGTTTCTGAATTTGGCTGCGTGGCGCATCGGCACGAACTTTTGGAGGGATTTTTTTGTTAATTTAGAAATTGTATGTATCTTTGCATAAAATTTTGCCCAAGCGGGGTTTCAACTGTTTTTTCTGACCTTACTTCCCCCCTCGCTTTTCGGGCTTCTCCCCCTTGTATTTTCATTTTTAAGATTTACGCTACCGCTTTTTCAGGCCGATGCCGGCCTTGCGGTGCGATTTGATACCTAATATGTACTATCACATCCACGAACTCCAAGAAATGGACGATCAGCGCCTCAAAGCAGTCGCTGATGAGCTCGGAATGAAAAAGCCTGACCTCTCCAAGCGCGAAGACCTCATCTTCCGCATCCTGAACGCTCAGGCCGACCAGGCTATGACCACAACCTCCGCCAATCTGGTTGAGCCCAAGAAACGTCAGCGCAAAAATACCGCCAAGAAGAAGGACAAAGCCGAGGGCGCCGAGGGTGCTCCCGCTCAGTCGCCCGACTCTGCTGCCGAGACCCCGGCTAAGCGCCGAGGTCGCAAAAAGGCAAACGCCGACGCTCCAAAACCCGCAGAGGCATCCAAACCCGCAGAGGCATCCAAACCCACCGAAGCGCCAAAAACAGCCGAGACTCCCAAGTCAGCTGAGACCGCGGAAGGTGCACCTGCCGCCGGTGAGGCTGCCGAGCCCAAGCGCCGCGGTCGCAAGAAGAAATCCGAACTGCAGGCCGCTGCTGAGGTCGCCCCGGCTGCTGTTGCCTCCGCCTCAGTGTCTGAAAAGGCAACAGCCGAGGACCTCCCCGTAGCCGTCTCCACCCCGGCAGAACCCGCTCTCCAGGTTGCAGAAGCGCCTGCCGATACTCCTCTGCCCTCTAACCTGCCCGAGGCGGTTGATGCAGCGGTTGATGCAGCTCCAGCCGGCGAGGGCCGCAAGAAGCGCAAAAGCCGTCAGCAAGCCGAAGAGGCGGAAGCTACCGCCCAATCTACTGACCCTCAGGCCGAAAAACCGGCCGAGCTGCCAGAGCCTTCCCCGGAAGAGAAGCCGGCCAACCACACCCGCGAGAACAGCCACCCGGGTGGCGACTTCGGGTCGTTCTTCCCCCGCGCCGAGGGCAGAAAATTCACTCCCCGCTCTAAGGAGGAGCGCGAGGAAGATGCCCGCCGCCAGGCAGCCCTTGAGCAGCAGCAACCCAAGCAGCCCCAGGATTCCCGCCAACCCGGCCAGCAGCCCAAACAACAGAAACAGCACCAGCAGCCCCAGCCCCAGCAACCCAAACAGGCCATGCCCATCGTTCTGGCCGAACCGGGCCAGCAAGTGCAGAATCCTCCCGGCTCGGGCAAGAAAAACCGCAAGAACCGCCAGCAATTCCAGCCCGAGATGCAGCCGCAATACAATTTCGACAATTTCATCGAGAGCTGCGGCGTGCTGGAGGTGATGCCTGAGGGCCACGGATTCCTGCGCTCGAGCGATTACAACTACCTGCCTTCGCCCGACGATATCCTTGTCACCCAGCAGCAGATCAAGCAATACGCCCTGCGCCCCGGCGACGTGGTGGAATGCGCCATCCGTCCCGCTCGCGAGGGTGAGAAATATTACCCCCTGACCTCCGTGATGCGCGTCAACGGGCGTTCGCCGGAATTCATTCGCGACCGCGAGACATTCGAGCATCTCACCCCCCTCTTCCCCGACGAGAAATTTGACCTCACCTCAGGTCGCACCTGCAACATCTCCACCCGCATCGTCGACATGTTCTCCCCCATCGGCAAGGGCCAGCGCGGCTTGATCGTGGCTCCTCCCAAAACGGGTAAAACCATCCTGCTCAAGGACATAGCCAACGCCATCGCCGAAAACCACCCCGAGACCTACATCATGATTCTCCTCATCGACGAGCGCCCCGAGGAGGTCACCGACATGATCCGCAGCGTCAACGCCGAGGTCATCGCCTCGACTTTCGACGAGCCTGCCGAGCGCCACGTGAAGATTGCATCCATCGTCTTGGACAAGGCCAAACGCATGGTGGAATGCGGCCACGACGTGGTCATTCTCCTTGACTCCATCACTCGCCTGGCGCGAGCCTACAACACCGTGGCCCCGGCCTCGGGCAAAATCCTCTCCGGCGGTGTCGACGCTAACGCCCTGCAGAAGCCCAAACGCTTCTTCGGCGCGGCCCGAAACATCGAGGGAGGCGGCTCGCTCACCATCATCGCCACGGCTCTGACCGAGACGAGCTCAAAGATGGACGAGGTCATCTTCGAGGAATTCAAAGGCACGGGCAACATGGAGCTCCAGCTCGACCGCAAGCTCTCCAACAAGCGCATCTTCCCGGCCGTCGACATCACACAGTCAAGCACCCGCCGCGACGACCTGCTCCTGCGCCCTGAGACCCTCAACCGCATGTGGATCCTGCGCCGTTTCCTCTCTGACCGCAACTCCATCGAGGCCATGGAATTTATTAAAGACCGCATGGAGCGCTCACGCGACAACGACGAGCTTCTGCGCACCATGGGCGACTGATCTCCATTACTCATCACCTCCCGGCCCCGGCAGCTCATCAGATCCGGGGCCGGAGTCTTATCTTGAACCCTCCGCCATGATTACAGCTAAAACCGTACATCTCCCCTTTGGCTCCATAGCCCTCTTTACAATCACCAACGCATCCGGCGCTCAGGTCGTGCTCTCATCCCTGGGGGCCGGCATCGTCTCGGTCTCCGTCCCTGACAAGGATGGAAACATGGACAACGTGGCCATGACCTACGGCAACCTTGCCGACTATCTGGCCGATGGCCCCTGCTTCGGCAAGACTCCCGGACGCTATGCCAACCGCATCGGTTTCGGGCGCCTCACCGTCGAGGATGGCCACTATCAGCTTGCCGTAAACTGCGGTCCCCACCACCTCCACGGCGGCCCCTCCGGCTTCCAGAATAAGATCTGGGAGGCCGAGAGCATCGGCGACAACGTGGTGCGCTTCTCCCTCGTCAGCCCCGACGGCGATGAGAATTACCCCGCCGAGGTCCGCGCCGAAGTGCTCTACAATTTCAGCGACGATGGACGCCTGCAGATCGAATATCGGGCCACCTCCGACGGCCCCACCGTCATCAACCTCACCAACCATACCTACTTCAACCTCGACGGCGCCACAGCCGGCTGCGCCCTTGACCATGAGCTCCGCCTCTTCGCCTCCCGCTATGTGGCCACCGACTCCACCCTCCTCCCCACCGGCGCTCTTGCCCCTGTTGCCGGCACGCCCATGGATTTTCTCGCTCCGCGCACTCTGGGCAGCCGCATCAACGAGGATTTCGGTCCGCTCAAAGACGGGAAGGGCTACGACCACTGCTTCGCCATCGACGGCTACGCTCCCGGGGTGGTCTCCCCGGCCGCCGTGCTCTCCTCGCCCCGCAGCGGCCGTGTGCTCTCGATCTTCACAGACCAGCCCGGCATGCAGCTCTACACGGGCAACTGGCTCACCGGGTCGCCCCTGGGGCCCGACGGCCATGAATATCATGACTACGACGCCGTAGCCATTGAGTGTCAGGGCTTTCCCGATGCCCCCAACCGCCCCGAGTTCCCCTCTCAGGCCCTCACGCCCGACAAGCCCTACCACCGCACCATCATCTACGCATTCAGCGTGAAATGACCCCCTTCCGGCTCAAAATCGGCTCAAAATCGAGGGTAAAATCCATGATTTTGAGCCGAAATTTTGTGAAGTAAGAAAAAAAGCGTAACTTTGCGCTCAGATTCACGCGCATGTGGCGTAATTGGCAGCCGCGTTAGACTTAGGATCTAATGACTTTATGTCGTGGGGGTTCGAGTCCCTTCATGCGCACCTCACCACCGGACTGTCGGAGGCTCCTCGCCCCCGACAGTCCTTTTCATTTCCCCACCGTCCGAACCTCGCGAACAATCCCCCCTCTCTAAGCGTTTGATTTATACTCGCCGGCCGGTTGCGGAGACGTCGGTCTGTGCGCGTGCTATTTATCTGACTTTCAACTAAATCCCTTTATAATACCTAAACTTTTCATACCATGCGGAATCTTTACTTTTCGATTTTGGCTCTGCTGGGCGCAGTGATGATGGCTGTGCCGGCAAGAGGGCAGAGCGTCGTGGAGTGCTCCCCCGCGCCTTTGCAGCAAGACAGCAAGGACGTGGTCGTCACTTTTTATGCCAACCGAGGCAACCAGGGCCTGATGGGCCTCCCCGCCTCTACGGCCGTTTATGCCCACACGGGCGTAATCCTTGAAGGCAGCTCTGAGTGGGCCTACGCTCCGGCCTGGCTCACGAATACGGCCAAGTACAAACTCACATACGTCGCTCCAAACACCTACACCCTCAACATCGGCACTCTGGCCGAATACTATGGCCTGAAGGCCTCTGACGTGGTCAAGAAGCTGGCATTCGTATTCCGCACGGCCGACGGCAGCAAGGAGGGCAAGACAGCCATGGGCGGCGACATCTTTGTTGACGTCCTTCCCGCCGGCTTCCAGATGGAATTCACCTCCGACGCCCCTGCCGTCCTCTCCGCATCTGATGCCACCGTGAATTTCTCAGCCAAGACCACGGCCACGGCCACGATCACCATCGCTGTCGACGGCAAGCAGGTGGCAAAAACCACCGGCACCGAGGCCAACGCACAGGTCACCTTTAATCCCGGCGACGAAAGCACCGTTACGGCCACTGCCACTACCGCCACGGAGACCAAAACCGAAAGCATCTCCCTCTGCTATCCCCGCGCGTCTGTGGCCAAACCCTACCCCGCCGGCACCCCACAGCAGGGAGCCGTGGCCGATGCCTCTGGCTCTGTCACCTTCTGCTTTGCTGCCCCGGGCAAGAACTCTGTGATGCTTATCGGCTCATGGAACGGCTACAAAGCCACCAACGCCCAGGTGATGGACTACACGGAGGTCAACGGTGTGCGTTATTTCTGGACCACCGTCTCGGGTCTTGACCCTGACACGGAATATCCTTACTATTACCTGGTGGACAACACCCTGAGCGTGGGCGACCCCTACGCCCGTCTGGTGCTCGACCCTTATAGTGATAAATGGCTCAGCGACGGCACCTACCCGGGCCTCATCCCCTACCCCGCCGAGGTCACCGGCAACGTCATGCTCGCCGTCTATAAGGGCAACCGCGACAAATACGACTGGAAAGTCAAGAACTTCCAAGGCCCTGCCCAGCAAGACCTTATCATCTACGAGTTGCTCGTCCGCGACTTCTCCGGCACGGAAGGCAAGGCCTACGGCGACGGCACCCTCAACTCCGCCCTTGAGCATCTTGACTACCTCAAAGCCCTCGGCATCAACGCCATCGAGCTCATGCCCGTACAGGAATTCAACGGCAACAACTCATGGGGCTATAATACCAACTTCTATTTCGCTCCCGACAAAGCCTACGGCAGCCCGGACGACTATCGCAACTTCATCGACCGCTGCCACCAGGAGGGCATCGCCGTGATCCTCGACGTGGTCTTCAATCAGAGCGACGGCCTGCATCCCTGGTATCAGATGTATCCCTCGGGCAGCAATCCCTTCTACAACGCCACCGCCCCTCACGCCTACAGCGTCCTCAACGACTGGAATCAAGACAACCTCCTGGTGCAGAAGCAGTGGGAAGATATGATCCGCTACTGGATGACGGCCTACAAGGTCGACGGTTTCCGCTTTGACCTCGTAAAGGGTCTGGGCGACAATGAGAGCTACGGCGGCAACGCCTCAGAGGCCAACACTAACAAATACAATGCCTCGCGTGTGGCTCGCATGAAGGCCCTCACTGAGGTGATGAAGGCCATCAACCCCAACTCTTACTCTATCAACGAAAACCTCGCCGGCGCCCAGGAGGAAAACCAGATGGCTGCCAACGGCCAGCTCAACTGGGCCAACATCAACGAGCAGGCGTGCCAGTTTGCCATGGGATATCAGAGCGACTCTAATTGCAACCGCTTCTACGCCCCCTCCGACAGTCGCACATGGGGCTCTACTGTCAGCTATGCCGAGAGCCACGACGAGCAGCGTGTGGCCTATAAGCAGAAGCAATACGGCACCGACGTTGTCAAGCGCAGCCTCAACGTTCAGCTCCAGCGCCTTGGCTCCCTGGCCGCACAGATGATTCTGGCCCCGGGCGCCCACATGATCTGGCAATTTGGCGAGCTGGGCAATGCCACGAGCACCAAAAACGCCGACGGCTCTAACAACACCGACCCCAAGCCCGTCTATTGGAGCTACTACAACCAGCCGGCCCGTCGCGGTCTCTATGACAGCTATTCGGAGCTCATCGGCATCCGTCGCGCCAATCCCGACCTCTTCGCCCAAACGGCAACATTCTCAATGAATTGCGGCACTAACAATTGGGGCGCCGGTCGCACAATCTACGCCTCCACCGCCAACAAAGAGCTTATCTGCGTGATCAACCCCCTGACCACCGACCTCACCGTCTCAGGTGTGCGCTTTGGATCTACCGCCGCCTCAGACTACGAGATCTCATCCAAGAGCTACGGCTCCGAGCCCACGTTTAATCCGGCTACGGGCAAGGTGACCCTCCCGGCCAACTGCTACGTGGTCATCACCCGCGGTCTGGCAGCCGGCATTGAAGACGTCATCACCGATGCTCCCGAGCAAGGACCGGTGCGCTACTACAACCTCCAGGGCCTCCCAGTGGAGCACCCCGCCCCCGGCCACCTATATATCCGTCAACAAGGCACCCGCACCTCAAAAATCATCTACTAATCCCCCTCTCGCCAACACAGAAATCCCACCTCCGCACCCGGAAGTGGGATTTCTGCTCCGTATCATCATTATTTCGAGTCATTTGTAGGGACGCACCATGGTGCGTCCGTTCCCCTGACTGGGAGGCCTACGGCGGCTCGCAGTGGGTAATGAATGGGATTGGCGATGGAGTGGTTATGGCTTGGTGTACACCCTGTAGTGGGCACCGCTATCGGTGAGGGTGAAGAGAGTGTCGAGGGCGGTGAAGTCGCGCGTGCTCCATTTTCCGTCGTAAGCCGGAGAGAGCACCACAACCAGGGCTGCCGGCGAGGGCGCAGCGTTCATCTGGTCGATAAACCGCTCCACGGTCTCGGGGTCGTCTTCGCGAAGGCCGAATCTCCAGTCGTGGCGCGTGATGGGGTTACGGGTGTCGGTGAGGAATTCTACAAGAAAGCCGTCCACGTATTCCGACATCACATTCACCTGATAACCGGGAAGATTCTTATAGTGTTCTATCACCGGAACCACCTCGTCAAACCACCTCACATCCGTCCTGTCAAAATACGCTCCCCTGGTCTTTCCACCATCGTATTCGACGGCGGCAAAGTTATAATTCACCTCAAAGAATACCCTGAGATTAGCAACCGGCAACATCAGCATCGCTATGGTGAATCCGGCAAAGCAAATCCCTTGGGCTTTACGAGCCCATAGGGGCCAACAGGTCAGAATATAGCCGGCCACGATGGGCATGAAGGGGTAGACAATCATTCGGTTAAACCCGCAATTGCTCCCAACCACCACGGCCACTCCCGAAATCAGGAGTATGAACATATCCGGAGCCATCCCCGAGCGTAAACTCTTGTAGTTTAGGAATATACCAAACATGAGGGTATAGATCATGAGCCCCGTATAGGGGTAATCATAAAGACCGGAAGTGTAGCGCACCACATAGCTTGCAAAGAGAAGCACCACGATCATCACGCCCCCCAGCCCGAGGGCCGTGTCGCCGCGGAGGTTCCGGCACTTGTATATCACGAAAAAAGCCGCTGCAAGCAGCACTACATACTCTGTGATGATGCGCGAGGAATGGAGAAAAATCTGCACGAGATAGGCCGAGGAGTGGGCTGCGATTGCATTAGCTTTGAATGTTGCTATAAGTCGGGCCGGAGTGCCGTAAAGCGCACATATCATTATAAGCAATCCTGCGGCCACCGCCGTTACGTACACCCCAAGTGCCGCCCATCGGCTCACTCCGGTGTCGTTTTTATACAGAAAGATAGCCACCACCGGCACGAAGAAAATCGCTGCCGAGGGCATGCGCATCATGATGCCGGCAGCCACGGTGACTCCGGTCACGGCCATGAGCCATAGCCGCGGACGCCGGCCGTAGCAAAGGAGCAAAACGGCCACGGCGGTGGCGCTGAGCGTGGCAAAAGTGTCCCAATCGTATTTCTGCTCGTGGTCGTTGGTCAGTGCATAGAGCACAACGGCTCCGGCTGTGAGCCAGATAGCCCGCGGCAGGTTGCGCACTATGCGGTAGCAGAAATAACCGCCGAAACCTATTGTGGCGAGGTTGAGAATCATCGAGAGCACACGCATCTGCACCCACCCGAACCCGAAAACCGCCCCCCAGAGGTGTCCGATATAGGCCGAAAGGGGGGCAAAGGGGGCGTTGCGCCAGTCTTGGGCGTTGAGCATCTGATAGGCCTCGTCGGCATCGCGCACGTAGCGGTGCAGCGTCATTACGGTCACTGCCACGGCAAAAATCAGACCCAGCCAGGCAACAAGTACCTGCCGGCGCGAGGCAACGGAGGGTTGAGGGGTCGAGGCGGTCATAGGGCCGGATTGATGTTGAGAATTTCCGGGAAGTTGCTGATGATGAAATTCGGACGTGCGGCGCGCAGGGCGGCTTCGGAGCCGTTGCCGTAGGTCACGGCACAGGTCAGGCACCCGGCCCTGTTGCCCATCTCGATGTCTACGTTGGCATCTCCAACCACCAGCGCCTGCTCCCCGGGGCATTGCAGCCTCTGGAGTATCTGCAGCACCGGCTCGGGGTCGGGCTTGCCGTGCTTCACGCTTTCGGCACCGACCACGACCGCAAACCATGAGTCTATGCCAAGCTCTCGCAGGTAATCGTGGAGCGAATCTTCGCGCCGGCTTGAGGCTATGGCCAGCTTTTGGCCTCTCCGGCGCAGCTCGGAGAGGGTGTCAAGCACTCCGGGATAGGGGTGCTCGCGGGTTGTGGCTTTTATTTTGAGGTAATTGGCGCGAAAGTTGCGGGCAAAGTCTTCGTTCGAGACCTCAAGCTCGGGGTAGAGATATCGGGCTGCCTCATCGGTGCGGATGCCGATTATCGACCGACACTGCTCATCGGTGCGCTCGGGCAGGTGCATCTGCTCGATGGTGGCTTTTATGGTGGCGAGGATCACGGCGGAGGTGTCCATCAGCGTGCCGTCAAAATCGAAGATATACATATTTCTATTATAGGATTTGAATCACGATAATATCTCGTCGATGATCGCCCGGGTGTGGATGGCCACGGTATCGAGCACCGGCAGGGGACTGTTAGAGTCATTGAGGAGCAACGGCAATTCCGTGCATCCCAAAATCACGGCCTCGGCGCCTTGCTCCTCGCCCAACCGGGAGATTATCTTTTGAAATTCGGCAAGCGTTTCTTCTTTCACCACGCCGTATTCAAGCTCTGCTGTGATGCGCTTGTCAATAAGGGCTATGTCATCCTTATCGGGCACGATCACGTGTATCCCTTTGCGCTCAAAGGGCGTCTTGTAGAAATCTTTTGTGGATGTGAAGACTGTGCCGAGAAGTGCCACTTTCCGGTATCCACGGCGCACGGCTTCGTCGCTTGTGGCTTCGACAATGCTTATCAGCGGGATGGGCGACAAGGGTTGCAGGCGGTCAAAGACGATGTGGGCGGTGTTGGCCGTAAGGGCGGCAAAATCAGCTCCGCTACGCGCCAGGGCGGTGATGGCTTTGAGAAGGTGGGCGGTCATGCCCTCGTAATCCTCACGGGCGCAGAAATCAAGCACTTCAAAGACATTTATGCTCTCAATCGCCACGTTAGGGAAAAAGTCAGGACGGGTGCGCTCATTCACCCCGTAGACCACTCCCATATAATATGGCACGGTGGATTGCGGCCCCATGCCGCCGACAAGTCCGGCTTTTTTCATCGTTTCTTATTTGTAATGATAGTTTGAGGATGCAAAGTTAATAAAATTTTGTCCATGTGGCAGTTTTTTTGTAAATTTGCGCGCGAAAATCTATTTGAATATGAAAAAATTTCCCGAATATACGTCTTTCAATCTCTCGGACATCAATAAAGAGATGCTGAGCCGCTGGAACCAGGCCGGCCTTTTCGAGCAGAGCATGGCAGTGCGCGAAGGCTGCCCGACTTTCGTCTTTTATGAGGGTCCGCCCTCGGCCAACGGCATGCCGGGCATCCACCACGTAATGGCCCGCACCATCAAAGACATATTCTGCCGCTTCAAGACCATGAAGGGCTTCCACGTAAAGCGCAAAGCCGGATGGGACACCCACGGCCTCCCCGTGGAGCTCGGCGTGGAGAAGAGTCTGGGCATCACAAAAGAAGACATCGGCAAGAAAATCACCGTTAAGGAATACAACGACGCTTGCCGCCGCGAGGTCATGAAATACACCCGCGAATGGGAAAACCTCACCAACTCCATGGGCTATTGGGTGGACCTCTCCGACCCCTACATCACCTACGACAACCGCTACATCGAGAGCGTGTGGTGGCTCCTGAGCCAACTATATCAGAAGGGCTACCTCTATAAGGGCTACACCATCCAGCCCTACTCCCCGGCCGCCGGCACGGGCCTCAGCTCTCACGAGCTGAACCAGCCGGGCTGCTACCGCGACGTCAAGGACACAACCTGCATCGCCCAGTTTGCCATGCTCGACCCCAAACCCTCGATGCAGGGCTGGGGTAAGCCCTATTTCCTGGCTTGGACCACAACTCCCTGGACCCTCCCCTCCAACACTGCCCTGGCCGTGGGCCCGAATATAAAATATGACGTGATCCGCACGTTCAACCCCTACTCGGGCTCGCCCATTACTGTGGTCGTGGCCGATGCCCTGGTGCCCTCGGTGTTCAACCCCAAAGGCGCCGGCCTGAGCCTGGATGACTACAAGCCGGGCGACAAGATCGTGCCTTACCAAATCGTGGACTCTTTCACCGGAAAAGAGCTCGAGGGCATGCGCTACGAGCAGCTGATGCCATGGGTCAACCCCGGTGAGGGCGCCTTCCGCGTGATCACGGCCGACTATGTCAGCACCGAAGACGGTACGGGCATCGTGCACATCGCAGGCACATTCGGCGCCGACGACTTGCGCGTTTCCCGCCAGCATGGCGTGCCCCCCTTGCACATGACCGACCGCGACGGCAACCCACGCCCGATGGTCGACCTCACGGGCCGTTTCTACCTCCTGAGCGACCTTGGCCCTGACTTCGTGCAGAAGATGGTCAACGTTGAGGCCTACAAGCCCTGGGAAGGCAAATACGTCAAAAACGACTACAACCCCGAGGCCACGGAGACAACGGAAACCCTCGACGTGGAGATCTGCATGTACCTAAAAAAGAGAGACATGGTCTTCAAAATCGAGAAGCACGTACACAGCTACCCCCACTGCTGGCGCACCGACAAGCCTGTGCTCTACTACCCCCTGGACAGCTGGTTTATCCGCACCACCGCAGCTCGCGAGCGCCTTATGGCCCTCAATGAGGAAATCAACTGGAAGCCGGCTTCTACCGGCACCGGGCGCTTCGGCAAGTGGCTGGAAAACCTCCAGGACTGGAACCTCTCCCGCTCGCGCTATTGGGGCACACCTCTGCCCATCTGGCGCACCGACGACGCCAAGGAGGAGCTCTGCATCGCCTCTGTCGAGGAGCTCTCGGAGCGTATCGATCAGGCCGTTGAGGCCGGACTCATGAAGGAGAATCCCCTCACAGCCGCCGGTTTCGTGCCGGGGGTCTATACCAAAGAAAATTACGAGAAAATCGACCTGCACCGCCCTTATGTCGACGACATCGTGCTCCTCTCACCCTCGGGGCGCCCCATGCACCGCGAGTCTGACCTCATCGACGTGTGGTTTGACTCGGGCTCGATGCCTTACGCCCAGATCCATTACCCCTTCGAGAACAAAGAAGGCCTCGACTCTGGCGAACTTTACCCCGCCGACTTCATCGCCGAAGGCGTGGACCAGACGCGCGGATGGTTCTTCACCCTCCACGCCATCGCAGGCATGGTCTTTGACAAAAAAGCCTATAAAGCCGTGATTTCCAATGGTCTTGTGCTCGACAAGAATGGCAACAAGATGTCAAAACGCCTTGGCAACGCCGTGAATCCCTTCGAGACTATCGAGAATTACGGCTCCGACCCCGTGCGCTGGTACATGATCAGCAATTCCTCGCCCTGGGACAACCTGAAATTTGACGTTGAAGGGGTGCAGGAGGTGGCACGCAAGTTCTTCGCCACTCTCTATAACACCTACTCTTTCTTCGCCCTCTACGCCAACGTCGACGGCTTCTCGGCCTCCGAGCCGCAAGTGCCGGTCAAAGACCGCCCGGAGCTCGACCGCTGGATCCTCTCTTTGCTCAATTCGCTGATCCTGGAGGTGGACCGCGACCTCAACGATTACGAGCCCACACGTGCGGCCCGCGCCATCGCTGAGTTTGTGGGCGACAACCTCTCTAACTGGTTCGTGCGCCTGAGCCGTAAGCGCTTCTGGGGCGGAGGCATGACCCCCGACAAGCTCGCTGCTTATCAGACTCTTTACACCTGCCTGCGCACCGTGAGCCTGCTCATCGCTCCCATTGCGCCTTTCTTCGCCGATAAGCTCTACCGCGACCTCTCTGTGGCCGCCGAGCCTGAATCGGTGCACCTGGCTCTCTTCCCCACCCCCGACCTCTCGCTCATCGACAAGGATCTGGAGGAGCGCATGCAGCTGGCCCAGACTGCCACATCGCTCGTGCTCTCGCTGCGCCGCAAGGCTAACCTGAAGGTGCGCCAGCCGCTGCAGAAAATCATGATGCCGGTCATCGACGAGGCCATGAAGCAGCGCCTGGAGGCCGTGGCCCCTCTGATCCTCTCTGAGGTCAACGTCAAGGAGCTGGAAATAACCGACTCCACGGGCTCGGGCATCCTGGTCAAGAGAGTGAAGCCCGACTTCAAGAAGCTGGGCCCGAAATTTGGCAAGCAGATGAAGCTCGTGGCAAAAACCATCTCTGAAATGTCGCAGGAGCAAATCGCAGCCCTCGAGAGCGCAGGAAGCATCAGGCTCATGGTCGGCGACGCAGAGGCCGCCATCGACCTTGCCGACGTGGAGATCATCTCTGAAGACATCCCCGGATGGCTCGTGGCCAACGAGGGCGCTGTCACCGTGGCTCTTGACGTCACTCTCACCGACGAGCTCCGCCGGGAGGGCCTGGCCCGCGAGATCGTAAACCGCGTGCAGAACATCCGCAAAAGCCGCGACTATGAGATCACCGACCGCATCCGCATCTCTCTGGCACGCACCCCTGAAGCCGAGGCTGTCCTTGACGGCTTTGCCGACTATATCGCCTCGCAAGTGCTGGCTCAGGAGATCGCCCTTGCCGACATTTCTTACGAAACCCCCGGGGCGGAAGTGCTTGAAATCGATGACCTTACCCTCCCGGTAATCATCGAGAAGGCCTGACCCCCTCTCTATCCTCTCATCATTCATTCACGCCCCCGCGCGGGGTGTGGATGAATCTAACAACAACTCGAAATGACCGAAAAAACACGCTACACCGAAGAAGAACTCCGGGAATTCAAAGAGCTCATCCTTCAAAAGCTCGCAAAGGCTCAAGAGGAATTTGAGCAGCTACGCGAGACTGTAATCAACGACGGCAACGACTCCACCGACACCGCCCGCTCTTTCAACGCCCTCGAGGAGGGCGCCACTACCCTTGAGAAGGAGCACGCCGCACGCATGGCCGAGCGCCAACGCAAGTTTATCCAAAACCTGCAGGCTGCCCTGGTGCGCATCGAAAACGGCACCTACGGCATCTGCCGCATCTCTGGCAAACTCATCCCCAAGGAGCGCCTGCGCGCCGTGCCCCATGCCACCACTACTATCGATGCAAAACTCTCTGAAAAGAAATGAAGATATCCAAGGGCTGGTGGGCTGTGATCGTGATCCTCTTGGTGGTGATTGCCGATCAGGCTCTCAAACTCTACATCAAGACGCATTTTTACTGGGGCGAGAGCCTCAAGGTGCTCCCCTTCTTTGAGCTGCGCTTTGTGCAGAACCCGGGCATGGCCTTCGGGTGGCAGTTGGGCAGTAAGCTCTTCCTCACGCTCTTCCGCATCCTGGCCGTGGGCCTGTTGGGGTGGTATCTGGTGAAGCTGCGCAAGGTGGCGCAAGTGCCTGTGGGCTATGTGGTTTGCTTTGCTCTGATCACCGCCGGAGCCGCCGGCAACATATTCGACTGTGTCTTCTACGGTGAGATCTTCAACAACCCCTACCCCCCGCAAGTGGCGCATTTCGTGCCCTGGGGCGAGGGCTACGGGTCTCTGTTTGAGGGCATGGTGGTGGATATGCTCTATTTTCCGCTTTTCTCTTTCGTGTGGCCCCAATGGGTGCCGGGAGTGGGAGGCGAGACATTCTCGTTCTTTGACCCGGTCTTCAACATCGCAGACGCGGCCATCTCTGTGGGCATTATCGTGCTTCTGCTTTTCTACCACCGATATATCATGGTCATGAGCGACAACGATATCGACCGCATCAAAAACCCCGACCAACCGTCCGACAGCAAATGACTTCCTGCCTCCGCTCCCTCCTCTCCTTCATGTGCATCCTGAGCCTCTGCTTGGCTCTGGAGAGTTGCCGGCGCGTGCCTTCGGGGGTCATCGCCCCGGAGGAGATGGCCCGGCTGCTGGCCGACATCCACGTGGGCGAGAGCTATACGGAATATCACTCTTCTACCTTCTCCACCGATTCGGCCAAGGAAAACCTCCGGCAATCGATTTTCCGCGCCCATGGCGTCACGGAGGCGGAGGTTGACTCTTCCCTGGCCTGGTACGGCCACAACATCCCGGTCTATAACGACGTCTACGAGCGCACGGTCGAAATCCTCGAGGAGCGCAATAAATCGTTCGGCAATCTCATCGCCGCGCAGGCCATGGTGTCGTTTGCCGGAGATTCGGTCGATATCTGGACGGGCTCCCGCCACGTGGACATCACCCCCCGCTCGCCCGCTCAGGGACTGCGATTCGACCTTCCGGCCGACTCCATGATGCAGCCCGGCGACAGCTACACATGGCGCATCAAAGTGCTCAACACCGAGCCTAATGTGGCCGTCCACTGGTCCGTGGTAGCTGAATACGCCGACGGCACAGTCGAGACCCAGGCCAATTCCTCCTACTCGCGCACCTGGCACGTCAACACCTTCGTCACTGACTCCTCGCGCACCATCACCGCCCTCCGCGCCCTTGCCACCGTCGACGGTCCCGCGCAGGATTTCACCCTCGACAGCATCACCTTCGTCCGCCGCCGCCTCTCCCCCGACACCTACCGCTCCCACATCCACAACAAACGCTACACCCTCCCCCACCAGGCCAATTAACGCCGGGAACCGACTGACCCCCGGTAGGGACGCACCATGGTGCGTCCGTTCTCAGGCGTCTGTAGGGTCGCCACTTGTGGCGACGGAAGTCATGACCGGTTGTCCTTTGGGCGCTTTTGATAGTCGCCACAAGTGGCGACCCTACACTCGATAATCCGTTTAATCCGCGTAATCCGTAGTTTATTTCCTCTCAAAACCTTGTTCTCCTGTACTCCTGTTGAAAAAATTCGTGTAATCCGTGTAATCCGTAGTTTTTTACTACATGGCGACCGAGCCGACCGCTACCTCCCGGTCACATTGTCGCACGCAACATCCTGATCATCAACACCGAGGGCGGGAAGTGAATCCTTCCCGCCCTCGGCGCACTATATCAAAAATCTAATCCAAAATTCCTTATCTGTAGTCAGCGAAACGCTCCTGGAGGCGCTTGCGGGCGAAGAAGATGCGGCTCTTGATGGTGCCGAGGGGGAGATTCATCTTCTCAGCGATTTCATTGTATTTGTAACCGGCAACCATCAGAGAGAAAGGTTCGCGGTATTCCTCGGCAAGCTCGTCGATGGCTGAGGTGATCTCCTGAGCGGTGTACGAACCCTCGGGGGTGTCGAAACCTGACTCCTGGCTGAGGTTGAGGTGATAGAGATTCTCGGTGGTATCAATCATTGTAGCCTGACGCACACCACGACGGTAGTTATTAATGAAGAGATTGCGCATGATGGTGAAAACCCAACCCTTGAAATTCGTGTTCTCAGTGTATTTGTCCTGATTGTCGAGGACCTTGATGGTGGTGTCCTGGAGCAGATCGTAAGCGTCGTCGCGATTTGAGGTGAGCATATAAGCGAAGTTGAGCATGTTGCTTTGGAGAGCCATCAGTGAGGATTGGAATTTTGAAGTTGTCATAGTGGTAAGTTTTTATGGGGTTGGAATTTTGAGTTTTTTCGCTTGAAATGTCGTTTTTGTTTTCCGACGATGCAAAGTTACAACCGGAAAATTCGCAATCAAAATTCTAATCGTTAAGAGATGTTAATTTGAATCACAACCGTTACAAAATTATTTATTTAATTGATTATTAGTAAATTATAAATTATTTAAATTGTTACAGTTTTGTATAAGTTTATCAAAATTCTCATTTTTGTTACACTTACACCCGTTTTGTCACAATCTGTTTGCATATTCCGTAACAATCACCGGATTTTTATGTTTCAGAAATAATCCTTATCTTTGCACAAGAGAAAAATCCCACTCCGACATGAAAAAACTCATTCTTTACACATTATTATATATAGCAGGCGCTACGAGCGCCGCTGCTATCGCCCCCGGGCAGGTAAGATACCACAACGAGGCCTCCGACACCTCGCGCATCAATTCCCTCCTCATCGAGGCCCATGACCAACATTTTGCCTCAGCCGGCGAGGCAGTAGCATGGTTCGGTATGAAATTTCTCGACGTGCCTTACGTGGCCCACACCCTGGAGGGCGATCCGGAGATGCTCACGGTCAACATCGACGAGCTCGACTGCACCACATTTGTCGAAACCGTGATCGCCCTTACGCTCACAAACCGCGAGAACCGTCAGTCGTGGCGCGATTTTGTCTATAACCTCGAGCGTGTGCGCTACCGCAACGGCCACCTCGACGGCTACCCCTCGCGCCTCCATTACAACTCCGACTGGATCATCGACAACGCCCACCGTGGCAACTTCTCCGAGGTCACCTCGCGCTTCCCCTTCCACAACTTCACGGTCAAGAGCCTTGACTTCATGAGCTCAAACGCAGACAAATACGCCGCCTTGGCCGACAGCGCCAACCTCTCGGGCATCAAAAACATGGAGATCAAATTCCGCAGCCACCGCTATCCCTACATCAAAACCATCGACCTCGACCGCAAACCCACAAAAGACGCCCTCCGGACGGGCGACATCGTGGGCTTCACCACCAAGCTGCCCAACCTCGACGTCACCCACCTGGGCATCATCATCAAGCGCGACGGCGAGCCCTACGTGCTCCACGCATCGATGAGTGGCGGCAAAGTGGCCCTCACCGAGAAGCCCCTGGCCAGCTTCGTGAAATACAACCGGCAGATGACCGGCGTGCGCGTCTATCGCCTCTCCGACTAAAAAAATCCAACTCCGACAGGTGCGATTTTAGCCCCTAATTCGCCATTTTTATCAGATAAATGGTAAAAATTGCAAACAAGGCTAAGAAAATTGCGTAAAAATTTCCTTATTTGAAGAAAAATTTGTTACTTTGCACCGCTGAAAATTATACTAATCATATAAATCAACTCATTATGTCTGAAATTGCAGATCGCGTAAAAGCTATCATCGTTGAAACTCTCAGCGTAGACGAAGGCGCAGTAACTGAAACCGCCACATTCACCGACCTCGGTGCTGACTCTCTCGACACCGTCGATATCATCATGAAGTTCGAAAAAGAATTCGACATCAAAATCGGCGATCAGGAAGCTGAAAAAATCGCTACCGTAGGCGATGCTATCGCTTTCGTTGAAGAAGCAAAAAAGTAATCTGAGCGTCAATCGCTCGCGTGTGTAAAATCCACCTCTTTACTTAGACATGGAATTAAAAAGAGTAGTAGTAACAGGTCTGGGCGCTATCACCCCTCTGGGCAATGACGTGGCCACTACGTGGCAGAACGCCGTAGCCGGTGTCAGCGGTGCCGGCCCTATTACGCACTTCGACTGCAGCAAATTCAAGACACAGTTTGCATGCGAAGTCAAGGACTTCAAACCTGAAGAGCACATTGACCGCCGCAAACTCCGCACCCTCGATCTCTACGCACAGTACGCCCTGGTGGCTGCCAAGCAGGCCGTTGAGGATGCCGACCTTGAAAACGAGCAGATCGATAAGAACCGCGTCGGCGTAATCGTTGCTGCCGGCATCGGTGGCCTCCATACCTTCGAGGAAGAGGCCGGATATTATGCTGTGCATGAGGCCGACGGCCCCCGCTACAGCCCCTTCTTCATCCCCAAAATGATTGCCGACATCGCCTCCGGCCACATCTCCATGGACTATGGCTTCCACGGCCCGAACTATGGTGTGGTTTCGGCTTGCGCTTCGTCAAACAACGCAATCATCGATGCTTTCAACCTTATCCGCCTGGGCAAGGCCGACGCTATCGTTACCGGTGGCGCCGAGGCTGCGATCTTCCCTGCTGGTGTTGGCGGCTTCAATTCGATGCACGCCCTCTCGACCCGCAACGACGATCCCGCCGGTGCTTCCCGCCCCTTCTCTAAGAGCCGCGACGGCTTTGTGATGGGCGAAGGCGCTGTGGTCCTTGTACTTGAAGAGCTCGAACACGCTCTGGCTCGCGGAGCTAAAATCTACGCCGAAGTGGCAGGTGGCGGCATGTCGGCCGACGCTTACCACATCACAAAAACCCACCCCGACGGCCTCGGCGCTGTCCTTGCCATGCAAGCCGCGCTCGAAGACGCTAACATGAAGCCCGAAGACATTGACTATATCAATGTGCACGGCACTTCTACCCCCGTGGGCGACATCGGCGAGGTGAAAGCCATCCTCAA
Source organism: uncultured Bacteroides sp. (assembly GCA_964575435.1). GTDB lineage: Bacteria > Bacteroidota > Bacteroidia > Bacteroidales > Muribaculaceae > CAG-873. The sequence goes on from CAZNRK010000002.1 coordinate 20,167, forward strand.
GCTCTTCGGCGACCACGCCTACAAGCTCAACATCTCCTCCACCAAGTCGATGACCGGCCACCTGCTGGGCGCCACCGCAGCTCTGGAGGCTATGTTCAGCATCAAGGCTGTGGAAGAAGGCATCATCCCTCCCACCATCAACCATGCAGAGGGTGATGAAGACGAAGAAATAGACTACAATCTCAACTTTACCTTCAATCAGGCTCAAAAGCGCCCCGTGCGCGCCGCCCTCTCCAACGCCTTCGGCTTTGGCGGCCACAACGCCTCGGTGATCGTAAAAGAATTCAAGAAGTAACCCCCCGGACGGCTGAAAATTTCCCGAAAGGGATATTGCAAAAAGCATTCCGAAGGGCAACGAAGAAAGAATTCTGATTGACATTGTAATTCGTTTCACACAAAATTGAGGCCTTAGCGCCCCGAAACACATCAAAAGATGCGACTCCCCCGAGCCGCATCTTTTTTGCATACATATCCCGCATAACCGTGAGGGGAAATTTTACGCCTAATCTCAACCAAACCGGCTTCAGAAGTGTTAATTTTATAAAAAACAAATCTGATTTTATTGTCATGGATAGCATGATCGACACCCTTACCCGATTGCCGCTCTTTGCCGGCGTGTCGCACCAGCGTATGGCTGACACGGTGGGTATGGCTAAATTCCATTTCCTCAAATACTTACCCGGCCAGACCATAGTGCGCGCCGGAGAACCTTGCACTCACCTGCGATTTATCATTTCAGGGAGCGTGCGCATCGAAATCGTAAACTCAGACGGCAGATTCCGCATCGGCCAGACCCTTGTGGCCCCGGCCTCGATCTCTCCGGATTTCCTTTTCGGCTCATCGACGCTCTACCCCGGTGATGTTACAGCCCTCGACACGGTCTCTCTTGTACAAATCTCTAAAGCTGACTATATCAAAATCCTCAACTCCGACGAGATTTTTCTCTTCAACTATCTCAACTACCTGGCGATGAATTCGCAAAAATGCACCGAGGGCATCCTTACCCTTTCGACCGGCAGCATCGAGGAGAGAATTGCCCTGTGGGTGATCACCACCACGCAGCCCGGGTCGCAGGACGTGACTCTGACGTGCAGGCAGAGAGACATGTACGCCGTCTTTGGTGTGCAACGCAGCTCGTTTATCGCCGCTCTTGACCACATGAAGGACCGCGGACTGATCGACTACACCCCCGGCGAGATCCGCGTCCTTGACCGCAAAGCCATGCTATCGGTTATGCGCAACGGAATGGAATAACTAAACCCGCACAACCCTGACTCCAAATAAAAAAGGAACGGACGCACCATGGTGCGTCCCTACAAAAC
>CAZNRK010000002.1:21588-33537 GCA_964575435.1 uncultured Bacteroides sp.
ACCCTGACTCCAAATAAAAAAGGAACGGACGCACCATGGTGCGTCCCTACAAAACTAAAAAAACAGAAGCACCTTGGTGCGTCCCTACAAGCAAATAACTTATAATTCAAAATTGTATAACTACTTAAACCTCAACTACATATGAAAATTCTCGACTCTATCCTCCAAGCCATCGGCTCAACCCCTATGCTGCGCCTGAAGCGAATTGCTGAATATGATAACCTCCCGAGCGAAATTATAGCCAAGCTCGAATATTTCAACCCGGCGGGCAGTGTCAAAGACCGCATTGCCCTCTCTATGGTGCGCGACGCCGAGAAGCGCGGAATCCTCCGGCCCGGTGCCACCATCATCGAACCCACCTCCGGCAACACCGGTATCGGCCTTGCCATGGTATGCGCCGCTTTGGGCTACAAACTGATACTGACCATGCCCGATACGATGAGTGTGGAGCGTCAAAAACTCGTGCGCGCCTACGGCGGCGAGGTCTTCCTCACCCCCGGCAAGGATGGCATGAAAGGCTCAATCGCGCGTGCTAAGGAGCTAAACAGCGAAATCAAGGGGTCTGTGATACTCTCGCAGTTTGATAATCCCGCCAACCCGTCGATCCACTACTCCACCACTGCCGAGGAGATCCTGCACGACTGCGCCGACACCCCACTCGACTACCTCGTGGCCGGTGTAGGCACCGGAGGCACCATCTCCGGCATCGGCAAGAGACTCAAAGAGGTTTGGCCCGGGCTGAAGGTCGTGGCCGTAGAACCCGAGCTCTCAGCCGTGCTCTCCGGCGGCAAGCCGGGTCCGCACCCTATTCAGGGCATTGGTGCCGGCTTTGTTCCGGGCAACTACGACGATAAGGTGGTCGACATGGTCCTGACCGTCAGCGGCGACGAAGCCTTCCGTTGCGCCCGCCTGATGGGCACCAAAGAGGGAGTGCTCGTGGGCATCTCTTCCGGGGCCGCTCTGGCAGCAGCCGAGCACGTCGCCCGCACAATTGTCCCCGAGGGTAGCCGCATCGGTGTGATCATGGCCGACTCCGGTGAAAGATACCTCTCAACCGCCCTCTATCAGTAAACCATGCTCTGCATTCGATCCCTATCAACCGCTCTCTATCAGTAAGCCATGCTTTATAAACAACATTCACCCAAGATTTCACAAGCTGTGGAACGGCTGGCCAATTTTGAAGCCTGCGAACGCCTTTACCACTGCCACAACCACTGCGAGCCCCTGCCCTCAATGGAGCGCATAAGGCGCATCGTGGACCTCTGCCGGGCCATCATCTTCCCCGGATTCTTCAGCGACGCATCAACCGACCGCTCGGTGCTTCTCTACCACATCGGGGTTGACGTTGAGCAGCTGTTTGAGACCTTGACCCTGCAAATCCAGGCAGCACTGTGTTTCAATTCCACCTCCGACGAGGCATGCTTGCGTGAGGCGCCGTGCCGACAGGAACGCGCCGCCGCCATCGCTGCCGATTTCATTGCATCGCTGCCGGAGCTGCGGGAGTTGCTCTCGACCGACGTTGAGGCCATGTACAACGGCGACCCGGCCGCCGATGATTACAACGAAATCATCGCTTGCTATCCCACCATCCGGGCCGTGACATGCCAGCGCGTGGCCCACAGGCTACTGGAACTCGAGGTGCCGCTTCTGCCTCGCATCATCACCGAGATTGCCCACGGCGAGACCGGCATCGACATCAATCCCGGCGCCCGCATCGGCAGCCACTTCTGCATAGACCACGGCACGGGTGTGGTGATCGGTCAGACCTGCATCATAGGCAACAATGTGAAGCTCTATCAGGGCGTGACCCTCGGTGCGCGCAGTTTCCCGCTGGACGATCAAGGCAACCCCGTAAAGGGCATCGAGCGCCACCCGATAATCGAGGACAACGTCACGATTTACGCCAACGCCACTATTCTCGGCCGCGTCACCATCGGCAAGGGCGCCGTCATAGGCGGCAACGTGTGGCTCACGCGCTCTGTGGCTCCCGGAGAAGTAGTAACTAATTGATTTATACCCCACTCAGGTTGGTTTATTCTTTTCCACCGGTTGGGTGATACTTCCTCACCAGCTCATCGCCCAGGGCCACGCAACTGTGGCAAGGGAAGCGCGTTCCACCCTTGATTTCGCGGCATGTGGCGGCTCCGGCCCGCTGCTCGAACTCCCATCGAATCTCCTCTCGGCGCTCCGGCACAGCCTGCATGGCGGCATAGAGCGCTCCGCAAAGTCCGCCGGGCGCGTGACCGCCCACGTAAGGAGCATAGGAGGTCACAATGTCGGCCTCCGGATAGAGGCTCTTCCATTGATTAGCAACGGCTTGGGCGCAATTGTGCATGTAAGGCGGGGTGCGGAAGGTGTCGGTAGCAGGCATGGAGAACAGAATTTTTCGGGCAAATTTACGATTATTTGCGTAATTATTAGTAACTTCGCGGTGCAAAATTCAAGTAAATGTATTTTTCTTTAGAAATTTCCACCCTCGCCATCATCTGTTTCAGCCTTGCCGTGGTGGCCCTGATATATATTCTCACAGTCTATCTCGGGAAGTGGCGCTCCGTGGCAAATGCGCAGCGCAAGTGCATGACCGACGTGACGGATCAGCCTACAATCCCGGCATCTGTGATCGTCTACGCTCAAGACGACGCCGAGAGCCTTGAAAAGACCCTGAGCAGCCTTCTGAGTCAGGACTATGAGCCTGGCTTCGAGGTAATCGTGGTGAACGAAGGGGCATCGGTAGATGTGCAAACCCTTGTGGGACAGCTCAAACTCCTCCACTCCAACCTCTACCTCACCTTCACCCCTGACGGCGCGCGCAGCCTCAGCCGCAAGAAGTTGGCAATCACGATTGGCGTAAAAGCGGCTCGAAATCCTGTGGTAGTAATCACCGACGACCACACCATCATGCCCTCGCCGCAGTGGCTTTCGAAGATGATGACCCCCTTTGCCGACCCTGCCTGCGAGGTGGTGCTCGGATGCCGGATGCCCGATGCAACGGCCGACACGAAAATCGGCAACTCACGCCGGGCCTACGATTTCGCCTCCGCAACCGTGACGTGGCTCAGCGCAGCTCTGTCCGGCGCACCTTACCGCGGATGCTCGGGCAACGTGGCCTACCGCCGTCAGCTCTTCTTTGACAATAAGGGCTTCTCACGCTCGCTCAACCTCCGCTACGGCGACGACGACATTTTTATCAACGAAATCACCACACCCGACAACACCGCCGTACAGCTCTCCCCGGACAGCATAACCCGCTGGCACATATACAATTACCGGAAGGAAATGAGACGCGACAGTGTGGCTCATGCCTTCACCGGAGAGCGCGTGCCGAAAACCTCGCGCCGGCTTATGGCTGCCGGAGAGTGGGCAATGTGGATTCTGCTCCTTGGCTCGATTGCCGGTGCGATATTCTCCGGGATAGGGAATTACGCCGGATGGATTGCTGCCGCCGTGCTTATTCTGGCCTGCGGACTGAGCGTAATGCTCACCCAACGGCGCACCATCGACTGCCTCTACGGCCCGGCATCGCGACGCCCCCTGCTCCTGCTGCCCGTTTTGGCCATGACGCGCCCAATGCGCAACATCCTCACCTCCATTTCCTCTCGCATCAACCGCGAGAAGAACTACACATGGAGCTAAACGGACGCACCATGGTGCGTCCCTACATACCCAAACTCCTAACTATTAAATTATGACCTCTGAAGATTACATATACGGCATTCGTGCTGTGATCGAAGCCATCGAAGCCGGAAAAGATATTGATAAAATTCTCATTAAGAAAGATCTGCAAGGCGAACTGGTGGCCGAACTTCTGGCGGCAGCCCGCAGGCGCCATCTGCTGGTGCTGAGAGTGCCTCTTGAAAAAATCACCCGCATCACACGCGCCAACCACCAGGGCGTAGTGGCGATTCTGGCCTCGGTGACCTACAGCCGCGTGGGCGAGCTCGTGCCCCGTCTTTACGAAGACGGCATCCTGCCCCTGGTGGTGGTGCTCGACGGCCTCACAGATGTGCGCAATTTCGGAGCCATCGCCCGCACGGCCGAATGTGCAGGAGCCAATGCGCTGGTCATCCCCGAGCGCGGGAGTGTGAGCGCCGGCGCCGACGCCATGAAGACCTCAGCCGGAGCGTTGAATTATATCACGGTCTGCCGCGAACGCAACCTCACCGCCGCAGTTAAATATCTCAAAGACAACGGCTACACCATCGTGGGGTGCACCGAAAAAGCCGATTTCAACTACACCCTCGGCACCTACACCGAGCCCACAGCCATCGTGATGGGAGCAGAAGACACCGGCATTTCAGATGAAATCCTCGCTCTGTGCGACAAGCGCGTGAGCATCCCCATGTTCGGCCACATCGGCAGCCTCAACGTATCAGTTGCAGCCGGCGTGCTCCTCTACGAAGTGGTCCGCCAGCGTCTGGCCGCCGACATGGAAGTAATCTGATTCTTAACACTCTCGTATCTATTTATTACGGGGGAAAAGACTGACATTATCGTAAGTTTAAACTCGTTATGACACCCACAGCCGATAAGCATTCCACATATTATCTATTTATTGACGAATGCGGGGATCAAAATCTTGAGAATTTTAATCCTGAATTTCCGGTATTTACTTTGTGCGGAATTGTCGTTTCAAAATTCAACTATCGGAAACTCGAAGACGAATTTAACAACCTTAAAATGGAATTTTGGGGCACACGTGATGTCATCATACATTCCCGTGAAATCCGTAGATGTAAAAACGAGTTTATCAATCTATTAGATCCTGAAATTAAGCATCGTTTTTACAATAAGGTAAATTTAATACTTTCTCAAAATGATGCTTATGTCATTGTCGCGTGTTCAATACTTAAAGAGCCATTTATCCGATTATTCAGCAACACTGAGGATGTCTACAATCTTTCTTTATCCTATTTGATCGAGCGTGGAATATTTTATGTTGACGATTCATGCGAATCAGCAACGATTGATGTAATATATGAAAAGAGAGGAAAAAAAGAAGACAGGGACCTGCTAAAATTTTATAATGGTTTACGTGTAACAGGGACAAAATGGATTAATCCAGAAAGACTACAGGCTCATATCGGTGCATTCACATCAAGAGCAAAAAAAGAGAATATCATCGGTTTGCAGATTGCAGATCTTATAGCGTATCCCATAGCAAGAAAAGTACTGAACCCGGATATTCCCAATCCGGCTTTTGAAATAATTAAGCCAAATATTTATTTCTCTCACGGAGCCATGCTCGGATTCAAGGTGATACCTCACTAAAAAAGAGCAACTGATTAGGTTGCTCTTTCCCATCTGCGCCTGCAGATGCCTAAAATCGTTGCTTTCGCACTCGAAGTATTTCTTTTCGGGGAAACTACCCTTTTGATTTTGCAAAGTTAACAATTTATTCTCAATCTACAAAATTTTAACGTTACAACTCACAAAAAAGTTTTGCGGGATACACTATTGCCTGGAGAATAAAGAAAAAAGCGTATGCATTGTTCATCTCTCGGAAATTATTCGTAACTTTGCGAAAAATTTTACGATGAGTACAGATCAACCTAAACGCGCGGTGCTTGAGCTTGAGGATGGCACCCGTTTCGAGGGATTTTCTTTTGGCTTTGAGGGCGCGACCTCGGGCGAAGTTGTGTTTAACACGGCCATGACCGGCTACCCGGAAAGCCTTACCGACCCATCGTACGAGGGTCAGATTCTTGTCACCACCTTCCCCCTGCTTGGCAACTACGGAGTGCCTCCACAAGACGACGCGACCAACCGTCTGAGTCGCTATTATGAGGGCGACCGCATCTTCTGCCGCGCCATCATCGCACAGGACTATTCCCGGCATCACAGCCACTGGCTCGCTCACGAGAGTCTCTCTGACTGGCTCAAACGCCAGAAGGTGTGTGGCGTCTACGGCATCGACACCCGCGCCCTGACCAAGCATCTGCGCGACAAAGGCAGCATGCTCGGGAGAGTGACGGTTGAGGGCTCTGCCCCGGTGGACTTTTATGACCCGAACACCGAAAACCTGATTGCCAAAACATCGTGCACCGACGTGGCCACGTATCTTCCCGACACTCCGGTGGAGGATCCGAAGACTGTGGTCCTGGTGGACTGCGGCGTGAAGCACAACATCGTGCGCTGCCTGACCCGACGTGGGGTAAAGGTGGTGCGAGTGCCTTGGGATTATGATTTCACTACAATAGATTACGACGGGCTCTTCATCTCCAACGGTCCGGGCAACCCTGATTTTGCCGACAAGACCGTAGAAAACCTGCGCAAGGCCATGGCCATAGGCAAGCCTATCTGCGGCATCTGCATGGGCAATCAGCTGCTGGCCAAGGCAGCCGGAGCCAAAACCTATAAGCTCAAATACGGCCACCGGAGCCACAATCAGCCGGTACAGCGTGTGGGCACCGACACCTGCTACATCACCTCGCAAAACCACGGGTTTGCCGTGGACACCTCCACCCTTCCGGCCGACTGGGAGCCGCTCTTCGTGAACATGAACGACGGCACAAACGAGGGTATCCGCCACCGCACGCTCCCCTTCTTTTCGGCACAATTCCACCCCGAGGCTTCGTCCGGCCCTAAGGACACGGAATTTCTTTTTGATGAATTTATCAGCAAACTTTAATCCCCAATCTTCATGGAAAAGTCAGAGATAAAGAAAGTGCTCATCCTGGGCAGCGGAGCGTTGAAAATCGGCGAGGCCGGAGAGTTTGATTATTCCGGCTCGCAGGCCATCAAGGCCCTGAAAGAAGAGGGGATTTTTACCGTTCTGATCAATCCTAACATTGCCACGGTGCAGACCTCCGAGGGGTTTGCCGACCAGATCTATTTTCTTCCCGTAACGGCTGAATTCGTTGAGAAAATCATCGAAAAAGAGCGCCCGGAGGGCTTGCTCCTTGCTTTTGGTGGACAGACGGCGCTGAATTGCGGCGTGGAGCTGCAGCGGCGCGGCGTGTTGGAGAAATATAACGTGCAAGTGCTCGGCACTCCGGTCAAGGCCATTGAGGAGACCGAAGATCGCGAGCTTTTCGTGCGCAAACTTGACGAAATCGACGTCAAAACCATTAAAAGCCAGGCTGTGAGCTCGATAGCCGACGCCATTGAGGTGGCCGGCGAGCTGGGCTACCCCGTGATCGTGCGAGCAGCATATGCTCTGGGCGGCCTCGGCAGCGGATTTTGCGACAACGACAAAGAGCTTCGCGCTCTGGTGGAGAAGGCCCTCTCGTTCTCGCCCCAAGTGCTTATTGAGAAATCGCTCAAGGGCTGGAAAGAGGTGGAATATGAGGTGGTGCGCGACCGCTTTGACAATTGCATCACGGTGTGCAACATGGAGAATTTCGACCCCCTTGGCATCCACACCGGGGAGAGCATCGTCGTGGCTCCGTCGCAGACGCTCTCAAACGAGGATTACCACTTCCTGCGCGCTCTGGCTATCAAGATCGTAAGGCACATCGGGATTGTGGGCGAGTGCAACGTGCAGTATGCCTTCGACCCCGAGTCGATGGACTATCGCGTGATCGAGGTCAACGCCCGCCTGAGCCGCTCATCGGCACTGGCCTCCAAGGCCACGGGCTATCCCTTGGCTTTTGTGGCCGCCAAGCTCGGACTGGGCTACGGACTGCACCAGCTCTTCAACTCCGTGACAAAAGACACATCAGCCTTTTTCGAGCCTGCACTGGACTATGTGGTGGTGAAGATTCCGCGCTGGGATTTAGGTAAATTTCACAACGTGAGCCGCGAGATCGGTTCATCGATGAAGTCAGTGGGCGAGGTCATGGCCATCGGCCGCACCTTCGAGGAGGCCATCCAGAAAGGCTTGCGCATGATAGGCCAAGGCATGCACGGCTTCACGGGCAATAAAGAGCTGAAGATTCCCAACATCGACGCTGCTCTGAGCGCTCCCACTGATAAGCGCATATTCGTGATAGCCAAGGCCTTGCAGGAGGGCTACACCGTGGATCGCATACATGAGCTCACGAAGATCGACCGATGGTTTCTCTACCGCTTGCTCAACATCACCGACACGGCATCCGAGTTGGCGAAATTCTCTTCGCTCACCGATCTCCCTGCCGCCCTGGTGCGCCAGGCCAAACAGCAAGGATTCAGCGACTTCCAGATTGCACGCTCCGTGCTCAAGCAAGAGATGACAGATGCCGACATCCTGCAAATGCGCGCCCTGCGCAAAGGCATGGGCATCACTCCGGTGGTCAAGCAGATCGACACTCTTGCCGCCGAATATCCCGCCATGACCAATTACCTCTACCTCACCTACAACGGCTCCACCCACGATATCGACTATTCGGACCCTGATCATAGGTCGGTAATCGTCTTGGGGTCAGGAGCTTACAGGATAGGCTCGTCGGTGGAGTTTGACTGGTGTTCGGTCAACGCTCTGCTCACGGTCAAGGAGCAAGGGTGGCGCTCGGTTATGATTAACTACAACCCCGAGACCGTGTCGACCGACTATGACATGTGTGACCGCCTCTATTTCGACGAGCTCACCTTTGAGCGCGTGATGGATATCGAAGACCTGGAGCAGCCCCACGGCACCATCGTGTCGGTGGGCGGACAGATACCCAACAACCTTGCCCTGCGCCTCGACGCAGCCGGGGTAAACATCCTCGGCACTCCCGCCACTTCGATCGACAACGCTGAAGACCGCCATAAATTCTCGGCTATGCTCGATTCTCTCGGCATTGACCAGCCCCGCTGGCAGGAGCTGACCTCGCTGAGCGACATCGACCGCTTCGTAGAGGAGGTGGGATTTCCCGTGCTCGTGCGTCCGAGCTACGTGCTCTCCGGCGCTGCGATGAATGTATGCTATGACTCCGAGGAGCTGCGCCGATTCCTGCGCATGGCCTCGGATGTGTCGAAGAAGTACCCCGTAGTGGTGTCGCAATTCATCCAGAACGCCAAGGAAATCGAGATGGACGCCGTGGCCAAAGACGGGGAAATCATAGCCTACGCCATATCTGAGCACATCGAATTTGCCGGCGTGCATTCCGGCGACGCCACCATCGTATTTCCCCCGCAGAAGCTCTACGTCGAGACCATGCGACGCATCAAGCGCGTGAGCTCACGGATTGCTAAAGCGCTGAAAATCACCGGGCCATTCAATATTCAATTCCTGGCCAAGAACAACGATATCAAGGTGATAGAATGCAACCTGCGTGCATCACGCAGCTTCCCATTCGTGTCAAAGGTGCTGAATATCAACTTCATAGACCTTGCCACCAAGGCCATGCTCGGGCTGGATGTGCAGAAGCCTCACAAAAGCGCTTTCGACCTGGACTATGTGGGCGTAAAGGCCTCGCAATTCTCATTCCAGCGCCTGCAGGGCGCCGACCCTGTGCTGGGCGTGGACATGGCATCGACGGGCGAGGTGGGCTGCATAGGCGACGACACCGACGAGGCAGTGCTTAAGGCCATGCTTGCAGTGGGCCACAAGATTCCGCGCAAGTCCATTCTCATCTCCTCCGGCACTCCCCGCCAGAAAGCCTCACTCATTGAAAGTGCGCAACTGATTCACAACAAGGGACTTACAATTTACGCCACAGAAGGCACGGCTGCCTATCTCAACGAAAACGGCATCCCTGCCATCCGTGTTTTCCTCCCCTCAGAGCCCGAGAAGCGGCCCCAGGCCATCGAGCTGATGCGCCAGAGGAAGATTGACATGGTGGTGAACCTGCCCAAAAACCACACCACCGACGAGCTCACCAACGGCTACAAAATCAGGCGTGCGGCCACCGATCTCAACATTCCTCTGATCACCAATGCACGTCTGGCTCAGGCATTTATCCACGCCTTCTGCTCGCTCTCGCCCGAAGAAATTCTGATAAAAAGTCGCAGCGAATATCTGCAATAATTTCCGGCCCCGGCCCGTTATACATTATTATATAGTATCTTCACTTCTAACTTCGGAATCCATAAATGGACACAAATACACCCTCTCCCGCCCCCGAAAATCAGCCCCAACAGCCTGAATATAAGGTAAAAAACAAAAGCACACGCCTGCTGCTCGGCATCATAGCCGTGCTGCTGGTTGCGGTCCTCGGTGTGGGCGCGTGGTTTGCCATCTCGATGGCCTCAAAAAACAAAGCTATCGAAGCCGAGCGCGTGGCCCGCGAGCAAGCGGAACTTGACCGCGAGCAAGCCCTGATGAACGCAGATTTTGACGAGCTGAACCGCGAATTTTCAGACCTTGAAAATCAGCGTATCACCATTATGGACGACTCCGTAAAACGCGCTCTTACAGAGAAATACGAGGCAGCAAAGCTAAAAGTGGAAAAGCTGCAACAGGAGCTGAAAAACCAGAAAAACAAGTCGGCCGCTGAAATCAAAAAGCTCAAAGACGAGATTTCAACCCTGCGCGCCCTGCTCAAGCATTACGTGGAGGAAATCAACCGACTGAACAAGGAAAACGAGGCTCTGCGCACTGAAAACACCGAAATCAAGCAGGAGAACCAGCGTCTGTCGTCCAAAGTGACAGAGACATCGCGTCAAAATGAGCAATTGAGCCAACGCATGACCCTGGCTGAGAAGCTCAACGTGACGGGCGTGCAGCTCACGGCGCTCAACAAAAAAGGGAAAACCGAGAAAAAAGTGGAGAAGGCCAAGCAGTTGATGGTCACCTTCACCATTCCGCAGAATAATTCCACTCCGGTGGGCGAAAAGACTATCTATCTGCGACTTATCTCTCCCTCCGGTCAGCTTCTGGGAGGAGCCGGTTCGTTCTCTTTTGAGGGTGCTTCAGTGCCCTGTTCGGCTAAAAAGGTGATTGAATACGCAGGCGAGGAGATAGCCGGCATCCACATTTATTGGGATGTGAACACCGCCCTGACCGCCGGCGAATACACCGTAGAACTCTTCGCCGATAATTACCGCCTCATCCGCCGGTCCTTCACGCTTAATTAATCTCCTCACTTCTTCGCGACTATGGATTTTTCTGCAATTCGCGACCTGGCGATGGCCGACGACGTCAACCTCGTGTCATCAGTCTATAAGCTTGTGTTGAGCATGGTTCTTGGCTGCGCCGTGGGCTACGAACGCAAGCGCAAGGGGCAGATGGCGGGCGTGCGCACATTTTCGCTCATCGCAATGGGGGCCACGCTGGCAATGATTATCTCGATCTACGTGCCGCAGGAATATCTCGGGCTCAAGAACGGCGATCCCGGGCGCATTGCAGCGCAAGTGGTGTCTGGAATCGGTTTTCTCGGTGCCGGTGCGATAATCCAGATGAAGGGGTCGGTACGCGGTTTGACCACGGCAGCCGGCATTTGGATTGTTGCAGCAATCGGGTTGGCCGTGGGAGCGGGGTTGTATTGGGTGTCGGTCGTGGCCACGGGGTTGATCCTGATCGTGCTGATGTATATCGAGCGGTTCGAGCATCGCTATACCCTTGGACATGAGGCGCGTACGGTGACCATCGAGACCTCGGTAATCGTGCCGGACATCGCAGCCTACCGCGCTATCATGCAGGAATCGAACGTGACGCTCACCAACTATTTCTTGTCGCTCAACTATAAGGAGGCGACCACGAAAATCAGTCTGGTAATCCTCGTGCGCGACGGATTTGACTTCATCGGCTTCTTCAATCGGTTGCGTACCCCATACCCCACCACGTCAATTACTCTGGCCAACCAGATGCTCTAAACCACAGATTTCCGGTGTATGTGGGGATGACCGGGAGCTGGCGATCGGCCAGAGCGCCACATGGTAAAAAACTACGGATTACGCGAATTAAACGAATTTTCAAGTGTAGGGTCGCCACTTGTGGCGACTACCAAATGCTCCCAAAAGACAACCAGTCACGATTTCAGTCGCAACAAGTGGCGACCCTACAGACGGCTGAGACATAATGTGAAAATAATCCGTATAATCCGTGGAATCTGGAGTTTCTTTCACCTTGTCGGGGGCGGGCCGCCCCCGACCTCCCAGTCAATCAGT
>CAZNRK010000002.1:33637-75107 GCA_964575435.1 uncultured Bacteroides sp.
GAGTTTCTTTCACCTTGTCGGGGGCGGGCCGCCCCCGACCTCCCAGTCAATCAGTCGCCACAAGTGGCGACCCTACAGACGGCTGAGACATAATGTGAAAATAATCCGTATAATCCGTGGAATCTGGAGTTTCTTTCACCTTGTCGGGGGCGGGCCGCCCCCGACCTCCCAGTCAATCAGTTACATGGGGATTATTTATTCCAGATTTGCCAGGAGGCGAAGGCCTGGAGGAGGAGCATTTCGAGGCCGTTTTTGGTGGTTGCGCCTTGGGCGGCGCTTTTTTTCATGAAGAGGGTGATGTCGGGGTTGTAGAGGAGATCGTAGCACAAGTGCTTGTCTGTGAGCAGATTATAGGGAATATCCGGACATTCTGCTACGTGGGGATACATGCCCAGAGGGGTGCAATTGACGATGACGGTGTGGTCGGCCATGACTTCGGGGGTGAGGTCGGCATAAGTGATTACACCCTGCCGGGGAGTGCGGGAGACATAGGTGGGTTCGACTCCTAACTTCTTAAGCCCCAGGGAGATAGCTTTTGAGGCGCCGCCGGTGCCGAGGACGAGTGCGCGTTTGTGCCAGGGCTTGAGCATGGGCTCGATAGAGCGCGTAAAGCCCAGGATATCAGAATTATAGCCTTTGAGTCCTGTGATGTTGCCGTCGGGGCCGCGGAGCACTTTGATGACATTGACGGCGCCGATGCGTGCGGCGTCCTCGTCGAGCGAATCAAGGTAAGGAATCACCTGCTCCTTATAGGGGATGGTCACGTTTAAACCGTAAAGCCGTGGTGTGGTGGCAATTACTGACGGGAAATCCTCGATTTCGGGAATCTCGAAGTTGCGATAATGCGCATCAATGCCTTCGGAGCTGAATTTTTGATTGAAATAGTCCACCGAGAACGAGTGGCCCAGCACACGCCCGATCAAGCCGTAAGTCTTGCCGAAAGGTTTTACCATAGAATTGAGTTGATAAAAATATGTAACGAGGAAACCGAAAATTTCTGCAAATTTAGACAAAAAGACTGAGATAAGGAGATTTTTTGATGAAAAAATCGCATGGGAGCTGTCAAAAAGTCGCGAATAAGTCGTAACTTTGCACTTAAACAAAAAAATCCACTTCAACGATGAAGAAAACTCTATTGACAATCCTCCTATTCACTGCAATGATTATGTCAGCGCAAAATCCTTTCTTCCAAGAATTTAACACTCCTTACGGGTCGGTGCCCTTCTCGCAGATCAAGACCTCCGACTATATGCCGGCCATTGATCGCGGCATCGAGCTCGCAAGCAAAGAAATCGACGCCATCACATCCAATCCCGAGGCTCCGACATTCCAAAACACCATCGTGGCTCTTGAAGATGCCGGTCAGGATCTGAACCGCGTGATCAACGTATTCTTTAACATCCTCGAGGCCGACTCCAACGACGAGCTTATGAACCTCTCGCTCGAAGCCTCGCAAAAGCTCAGCGATTACTCAACGGATATCACCCTCAACGAGAAGCTCTGGGAGCGCGTGAAAGCCGTCTACGACAACCGCGCCTCCATGAACCTCACCCCCGAGGACCAAATGCTCCTGCAGACCACCTACGACTCCTTCGCTAACTCCGGAGCAAATCTCCAAGGAACTGACCGCGAGACATATAAGAAGCTCTCTGCCGAGCTCTCCGCCCTGACCACAAAATTTGGCCAGAACGTGCTCAAAGAGATGAACACCTATGAAATCGTCCTCACAGCCGACGACCTTGACGGGCTGCCCGAGGGCGTTGTGGCCGAAGCCGCCGAGCTGGCCAAGCAAAAGGGCAAAGAGGGGATGTATGTGTTCACTCTGGCTCAGCCGACTTATATGGCATTTATGAAAAATTCGACACGTCGCGACCTGCGCGAGCGTTTCTATCGCCTCTACAACGGCCGCAACCTCAAGGGCGAATACGACAATACGGAAATCATAAAGAAAATTGTGGAAACGCGTCGCCAGCTCGCTAACCTATTGGGCTACAAGACCTTTGCCGACTGGAAACTCAAAAAGACCATGGCAGGCAACGCCAACGCCGTATACGATCTGCTCAACCGCCTCCAAGAGGCCTACCGCCCCGCCGAACTGGCTGAAATGCAAGAGCTTACAGAATTTGCCCAGCAGACCGACGGCCTCACCGGCGAGATCCAGCCTTGGGACTACAGCTACTACAGCAACAAACTCAAAGCCTCGAAATACAGCTTTGACGAAGAGGCGCTTCGGCCCTATTTCAAGCTCGAAAACGTGATTGACGGCGTGTTTGGTCTGGCCACGAAGCTCTATGGCCTGCAGTTTACCGAGCTCACCGACGTAGACGTTTACCATCCCGATGTCAAGGCCTTCAAGGTCACCGACGAAAACGGCCAATATGTGGGTCTGATCTACACTGACTTCTTCCCCCGCGAGTCAAAACGTCCCGGAGCGTGGATGACCGGATTTAAAGACCAGCGCATCCTGGAAGACGGCACCAACGAGCGTCCGCACGTCTCCATCGTGATGAACTTCACCAAGCCCACCGCCGGCAAGCCCTCGCTTCTGACCCCCTACGAGGTCGAAACCTTCCTCCACGAGTTCGGCCACGCCCTCCACGGCCTGCTCGCCAACACTAAATATGCCTCGCTCTCAGGCACTTCCGTGTATCGCGATTTTGTGGAGCTGCCCTCGCAATTCAACGAAAACTACCTCACTCAGAAGGAATTTCTTGACAGCTTCGCTCGCCACTATCTCACCGGCGAGGCCATACCGCAGGAACAGATCGACCGCCTGGTGGCCTCCTCGCAGTATGGCGCCGCCTACGCTTGCCTGCGCCAGCTTTATTTCGGATTTCTCGACATGGCATATCACACCGTCACAGCTCCCGTCGACGATGTCGTAAGCTTTGAGGCCGATGCCACCAAAAACGTGCAGATCTTCGCACCGGTGGAGAACACACTGGTGGCTCCGCAGTTCAGCCACATCTTCTCGGGCGGCTACGCAGCCGGATATTACAGCTACAAATGGGCTGAAGTGCTTGATGCTGACGCATTTGAGAAATTCCGCCAAAACGGCATCTTCGATCGCAAAACGGCAGATGAATTCCGCACCAATATCCTTATGAAGGGCGGCACTGAAGACCCGGCCAAGATCTATCGCGACTTCCGCGGCCAAGACCCCACAATCGACGCCCTGCTCATCCGCGACGGCATCATCAAGACCGCTCCCACCGTGGCGCCCGTCAAAAAAGATTAAAATGTGGGAGCGTAGCCGGCTGTCGGCACAAGTGGCAACTGCTCAAAAAAAATCCTCTCGCCCGATTGGGTGAGAGGATTTTTTAATGGGGAATGTGGGGGGAGGGATCAGTCGATGTTGGGGTTGATTGAGTGCCACTGATCAACGGGGGGAAGCACGCCAAGGGCAATGACTTCGTCGCGCATCTCGCAGAGGTGTTTGTAGCTCTTCTCGAGGGCTGCTTTCTCTTCGGGAGTGCCGTCAACGACCTGGTAGTGGATACCGGTGGTGTCGATAGTTGTCTCCATGGCCATCATGATGTGGTCGAAGCCGTCGGTGTGCACGTATGTGCCGCCGGGCCAGCGGAAAGGCTCGCCGCCCATGGCTGCTGCGATCATTTCGATAGAAACGTAAGCGGGGCTCTGGAATGAGGAGCGACCACGCAGGGCGATGATGTTGGCGCCGCCTTTGGTGACTTTCTCCTGGATTTCGGCCCACTGCTCGGTGGTGAGGGCGGGGGTGCCGATAATGTCGGTGAGGGGCTTGCCGTCGACTTTAGCAGTAGAAGCGAATACGGCCATTTGCTCGCCGTGGCCGCCGTAGGTGCGGGCGTTCTCCACTTTGTCGGGAGAGATGCCGAAGTGCTTGGCCAGCTCGCTGCGCAGACGGGTGCTGTCGAGGGCTGCGAGGGTGGTTACCTGTGAGGGTTTGAGGCCGGAGTAGAGGAGAGTGATGAGACCGGTGATGTCGGCGGGGTTGAAGATAACCACTACGAATTTCACGTCGGGGCAGTATGCTTTTACGTTCTTACCGAACTCCTCAGCGATAGCGGCGTTGCCTTTGAGGAGATCTTCGCGGGTCATGCCTGCTTTGCGGGCTGCGCCACCGGAAGAAACAACGTATTTTGCGCCGGTGAGAGCCTCTTTGATGTCGGAGGTGAAGGTAATGTTGACATCCTTGAAGCCGCAGTGGAAGAGCTCTTCAGCTACACCTTCCAGACCGGGAGCATAGGGGTCGTAGAGACAGATGTTGGGGGTGAGGCGCATCATGATAGCTGTCTGCGCCATGTTTGAACCGATCATACCGGCTGCGCCGACGATGGTCAGTTTTTCATTAGTCAGGAAATCCATGTCTATATGATTAATTATGGGGTTGTGAGTTGTTTTCTGCAAAGATAATGCTTTTTTGTGAGGATTGAGCACGACAATGCAGAATTTTTTGAAAAAAATTTTTCAACCCACTATTTTCACCCCTCCCGAGGCCGGATTCTGCCCTGATCAGATCTCATTTTTGACCTGCTCGGTCCAGGCGGCGATGCGGGCGTCGGTGAGGTCGGCATGGTTGACCTCATCGAGGACGAGGCCCACGGTCTTGCCATCGACGATGGCCGGGGAGTGATTGAAGTCGTAGCCGTCGGCGTTAAAGAAGCCGACGAATCGGGCACCCGTGCCTTTGAGGCGGTCGTAGAGCACGCGGAGGGCACCGCAGAAGGTGTCGGTCATGGTTTCGTCGCCACATCCGAAAAGGGCGATTTTCTTATCCGCGAGGTCGAGGTTTTCCAAGCCGTCGACAAAGTCAAACCAGTCTTCCTGCAGCTCGCCGCTGCCCCAGGTCGATGTGCCGAAAACAAGGACATCGTAATCGCCCACGGAAGAGGGGCCTGATTTAGCAACATCGTGCACATCTGAGAGCTCTACGCCAAGGGCTGAGGCTATGCGAGTGGCCACATCGGCGGTGTAGCCGGTGGACGAACCGTAAAATATTCCTGTCTTTTTCATATGTGTTCAAATTTATTTTTATCTTTTTAAAAATAACACGCCTTCAGGGGGGAAAGTTTACGGAAATTTTTTGTAACTTTGCAGTCTCTAATAAGTACACATATGTCAGGGTTAAAAAAAATCTCAACAGCACTCATTTCTGTTTATCACAAGGACGGGCTTGAAACCATCCTTGAATTGCTCCATAACGACGGTGTGAAATTTCTCTCTACCGGCGGCACTCGCGCTTTTATCCAATCCTTAGGCTATGACTGCGAGGCCGTGGAAGATCTCACCGGCTACCCCTCGATTTTCGGCGGACGCGTAAAGACGCTCCACCCCAAGGTCTTTGGCGGCATCCTTAACCGTCGCTCCTTAGAGGCCGACCGTCAGGAGGCTGCTCAATATGATATCCCCGGCATCGACCTGGTGATCGTGGACCTCTACCCCTTCACCGAAACTGTGGCCTCCGGCGCTTCAGAGGCCGACATCATCGAGAAAATCGACATCGGCGGCATCTCTCTGATTCGCGCTGCCGCAAAGAATTTTGACGACGTGGCCATTGTGGCCTCAAAGGCTCAATATCCCGTCATCACCGATATCCTGCGCTCGCAAGGGGCCTCTACCACCACCGAGCAGCGCACCGCCCTGGCCGCATCAGCGTTTGCCGTATCGTCGGGCTATGATGCAGCCATCTACAATTACTTCACCTCCCTCACCGGCTCGCAGGATTGCCTGCGTCTGGCCATTGACGGCGAGATGAGCCTGCGCTACGGCGAGAACCCCCACCAGAAGGCAAAATTCTACGGCGATTTCTCCCGCCTCTTCACTCAACTCCACGGCAAGGAGATTTCATACAACAACCTCCTGGACATCGATGCTGCCGTAAACCTCATCGACGACTTTGCCGAGTGCACTGTGGCCGTGATCAAGCACAACAACGCCTGCGGTCTGGCATCGCGCCCCACTGTGCTTGAGGCATGGAAATATGCCCTGGCCGGCGACCCCGTGTCGGCTTTCGGTGGCATCATCATCTCAAACCGCCCCATCGATGCCCCCACGGCTGAGGATATCGACAAAATCTTTTTTGAGGTTATCATTGCTCCGGACTTCACCCCCGAGGCTCTCGAAATACTCAAACACAAGAAAAACCGTATCATCTTGCGTCGCAATCTCGTGGAGCATCCGGCCATGACCGTGCGCACCGCCCTTGGCGGCGCTCTTGTGCAGGAGGCCGACAGCCATGCCGAGACACCCGAAGAGCTGCGCACCGTGACAAAACAGGCACCCACCCCTGCTCAGGTGGCTGATCTTCTTTTCGCCAACCGCATCGTGAAGCACTCCAAGAGCAACGCCATCGTATTGGCTCGCAACGGTCAGCTTCTGGCCTCAGGCGTGGGCCAAACCTCGCGTGTGGATGCTCTGCGCCAAGCCATTGCCAAGGCCAAGGCCTTCGGCTTTGACCTCAAAGGCGCCGTGATGGCCTCTGACGCCTTTTTCCCCTTTGCCGACTGTGTGGAGATCGCCCACGAGGCCGGCATCGAGGCTGTGATACATCCGGGAGGCTCAATCCGCGACCAGGAGTCGGTGGATTTCTGCGACTCGGCCGCGATGGCGATGGTGATGACCGGCATCCGCCACTTCAAACACTAATCCGGGACTATCCCTTTACATTATTAATATACACACAACATGGGACTTTTCTCCTTTACCAAAGAAATCGCAATCGACTTGGGCACGGCCAACACCGTGATCATCCACAACGATAAAATCGTCATTGACGAGCCCTCGATCGTGGCTCTCGACAAGGCCACCGACCAGCTCATCGCCGTGGGCAAAGAAGCCCAGCAGATGCAAGGTCGCGAAAACGAACGCATCCGCACCGTGCGCCCCCTGCGCAAAGGCGTGATCGCCGACTTCAACGCCGCTGAGCTCATGATCCGCGGCCTGATCAAGAAGGCAAGCTCAAAAAACAACTGGTTCTCGCCCTCGCTGCGCATGGTTGTGGGCATTCCCTCAGGCTCGACCGAGGTGGAGATTCGCGCCGTGCGCGACTCTTCGGAGCATGCCGGCGGCCGCGACGTGTACATGATCTACGAGCCCATGGCCGCAGCCCTTGGTATCGGCCTTGACGTGACTGCCCCGGAGGGCAACATGATCGTGGACATCGGTGGCGGCACAACGGAAATCGCTGTGATCTCGCTTGGCGGTATCGTCTCGAACAAGAGCATCCAGATTGCAGGCGACGACCTCACCGACGACATCCAGAACCACATGCGTCGCGCCCATAACGTAAAGGTGGGCGAGCGCACAGCCGAGGCCATCAAGATGAACGTGGGCTCTGCCCTCACCGAGCTTGAAAACCCGCCGGAGGACTTCGTGGTGCACGGCCCTAACCAGATGACCGCCCTGCCTATGGAGGTGCCCGTAAGCTACCAGGAGATCAGCCACTGCATCGAGAAATCCATCTCAAAGATTGAAGCTGCCGTGCTGTCTGCTCTGGAGCAAACGCCTCCCGAGCTCTACGCCGACATCGTGCGCAACGGCATCTATCTGGCCGGCGGCGGCGCCATGCTTCGCGGCCTTGACAAGCGCCTCACCGACAAGATCGGCATCCAATTCCACATCGCAGAGGATCCTCTGCTGGCTGTGGCACGCGGCACGGGCGTGGCTCTGAAAAATATCGACAAATTCTCGTTCCTCATCCGATAACCGGCTGCGCAGACCGCTCTGACTCAGTGCCGGAGGCATAAGGCTTGAAGACATGCAGGAACTTCTGTCATTTTTCGTACGCAACAGCAAATGGTTTTTGCTGGCGCTTTACGTAGGGCTGAGTTGCGTGCTGCTGATGAGCTCCAACCCATACCAGCACCACGTGTTTCTGACCTCGGCGGGTGCGGTGTCGGCCAGTGTGTACAAGGCGCAGAGCAGCGTGTCGTCATATTTCGACCTGCGCGAGATCAACGAAGACCTCAACCGCCGCAACGCCGAGCTCCAGCGCGAGATCCTGGCCTTGCGCTCGCAGATGCAGCTCATGGCCGAGCAGATGCAAGCCGACACGATGCACATCTTCGAGCCTGTGAGCAATTTTGACTTTGTGGTGGCCCACGTGATAAAAAATTCCATCGCACGGCCGCACAACTACATCACCATCAACCGCGGCGCCTCCGACGGCATCCAGCCGGAAATGGGCGTCATCGACCGCAACGGCGTGGTGGGTATTGTCAACGTTGTGAACGACCACTCTGCGCGACTGATCTCGCTGCTCAACCCTGATTTCCGCCTATCGTGCAAGATCAAGGGCACGGACAATTTCGGGTCGCTCGTATGGGATGGTGCCGACCCCACGGTGGCCCTGCTTGAGGAGCTTCCGCGCCACACCGTCTATCAAGCCGGTGACACGATCGTGACCTCCGGCTATTCCGCAGTGTTTCCCGAAGGAATCCCCGTGGGGTATGTGATAGCCGACGACAAGGCCCACAATGAGAATTTTTTCACTCTGAAAGTGCGTCTGGCCACGGATTTCACGACTCTGAGCAACGTGCAAGTGGTGCTTAACTCGCAAAAAGAAGCTCTGGCCGCCCTCGAAGAATCTGACCGGAAAGAAGACGAAAAGAAATAATTTACTCCTAACTAAAAAGGGCATGTCCAAGACGATATTCCAGTTTATCCTCCTCTTCATCGTGCTGGTGATAGCCCAGGTTGTGATTTTCAACAATCTGGTGCTTTTCTCCGTGGCCGTGCCTTTGGTGTTTATCTACCTGATCATCTCCCTGCCACTGACCTGGAGCACAAATATCGACATTACTATCGGATTCTTCACCGGTCTGGCAGTTGACATCTTTTCAGACACCCAGGGCATGAACGCCTTGTGCTGCACGCTGCTGGCTTTTATGCAGAAGGGGGTGGTGCACCTGTATGTGCAGCGCGACGACGACCTTGCCGGTCTGCGTCCATCCCTGCGGTCGATGGATGCCACGGCTTATCTGAAGTACATGTTCTCCATGGTGCTCATCTACTGCGTGATGATCTTCACCGTGGATGCCTTTGCCCTCTTTTCCGTGGTCAGGTATCTGCTCTGCATCGTGTGCAGCACCGTTTACACTTTCCTCATCATTTATGCTATAGCCACCGTCGCATCTGCCCGTCATGAGAAAAGACTATAACCTCGAGAAGCGAAAATACGTGATCTGCGGATTCCTGCTGGTGATAGCCCTGATCTATTGCGTGCGGCTTTTCAGCCTCCAGATCGCAGACTCGAAATACAAGCAAAGCGCCGACACCAACGCCTTCCTGCGCAAGACCGTCTACCCCTCGCGCGGATTGATCTACGACCGCAACGGTGAGCTGGTGGTTTACAATCAGCCCTCTTACGATGTAATGCTTGTGCCGCGCGATGTGCGGAATTTCGACACCCTTGACTTCTGTCGCACCCTTAACATCACCCCCGAGCAGCTCGACAAGCGCTTTGCCGACATGAAGGCCGCCGCGGGCTATTCATCCTACACACCTCAGCGCCTCATCGGCCACCTCTCGGCTCAGGATTACGGCCGCCTGCAAGAAAAGCTCTACCGCTTTCCCGGATTCTTTATTCAGAAGCGCATCCTCAGGCAATACAACCACGTGGCCGCCCCTCACGTCTTAGGCAACATCCGCGAGGCATCATCGGCCGACATCAAAAACGACGACTACTACGCTCCCGGCGACTATTGCGGCGACCTGGGGGTGGAGAAGAGCTATGAGACCTACCTGCGCGGGGTGAAGGGCGTGGAGATCCTCATCCGCGACGCCCACGGCCGCATCCAGGGGCGATACGACGGCGGCCTCCACGACGTGGCCCCTATATCGGGTCGCGACCTCAAGCTCAGCCTCGACATCAAGCTCCAGGAATATGCCGAGAGCCTAATGGTGGGCAAACGCGGGGCCATCGTGGCCATTGAGCCCAAGACGGGCGAGGTGCTGTGCATGGTGTCGTCGCCAAGCTACGACCCTACCCTCCTTGTGGGCCGCAAAAGGGGCGAGAACTACAAGGCTCTGGCCGCCGACCCCTCAATCCCCCTCTACGACCGCGCCATCCAAGCAGCCTACCCTCCCGGCTCCACTTTCAAGCCCACCCAGGGCCTGATTCTGCTTGAGGAGGAGATCATCACCCCCTCGACTCCTTTCCCCTGCTATCACGGCTACATCAACGGCGGTCTGCGCGTAGGATGCCACGGCCACGGGTCTCCCCTGCCTCTGAAGCCGGCGCTGCAGACCTCGTGCAACGCCTACTTCTGCTGGGGCTTTAAAAATATGATAGACAAGCGGTCGAAGTACGGCACTCCGGCCAAGGCCTTTGAGATATGGAAGAATCACCTTGTGTCGATGGGCTACGGCTATCGCCTGGGCATCGACCTCCCCTCGGAGAGTCGCGGGTTCCTGCCTAACTCGAAATTCTACGACAAATTTCACAAAGGGCGCTGGAGCGCCAACACCATCATCTCTGTGGCTATCGGCCAGGGCGAGGTGCTCGCCACTCCGCTGCAGATCGCAAACCTTGCCGCCACCATAGCCAATCGGGGCTGGTACATCACCCCCCATATCGTAAAGGAAATCCAAGACACCGTAATGCCTGAGGAATTGCTCGAAAAGCGCTATCCCACAATCAATCCGCGCCACTATCCTGAAATCGCCGAGGGAATGCGCATGGCTGTGCTGGGGGGAACCTGTCGCGGCGCGGCCTTCCCGGGGGTTGACGTGGCCGGAAAGACGGGCACAGCGCAGAATCCTCACGGCAAGGACCACTCCGCCTTCATGGGCTTCGCCCCATACGACGACCCGAAGATAGCCGTAGCCGTCTATGTCGAGAATGCCGGCTTCGGTGCCACATTCGGTGTGCCCATCGGGTCGCTGGTCATGGAGAAATATCTCAACGGCAAGATCGACCCCACGCGCCGCCACGTAGAAGACAACATGCTCAATTCCAGCGTCTATTATGCCCCGCCAAAAAAGTAAGACAGCCACGATATTCTCAAATCTCGACTGGCCCACGGTGATCATCTACCTGATCATGGTGGTGTTTGGCGCCATCAGCATCTACGCGGCCAGTTACGATTTCGACGATGCCTCGATGTTCTCCTTCAGCGAGTTTTCGGGCAAGCAGTTTATGTGGATAGGCCTGGGATTTGTGCTCGGGCTTGTGATTCTGCTCATCGACGGGCGCGTCTACGACACCTACGCCTACCTTATATATATAGTAGTGATGGGGCTGCTGCTAATCACGCCCTTTGTGGCCCCGGACATCAAGGGGTCGCACTCCTGGATCGTGCTGGGCCCGATGAGCCTGCAACCGGCCGAGTTTGCAAAATCCGCCACAGCCTTGGCTCTGGCCAAACTCTTCAGCGGCTATAATTTCAGCCTCAACGCCAAGGCCGGCAACTATGCCAAAGCCTTGGGCATCATCTTTCTGCCCGTGCTCTTGATCCTGGCACAAAACGAGACGGGGTCGGCCCTGGTCTTTCTCTCGCTCTTTTTCGTGCTCTATCGCGAGGGCATGAGCGGACTTGTGCTTTTTGCAGCCCTACTCTCGGTGGTGATCTTTGTGGTGGCCATTAAGTTTACCGAAACGATGATTTTGGGCATCCCGACGGGCGAATTTGCCGTGCTGGTGATGGTAATGCTCATCATCGCGGGCATGCTGCTGATGTATGGGCGCCGGCGCATCGAGGTGGCGCGCAACGTGGTCTTCTTCTTCCTGGGCGCAGGCCTGATTCTGGCGGCGATAAGCCTCTTCACATCCGCCGAGCTCCCCGGGCTGCCCATTCTGCTGTGCATGATCGCCTTGGCGTGCATCTACATCGTGGTGGAATGGATGCGCTCGCGCATCAATACGCTCCTGATCCCGGTGGCCACAGCCTTCTTCTCCGTGCTCTTCCTTTTCACCGTCAATATCGCCTTTGACCGCCTCCAACCCCACCAGCAACTGCGCATCAAGGTTGTGCTCGGCATTGAGCAAGACCTGCGCGGAGCCGGCTATAACGTTAACCAGTCAAAAATCGCCATCGGCTCAGGCGGCCTCACCGGCAAGGGATTTCTGGAAGGGACGCAGACCAAGCTT
Source organism: uncultured Bacteroides sp. (assembly GCA_964575435.1). GTDB lineage: Bacteria > Bacteroidota > Bacteroidia > Bacteroidales > Muribaculaceae > CAG-873. The sequence goes on from CAZNRK010000002.1 coordinate 45,708, forward strand.
AAATACGTGCCCGAGCAGCACACCGACTTCATCTTCTGCACCATCGGCGAGGAGGAAGGCTTCTGGGGGTCGATGCTCGTGGTGGCGCTGTTTCTGGCACTGATCCTCAGGATTGTCTCCATAGCCGAGCGTCAACCCACCACTTTCGGGCGTGTCTACGCCTACTGCGTGGCCTCGTATCTCATCTTCCACTTCTGCATCAATATCGGCATGGTCATCGGCTTGTGTCCGGTGATCGGCATTCCGCTGCCCTTATTCAGCTACGGCGGTTCGTCGCTTTGGGGCTTCACCATTCTGATCTTCATCCTCCTTAAGATAGACAGCGACCGCAAATCCGTGTTGCACTAAGCAGGGATAATAATCCAGAAAAACGTTCTGAAATTACAGCCATCACAGATATCACCTTGATGGCTGTAAGAAAATGTTCATTTTTTTGTATCAACCTTTTATCGCTGAGAAATGAACACTGATGACCCGTCTTAGTAAGTTTTTTGCTTCCCGCCAAGACACCATGCCTTGTGGAATATATGAGGCTGGAAAGTGGCCATGAAAGACTTTTTAAGATTTATTGGTGATTTTTTATTGCGAAAATTGGAAATTTTTGCTTAAATTTGCCACGGAATTGAAATATTATCGATTTCGCTCATCCTAAATCCGTATTTTTCTTACCTCAGAATCAAATATCAGCGATTACCGTTTCTTCTCCGACAGTCATCGCAAAATTATTAAAAAATATCAATTCTCTAATCCTAAAAATACCAACCTTTTTATGAGATTCTTTATCTCCCTCTCTTTCGCTGCTTTAGCACTGGCCGGCTCGGCCCAGATCATCGATGTGAAGTCGATGAGCAAGGTTGAGCTCCCCGCAGGCGTCACAGCCGACGCTGCCGTGCTCTCGCCCAAGGGCGATTTCGTAGTGGCAGCCTCAATTAAGGATGGCGGTCTCAACCGCATCGACATTGCTGACGGGCGTGTGAGCCGCGTAGCCGATTCCGGATCCACCCTTGACCTGCAAATCAGCTCTGACGGCTCGAAAGTGGCCTTCCGACAGGCTAAAATCGATGCCAACCACCGCCGCATGGTCTCGGTAGAGCAGTATGATTTCGGTGCTAAGAAAACCACTACATTAGTGGCCCCCTCACGCACGTTGCAGGGCTTTCAGATTGCCGATGGCGGCATCGTGAGCGTTGACAACGGCAAAGCCATGGCCAAAGGGAAAGCTCAGGAGCGCCCCGTGGCTTCAATTCAGTACGGCGCCCTCTACATCACCGCTAACGGCCAGACTCGCAACATTTCGCCCCAAGGGGCCGAGGGAAATTCATACCTGTGGCCCACCGTGTCGCCTGACGGAAAGAAAGTGGCCTATTACTTAGCCACCGTGGGCACCTACGTATGCAATATCGATGGCAGCCACCCCGTATTCCTGGGTGAACTTCGCGCCCCGAAATGGTACGGCAACGACGTGGTGCTCGGCATGACCGACCGCGACAACGGCCAATTCGTGACATCATCCAAAATCGTGGCCGCTCGCGCCGACGGCACTCTGAGCCAGACCCTCACCGACGACAGCGTGCGCGCAATGTATCCGTCGGCCAACTCTACCGGCTCGGCCATCTCCTTCACCACTCCCGAAGGTTACCTCTATATTATTAATGTAAACAAATAAGCAAGCCCCGGATAAAGCAATGAAAAAGACAATTCTTACATCTCTTTGCGTAGCTTTTGCTGCTTCGGCATCTCTTGCCCTTCAGCCTGCCGGCCTGCGCATCTATATCAATCCCGGCCACGGATCCTGGACCACTAACGACCGTCCGCTCTCCCTCATTGACCATAACCCCTACAAGCTCGCTGACGGGAGTGTGGACACCCTGCGCTTCTTCGAGTCGAACACCAACCTTGAGAAGGCTTTCGGCATGATGGAGAAACTCATAGATTACGGCGTGCCCTTCGACCGCTCTAAGAATCAAACCAACAGCAATCCCAAGCGTGTGGGTGCAGCATTGGATCTGAGCCAGAACATCGTGCTCTCGCGCGTGAAGAACGGCCCGTTCCCCGTCACCTCAGACGCCAACTATTCAGGCGGATATAACCGCACCCTCTCGGAGATCGCCATCGAGGTGGAGCAGAACAATTTCGACATGTTCGTCTCCATTCACTCTAACGGCAACAACTCCGGAGCCAACACCACCGAAAACTACCTCCTGTTTCTCTTCCGCGGCGAGGGCTCAAACGCAGCCACCTGGCGCGACGAATGCCCCACTTCCGTTGAAATGGCACAAGCTGCATGGAAGCATGCCATAGCCAATACTCACCAGCAATGGAGCTCGGGAGCCACTACTCCCATCATCCGCGGCGACTGGACATTCTACGGCTCGCACGACATCAGCACCAACGGCTGCGACGGCTATCTGGGAGTGCTCAAGCACCACGTGCCCGGCTTCCTTGCCGAAGGATATTTCCACACATATGCTCCCGGACGCCACCGTGCCATGAACTGGGACGTGGACCGCTCCGAGGGTGTGCAATACGCCCGCGGTGTGGCCGACTTCTTCGGTTTCAATAATGAAGCCACCGGCGACATTCTCGGCCTTGTGCGCGACCTGGAAAAGGAAATCAAAGAAAAAGAATACACCCCCTGCGCCGGCGTGGATAAATTCTACCCCATCAACGGCTGCAAAGTCATCCTCAAAAAAGACGGACAGCAAGTGGCCACCTATACCACTGATAACCGCTACAATGGCGCATTCTATTTCCCGCGCCTGGCTCCCGGCAAGTACACCGTCAACTTCTCTCATCCCGACTACAACTCTCTGGAACAGGACATGGAGATAGAGGTGACAGCCGGCAAGACCACCTACCCCGTGGCTCAGCTCAAGAATCCCGACTATGACCCCACCACTCCCGGCGGAGTCAAGAGGCAAGTTGCAGCAGCCTTTGCCTCAGAGCTTAAGGCCACAGAGGCCGGTGATGGCTACACCATCGAATTTATCGCCAACGCTCCCGCAGAGGCTTCGCGCCTGCTTGCCGTGGCTGCCGACAACACAGAGGCTGCCATTGACCTTGGCGCTGTCGTGAAGGGCAAAAACACCTTCACCGTGGCTAAATCACAGCTCCCCGAGGGCGCTTGCACCTGGAGCATCGAGATCACCTCTGTACCGACTGAAAACGCCTATCTCTGGTACTCGGAAGACAACGAAGACCTTGGCGCAGCGGCTCGCGGCGGCGCGTGGATGGTGACCGACCCCGAATCAGACTACTTCGGACGCATCTACGTGGGCTATGGCTGGATCAGCGAAATCGCCGAGCTCTCGGCCGACCTGGAAGAGCTTGACCGCATGGATGCAACCTGGATCAAGAAATCCAACGGCTACAGCCCCACCCGTCTGAGCTACGCCAACGACCGTATCTACCTCTCAGACTTCTCCGACGCCAATTCCGGTGTCTACTTCCTCGACCTCAACAATCGCCGTGCGGCCACTCAGAGCCTCTTCGAGACATCGTCCCGCGACAGCAACGGCGCCCTCTACTCCGGAGGCAAGATCGTCGGCGGCTCCACCTCACACGTGGCCTTCACCGGCTCGGGAGATGAAACCGTGATGTGGTGCTTCCCCGAAGATTATCCCAACAGCGAGGCCGGCACAAACACCGACCACGTGGTGCGCGGCTGGAAAATCGGTCTGAAGGATAAGATCACCACCGAGCCCGACTTCTCAATGCCCAAGAACGGCCTTGCCAACTGCTGGCAGTACTTCGTGACCACGGACAAAGGCATGTGGGTGGCTCAAAAACGCGCCGCAAACAACAACACTGAGCAATATCCCGGTATAATCTACATGGACCTCTCCGGCAATAAGCTATACTCCTCACACGTGATTGCTTCCGACATGTCGACCTCAGGCGGCACTATCGCCCTCTCCGCCGACCAAAAACGCATGGCTGTAGACCAAGGCAACGATGGCATTTATCTCTACACCGTGACCTGGAACGGCAACGTCCCCACCCTCAAGCTTGATGAACAGCTCCCCGGCTCTGATAATGAACTTGGCTCGGAATGCTACCCTCAGCTCCAGTTTGACCCTGCCGGTAACCTTCTGGCCTTCAAACGCGGCTCAGGCGTGCAAATCTACTCGATGAAATCGGCCACACCGCGCGTCAGCACCGTGCCTGCCAAGAGCACATCGCTACTCACAGGTTCAAACTCCGGCATCCTCGACATCGAAATCGATACCGTGGCACCCGTCTACTACAACCTCCAAGGCGTGCGCGTTGAGAATCCCGGTCAGGGCATCTACATCGAAGTGCGCGGCTCTAAGGCTACAAAAATCGTGAAGTAAACTATACAAATGCCGGGCCTTTGCTTCAGAAACCAGAGGACAGAGGCCCAAGGCATAAGAAATACAGGGAAGTGGCCGCCGGGGACGCGGCGGCCACAGGTTCCCACCTGTTCAATAAAATTTCAACTAATTTATAAATCGGAACTTTGACTTCCGGTGACCTTCAAAATCCTAAAACCCCAAAACCTAACCATGAAAAAATTCTACTCCCTTGCACTCGCTGCCCTTGTTGGCGTTACGGCTTCGGCTCAGGATGTGACATCTCGTGCCGCTATGGCTACCGGCATCTCTCATGAGATCAAAGACGGCAAAGCCGTAGTGACATTCAACGTCACCGGCAACACTGCCAAAGAAGCCAACCTCGTCCTCCTCAAAGACGGCGAAGAGGTGGCCAAAATTCCCCTCGGCGCTGTGGAATTGGGCACCAACACCAAAACCGCAGAATTTCTGGACCTCTCTATCGATAACGGCAAATACAACTACGCCATCGAGGTAATCTCAGAAATCGAAGGCGATGCACCTGTGCAAGTGTATAAGGCTGCCGCCGTAACTAATCAGCGCCTCGGCATCGCTGCCATCACCGACCCCGAAAGCGACAGCTACGGCACCATTGTTGTAGCACGAAACGGCGGTGGCGGCTTTGACATCATCGCCCCCACCGGCAAAATCACCAGCCACCTGAAAAGCAACTCTGTAATGGCCAAGTTGACATCTCACATCTCCGCTTACGAACGCAAAGGCAAAGTGCTCGTGTCATCATGGTCGGACGGCGGTTCCGGCATTTACTGCTACGACCCTGCCAACCCTGACGTTGCCCCCTTCCAGCTCTTTGCAGGCACTCGCAACTCAGCCGGCCTCTTCACCTATAACGGCGAAGGCATCGGCGGATCGGAAAACGGCATGGGCGTATCGCTCGACGGCACAAAAATCTATGCTTTCAGCGAAGAACTCGACTACGGCGCAGGCACCACATATACCGTTGGTACCGGTGATCTCACCGAAGGTTGCATCAAAGAGGCTCCCGACTACTCTACAACTATGATTTCCGTGGAATCGAATTTGCCTGCTGCAGGATCTGACGCTTCACCTCTGGTGCGCGATGGCGCATACTGCACTGCTGCCACTCCTTACGGCATCATGGTGGGTCAGGCACGCGCAGCAGCTGACCAATGGCCCTTCTACATGTTCTGGGACCCCACTACCGACAAAACCCGCATGTATCGCGAAGGCAACATCTTCACAAGCTCGGCCAGCGGCTGCGCTTTCAACAAAGATTTCACCCTCTTTGCACATGTTCTCTACACCACCGGCGGTGTTCAGATCCACAACGTGACCTGGGAGACCGAAGACGGCATGACATATCCCGTCATCAGCGAGCCCATCTACACTATGGCCTCCAAAACTCCTTACGGACAGGTTGTGTTTGACGCAGCCGACAACGTCTATGTCTCTAACAATTACACCGCTGCCATCCCTGCCAACTACGCTTACGCACTCTATGCCCTTCCCGGCGAGCACGCAGCCCAGACTCCTGCCAAGGCAGCTGACCTGATGGACGTGGTAGTGACCACCGGCATCGCCGATATTAAAGCCGACACTGAGGTTGCGCCTGTTTATTACAACCTCCAGGGCGTGCGCGTTGAGAATCCCGGACAGGGCATCTTCATCGAAGTGCGCGGCTCTAAGGCCACTAAAATCGTAAAATAATCTACCTATCACCGGAATACCTCCCGAAGAGTCGCCGTCAAAGGCCATCAATCCTTTGTAGGATATTACCACCGCGATTCTCCTCTCCCCGCCATGGCGACTCTTCACTAAGGAGGATATTTACCGACAGTCTCTTCACTATATATTATCCTAAATAATCCCCAAATCATATCTATCATAGTATTGGCTTTAAACTAATGCCTGTCTCACACAAAACCTAACCATGAAAAAACTTTACTCGCTTGCGCTCGCTGCCCTTGTTGGCGTCACGGCTTCGGCTCAGGATGTCACATCTCGCGCCGCTATGGCTACAGGCATTTCCCATGAGGTGACTGACGGCACAACCACTGTTACCTTCAACGTAACGAGCAACACAGCCCAAGAAGCAAATCTCGTTCTTCTCAAGAATAACAAACAAGTGGCCAAAGTCTCACTGGGCCCGGTAGCGATGGGCGTAAACACCAAATCTGTACAATTCGTAGACCTCGATATCCAGGACGGCAAATACAACTACGCCATTGAGGTTACCTCCAAAATCTCGAGCACTGAGCCTGTGTCTGTTTACTCTGCTCCTGTTGTTGCAAACCAGCGAATGGGCATCACAGCAATCACTGATCCCGAGAGCGACTTATACGGCACGGTTGTGGCTGTCAAGTGTGTCAATAAAAGTACTTCTAAAGGAATCGACATAATCACCCCCGATGGCAATATTACCAATTATCTCGCTGGAAATGACGTGATGAATGGAATGACTTCTTTTGTGTCTGCTTATGAGCGCTACGGCAAGGTGCTTATTTCATCATGGTCAGACGCAGGTTCGGGTATTTACTGTTTCGATCCTGCCAACCCCGACGTTGCCCCCTTCCAGCTCTTTGGCGGCTCTCGCAACTCAGCCGGCCTCTTCACCTATGCCGGCGTAGGAATCGGCGGATCGGAAAACGGCATGGGCGTATCGCTCGACGGCACAAAAATTTATGCTTTCAGCGAAGAACTCGACAACGGCGCAGGCACCACATATTCCGTTGGTACCGGTGATCTCACCGAAGGTTGCATCAAAGAGGCTCCCGACTACTCTACAACTATGATTTCCGTGGAATCGAATTTGCCTGCTGCAGGATCTGACGCTTCACCTCTGGTGCGCGATGGCGCATACTGCACTGCCGCCACTCCTTACGGCATCATGGTGGGTCAGGCACGCGCTGGGGCTGACCAATGGCCCTTCTACATATTCTGGGACCCCACTACCGACAAAACTCTCACCTATCGCGATGGTAATATTTTCACTTCCTCCGCTTCAGGTTGCGCCTTCAATAAAGATCTCACACTTTTTGCCCACATGAGATACACGGGGGTTGTAGATATCCACGATGTGACCTGGGAAACATCTAATGGTATGACTTATCCCGTAATCAGTGAGCCTAAATATTCATTTGCTGCTTACACCTCTTACGGACAAATCGTTTTTGATGCTGCCAACAACGTCTACGTCTCCAATAACTATTACAACGCAAACACCCCCTACGCCTATGCAGTGTATGCTCTCCCCGGCGAGCAAATAGCCACAACACCGGCCAAGGCAGCCGATCTGATGGATGTAGCTGTGATCTCCAGTGCTGAACGTTTTCAAGGCCGTGCCGCCATGGCAACTGGCGTAAGCCAAAAAACCGAAGACGGCGTGACAGTTATTAATTACACCCTCACAGGCAACACAGCAACGTCTGTTAATCTCCTCCTTCTTAAAAACGAGGAAATTGTCAAAACCATTCCTCTTAATAAACTCGACTTTGGCGCCAACAGTGTGGAAGTGGATCTTTCAAGCGTGGAAGGCGGCAAATATAACTATGCTATTGAGGTAAATTCCACAATTGCCGGCGATCTGCCGATCAAGCTTTTCAGAGCCCCCGTAGTTGCTAATGAGCGCCATGGCGTAGCATACATAAACGATCCTGAAAGCGAGAACTACGGTGATGTGGTTGTGATCAGAAACCAAGGAGGAGGTATTGACATCATCTCCCCCACATGTGAAGTCAAAAATTATCTTAAAGGTAATGATGTGATGAAATCTTTGACATCACACGTTTCTGCTTATGAGCGCAAAGGCAAGGTGCTTATATCGTCTTGGTCAGACGCAGGTTCGGGTATTTACTGTTTCGATCCTGCAGATCCGACCCAACAACCCTTCCAACTCTTTAAAGGCGCACGCAACTCAGCCGGCCTCTTCACCTATGCCGGCGAAGGCATCGGCGGATCGGAAAACGGTATCGGTGTATCATACGACGGCACACAGATCTACGCCTTCAGCGAAGAGCTGGAAAACGGACAGGGCTCGATTTACGAAGTTGGCGACGGTGAGCTCACAGAAGGCTGCATCACAACACCACCCACATTCGTCTCTACCCTGACATCTGATGCTGACGGTCCTGATGTTTATCCCGGTGTATTGAGAGTGTTCAATATGGAGAATCCTCTGGTGCAGGATGGTGCATACTGCACTGCCACTACACCTTATGGTGTCATGATCGGTCAAGGTCGCTCTATAAATGACAAATATCCCCTGTACATCTTCTGGGATCCCGAAACAGGCAACACCGTCAGCTACCAGAATTATGACATTTTCAGCAGCTCGGCCAGCGCCTGCGCATTCAACAAAGACTACACTCTCTTTGCTCATGTATGTTACGGCACAGGTGAAAACACCGGCGTGAAGATTCACAATGTAACTTGGGTCAACTGGGAAGAAAACAATCAGACCAGATCTGCAAAACAATTCCCGACTTTCTCCGAACCTATCTATCCTTACGGCTCTATGCCCTCCGAGACCAACTATGCACAGGCTGTATTTGATGACGCCGACAATCTCTATGTAACTGACAATTACTATAGTGAAAATACGCCTTACGCCTACACCGCATATGCTCTCCCCGGCGACCACACCTCCAAAACTCCGGCCAAGGCCAACGACCTGATTGAAGTATTGACATTGACCGGCATCAGCGATATCAATGCCGCGGCTGCTGAGGTTGCACCTGTTTATTACAACCTTCAGGGCGTGCGCGTAGATAATCCTCGGGGCGGACACTTCATCGAAGTGCGTGGCACCAAAGCAGTCAAGGTTTTGAAATAAAACCCTAATTCATTGCCGGGGATTCTCCCTCCCTGGTCTATCCCCGGCTTATAAATACAAATCCTAATACCCTATTAACTAAATTATTAATCCATTATGAAAAAGTTCTACTTTTTAGCTCTTGCAGCTGCTGTGGGTCTGTCAGCTTCAGCCCAACAGGTCAAGACACGTGCAGCTCTGGCCGCCGGCCTTAGCCACGAAACCGTGGACGGACAAACCACCGTCAAGTACACCATCACCGGCAACACCGCCACAGCCGCTAACCTTCTTCTCATCCAGAACGACGCAGTGGTGAAAACCATCCCCCTGACCAACTTCAAACTTGGCCAACAGAGCGTGGTGCTTGACCTCGCCGACGTGCCCGACGGCTCATACAACTATGCCATCGAGGTATCATCCAACGTGACCGGTTCGGTAGCTAAGCAGGTCTATATGCAGGCTGTGCGCACTGACTATGTATATGCCACCGGTTCAAACGGCACTCGCACCGGCATCACAGTTTTTGACAATCCCGAATCTGACTATTACGGCTACGCAGTGGCTGTGAACAATGCACCTCAAGGCAGATCAGCCGGTATTGAGCTTATCGGTCCTGATGGTAAGGTCACCATTTACCAAAAAGACACCCTTCTGCCTGCAGCAACTTCTCACGTTACCGCTAAAGCTCGCCTTGACCAGGTGATCATCTCCTCATGGTCGGACGGCGGCTCAGGCCTCTACGCCTTCAACATGGACACTCCCGACAAGCAACCCGTGCAGCTCTTCGCCGGCAACCGTGACGAAGACGGCGCCTTCATGTATAACGGAAAAGCTATTGGTGGCTCAATCGGCGGTTTTGCCATTTCGCTTGACGGCACCAAGCTCTACACATTTGACGAGGAAGTGAACCATAATAGCGCTAACACATACGAAATTGGCTCAGCCCCCCTCACCGCAGGCTGCATCAAAGAAGGTCCCGTCTCGACCTCATCTTTCGTCGTAGGTGGCAATCCCGATGTATCTGCCGGCGCTCCCGACACCCCTCTAACCCAAAGCGCTTCTGTAGGCACAGCTGTCACCCCCGACGGCATCATGCTCAGTATGAACCGCTGGGCTAACGGCGCTGCATGGCCCGGCTACATCTTCTGGAATCCCACAAAAGATGCCGGTGTCTTCTACACTGACGGCAACCAGTTCAAATCTTCAGGCTGCGCTATTGCATTCAATTCAGACTATTCTCTCTTTGCTCGCATGGGCTACACCGGCAATGGCGAGGAAGTGACCATCCATGAAGTGAAATGGACCACAAAGGCCGGCATGCGTCTGCCCGAATTCGGCGAAGCTATCTACACCATCCCCGCAAGCTCTACTTTCGGCAATATCGCTTTCGACGCCGCTGACAATGTTTACATCTCCAACAACAAACAAGGCGCAGCCACAAAATATCAGTATGCAATCTACGCTCTTCCCGGCAAACGCACAGTGAAGACTCCCGCCAAGAGCACCGACCTGATCGTTGTTGAGGCTGCCGGCATCTCTGATGTTGAAATGGACGCTGCTCAAGTGGCTCCCGTTTACTATAACCTCCAAGGCGTGCGCGTTGAGAATCCCGAACAGGGCATCTTTATCGAAGTGCGCGGCAATAAAGCCACCAAAGTGGTAAAATAATAGCCCACCTTCTTACGTTAATATAAGGCTCAGCTTTCGGGTTGAGCCTTTTTATAAATATCTCTCCTCACACATTTCCCCATATGAAATCAGAAATTCTTACCTCGATCTGCGTGGCAGCCTGTCTGGCCCTCGGGGGCCCTGCGGCTCAGGCCGACAACGACGGTATGCACCCCAAAAGCGAAGTGCGAGCAGCTTGGATGACCACCGTGCGGAGTCTTGACTTCCCGCTTTCGGTGCGAGCCTCCGGTGCTGAAGCCGAAGAGCTCCAGAAAGCTGAGATTGTGAAATATCTCGACAACATGAAGGCTATCGGCATCAACTGCGTATTCTTTCACGCCCGACCCGATGCCGACCGCTTTTACTCCAAAAACACCTACGGCGATGTCACAGTCGACGAGCCATGGTCAGTATACCTGACCGGCACGCGCGGCCTGGCCCCGACCTACGACCCTCTGCAATTCTGGATCGATGAGGCTCACAAACGCGGCATGGAGCTCCACGCATGGCTCAACCCTTATCGCTACTGCAACTCCACCGACTCCAAAGCCCGCGACGATAGCTTCAACCCCTACTCCACTCCAGAAGACGTGCGCGCCTTTGAGTCAGGCATCATGATTCGCCACTACGCTTCATCAAACGGCACCACCTACATCATTTACAATCCCGGCGATGAGCGCACTATCCAGCGCATTGCTGATGTCTGCTACGTGCTATCGATGAATTATGACCTCGACGGCATCCTATTCGACGATTATTTCTATCCCGACGGCATCGCCCGCGACATCTTCGCTCCGGACTATGAAATGTATCTCGACTACAAGGACGCAGGCGGCAAACTCACCTTTATGAACTGGCGACGCGACAACGTGAACCGAATGGTGGAAAAAGTCTACACCACGATCAAAGCCGCCAAGCCCTATATGCGTTTCGGCATCTCGCCTGCAGGCGCTGCCGGCGGGGGCTTGAAAGCTGAAGATGGCCTTCCGCCTCTCTCCTCTTATTGTTCGGCCTCCGACTGGCAATACAACGGCATCGCATCCGACCCCATCGCTTGGCTCCGCGATAAGACAATCGACTATGTGTCGCCCCAGCTCTACTGGCGCACCGACCACGCCACCAACCCCTTCGGCCCCATGTCGCGCTGGTGGGCGCAGGTAAGCGCCAAGTTTGGCAGGCACATGTTCCCGAGCATGAACATGGACAAGGTGACCGTGGCCTCGAACCTCTCCACCTACACCTCGCCCGAGGAGCTGTGCAACCAGATCACCCTCTCGCGCAAGGCTGTGGAGGAATTCGGAGGCGAGCCCGGCGTGGTCTTCTTCCGCGCTGCATGGGTCGACGGATGCCAGCCCAACGGCTTCACGACAAAAGTGGTAGAACAGAACTTCTCACATCAGGCCCTAATGCCTGCCATGACATGGCAGCCCGCCACTGACCCCGGCACTGTAAGCAATATCGCCCGATATGGCTCCACACTGACTTGGAAGGGATTTGACGGCTTCCGCTATTCCGTCTACGCCGTCCCCACGGCCGAGCGAGCCGAATTTGACCGCCAGACCGACTATCTGCTGGGCTTCACCTATACAAATGAATTCACCATACCGGCGGATAAGGCCGAGGGATATGAATATGCAGTGTGCGCCTACGACCGCGCAGGCAACGAATTTGCCGCTGCATTCCCCAAGGTGGAGGATCAGACTCTCTCATCCCCGACGCTCACCTCTCCCTCAGGTGAAGTGACCGTACCCTTTACATTCGCATGGACCGAGGTTGAAGGGGCTGAATATTACATTGTAGAGGTTGCCGCAGATGCTGAAATGAAAGAATTCGTGGCAAAGGCGCAGACCACTGCCACTGAATGTGAATCTTCAGAAATGTCTGCTTCGCTGCCCGGCGCTCAGACTCTGTATTGCCGCGTGCACGCAGTGGCTCAGGGCTACAACGACGGTATTTCAGCCGTGAAGGAATTTTCAGTGAACAAACTCACGATAACCGCACCCGCCACAGGCTCAACCGGTGTGTCGCTCACTCCGGTGATCGAGTGGAACAATCCCGGCGAGGTCACCGTACAGATTTCAGAATCAGCAAATTTCAATGCAAATCTTGTTGTAGACGAAACCGTAACCGGTGCATCATATCAGGTGCCTGAATTCCGCCTGGCCGGTGCCAAGACATACTTCTGCCGTCTGCTTGCCGGCGAAGATGCGACCGACGTGGTTGAATTCACCACAGCTGTGGCTGCGATCGTGGCTCCCGGCATCACTCACCCGACAGCCGGCGGCGTGCTTTATTCCGATCAGTACGTGCAAGTGGCCCCGGCCCCCGGCGCTATCGCCCACACCATCGAGGTGTCGGCTGATGAGGAGATCGAAAGCCGGTACAGCTACGTATCCTCAGCCATCGACAACGCCACATGGTGCGACCAGACTCCCGCCTCCGGTATCCGCATCATGGGCATGAAGCTCTATGACGGAGACACGTACTACGTGCACGCTCGTGCCGTGTTCCTCGATGCCAACGGCCAGAAAGTGTACTCGGACTATTGCCCGACGCAGACTTTCGTCTACAGCTCTTCGACAGGCATCGCAGATGTTGAGATTGACTCAAGTGCAGCCGCTCCGGTCTACTATAACCTCCAGGGTGTGCGCGTTGAGAATCCCGGACAGGGCATCTACATCGAAGTGCGCGGCACCAAGGCCACAAAGATCGTGAAGTAGAACTTCTTCCCCACCCCTAAGATGAAAAAAGGTCGCTCAGGCGACCTTTTTTTGCTATATACAAAGTTTAGCGGAGATCGGCGCAGAGGTCGTCGGCCATGGAAACGAGCACGAGGTGGATTTCCAGCGCCTCGAGATAGTGGCCGGGAATTGCTGAATAGCCGAGAATGGCTCCGATGATGTTGCCGGCGATGGCACCGGTGGAGTCAGAGTCACCGTTATGATTTACGGCGCAGACGATGCATTGCTCAAAGTTGTCGATGTGGCGCATAACGCAGAAAATGGCGATGGCGATGGCTTCGTCGCCTACCCAACCCTCACCGAGGCGGCGAATAGCCTCGCGCTCCGGCACGTCGCTTTTTGCAAGCTCGAGAGCGCGGTGTATTAATTTCGCAAAGGCTGAGAGATGATAATCATGACCAGGGAAGTATTCCTGTAACGAAACCAGACAGTCTGAAATAATATGCTCGAAATCCTGTTGCGACACATTCTCTTCCAAGATGCACTTCTCCACGATCATTGCCAACAGGGCCGAGGCAAAGGTGCTTGAGATGTGGTGGTGGGTGAGTTCAGCAGCCATGCCGGCCAAAACGGCCACGTCCTTAGAAGAATAGATGTGGGGATGCGCAGCGATGAAAATGCCGATTGGGGCAACGCGCATCACACCTCCGCAGCCCTTGGAATTGTTACGGCAGTCATAGCCGGCGGCAAGATTTCTCAGAGCGCTCATGCATGTGTTGCCCGGAGCGCGACGCGCCCATAGTGTCCTGATGCAGCTCAGCCGGCTGCCGGGGATAGTCTTTGGCTGCTCGGTTTGGGTCTTATACCAGGCAAGGTAAGCCTGCCGGATGGAGGGTAGAATTTCTTCGAGCGTACCCGCATTTGTGGCAACAACCCCGTTCAAGAGACCTTCGGCAGTGAATAGGGTCATCTGAGTGTCGTCGGAAAATTGCGCCACGCCGCTGTGGGGCACATAGCGCGTAATGCCGTTTTCTCCAAAGCGGTGTAGGATGGATTCGAGCGACATAAACTCCACCTCATAGCCCAAAGCATCACCGACGGCACCTCCAACGAGCGAACCGCGGCATTTATCTTGCAGTTTTGTGTATTCCATAATTCAGAATCTTTCTTTTTGGCAAAGTTAAGGAAAAATCTTGACTTTCTCCCAGATAAAAGAATTGAATATTTGAGTAATTTTGCTTAATTTTGCATGAAAATTTGCGAAGTGCGATGCAGAAATGGTTGAAATCGATATTTGCAACTGGTGCGGTGATCTTCTCGTGGATGATCATCGGCTCGGCCGTGTTGCAATTTCACCACCACGATGCCGCTGACCATCTGCACCTCTTCGTTCTCTCTTCAGAGGGCGAGGGGCACCACAGCCACGACGACGGCTGTCCGGAAAACGACTGCGAGGACTGCTCCTTGCACCTTGACAAATTCATCACCGAAAAGCACGTGCACTGCGCTAATCCGCACTGCGGCGTGCATTTTGCGCCGATAATCCTCCCGGCTGTCAGTGAGGCCAAACCTATCCATACACCGGAAATCCCGGTTGGCTGCCCTCAGCCACCTCATTGCCGCTCGGCAGCACTTCGCGCCCCTCCGATGTGGAGTTGAAAACAACCTCAACATTTCATTTTCTTCATTTTTTCAACTCTATAATCATGAACATCAAACACTTACTATATAACTGTGCAATTTTTGCACTCCTTCTGCCCCTTGCGGCCGGATGCAAACACGAGACCAACGAACTGGGTCATCATCACCACCACGAAGCCGAGGGCGGCGTCATGCCCGACGAAATCGTGCTCGAACCGGAAATGGCCGAGCGCTTTGGCGTGGAGGTTGATACGGTGGCTCCGGGCGATTTCTACGAAGTGGTCGAAGCGGCCGGAAAAATCGAAACTTCAGCCTCCGGGACCTCAGTGGTTGTGGCTCCCGTGGCCGGCACGGTGCATTTCGCCTCCGGCATCTCGCAAGGCTCGAAGGTGAGCGCCGGGACCGCCGTCGCCACCGTTTCCCCCTCAAAAGTTGCCGGCGGCGACCCCAATAAGGCCGCCAAAGCAGCCCTCGAAGCAGCCAAGGCTGAGGTAGAGCGGTTGCGACCGCTTCACGAATCGGGCATCGTGTCGACCCGCGACTGGAATGCCGCTCTGTCAGCCCTTGACCAAGCCCGGGCCGCCTACAGCACCGGCGCAGCATCGGGTCGCGCCTCAGCACAGACCTCCGGGGTAATCACCTCGCTCGACGTGGCCGAAGGAGCCTACGTCAACGCCGGCGAGCCCATCGCCGCAATCTCATCACAGCAGGATCTGGTGCTTCGGGCCGACGTGCCGGAGCGCTTCTTCCCCGTGATATCCTCCCTGACCTCTGCTAAAGTGAAGATGCCATACAGCGACAAAGTGCTTGACCTTACAGAGCTCGGTGGCAAACGCATCTCAGCCCCTGCCGGAGCTGTGGCCACCACACCCGGCTATGTGCCCGTATACTTCAGTTTCCGCAACGACGGCTCGGCTCTTGCCGGCGGCTTTGTGCAGGTTTACCTCCAGGGCGCCCCGCGCGAGGGAGTGATTACCCTCCCTGTGGAGGCAATCTCCGAGCAGCAGGGCAATTTTTACGTCTACGAAAGGCTTGATGAGGAGTGCTACCGCAAGCTCTCCGTCACCACCGGCACCGGCGACGGCCGACGCGTGGAAATCACCTCCGGGCTGACTCCGGGGAAGGTGATCGTGACAGCCGGCACCACCGCCGTGCGCCTTGCAGAGACATCAGCCGTGGCTCCCGAAGGACATTCACATAACCATTAATCCTCCGCCCTGACCATGCTTAACAAGATAATCAACGCATCGCTTCGCAGCAGGCTCACGGTGCTGATTCTTACGGCAGTAGTGCTGGTTGCGGGTGTGATCATGCTCGTGCGCTCGGAAGTGGACATCTTTCCTGACCTCAATGCGCCCACAGTGGTAGTGATGACCGAAGCGCCCGGCTTGGCTCCGGAGGAGATAGAGAAAATCGTGACTTACCCCATTGAAACTTCCGTCAACGGCGCCACGGGCGTCAGGCGCGTGCAATCGTCGTCGGCTTCAGGCTTTTCGGTGGTCCGCGTGGAGTTTGATTGGGACACAGAGATCTTCCGAGCCCGCCAGATCGTGCAGGAAAGGCTCGCCTCCGTGGCCGAAAACCTACCCGAGGGAGTGTCCACACCCGTGATGGGTCCGCAATCGTCAATCCTCGGAGAGATGCTGATCATCGGCTTGCAGGCCGACTCCACTTCGCTCTCCGAACTACGCTCCATAGCAGAGCGGAGACTCAAACCCCGGCTTCTGGCCTTGGGAGGTGTGAGCCAAGTGTCTGTGATCGGCGGCGATGAGGCGGAATATCAAATACGCATCTCACCGGAGCGCATGCGCCACCATGGCGTCACGCTCTCAGAGGTGATTTCTGCAACTGAAGACGTCAACGACAACGCCGGCGGCGGTGTGATATATGAATACGGCAACGAATACATCATCAAAACCGACTTGGCCACGACCTCGGCCGCGGAGATCGCCCGGGCCGTGGTGCGCAGCGATGAGCGCGGCACAGTGACTCTCGCCGACATCGCCGAGGTGGGCATGGGAGGCAAGCAGCCTCGCCTGGGCACAGCCTCGGTGGATGGCAAGAGCGCGGTGCTCGTGACCGTGACCAAGCAGCCGGCAGCCGGCACCATCGCCTTGACAGAAAAAATCGAGCAAACTCTGGCCGAAATGGCTCCCACCCTCCCCTCCGATGTCTCCATCAAGACAGACATCTTCCGCCAGAGCGATTTTATCCACAGCTCAATCTCCAACCTTCAGGAATCGCTGCTGGTGGGAGCTTTGATGGTGATTATCGTGCTCTTTATCTTCCTGATGAACGTGCGCACCACCATCATCTCCGTAATCGCCCTGCCTCTGTCGATAATCGTGACGGTGATCGTGCTGCGCCTGATGGGCATGACCATCAACACCATGAGCCTTGGCGGCATTGCCATTGCCATCGGTTCGCTCGTTGATGATGCGATAGTCGATGTGGAGAATGTGCTCAAACGCCTGCGTCAAAACCACGCTCTGCCCCCCGGTGAGCGCAAAGGCGTGCTTGATGTGGTCTTCCACGCCTCGGCCGAGGTGAGGATGCCGATCTTCAATTCCTCTTTGATTATCATCGCCGGCTTCCTGCCTCTGTTCTTCCTCACCGGTATCGAAGGCAGAATGTTGATTCCGCTGGGCATCTCCTTTATCGTGGCTCTGATTGCATCTACAGCTGTGGCTCTGACCCTCACGCCTGTGCTGTGCAGCATGCTCTTAGGCTCGAAAAAGGCAATGGAAACCATCGACCGCGAGCCTCGGGTAGCGCTGGCCATGAAGCGCGCATACAGTAAGGCTTTGACGTGGGTTCTGGCTCATGGTCGGGGCGTACTGGTGGCTACCGGGGTGCTCTTCATCATCTCCGTGGGTCTGCTCTTCACCCTCGGGCGTGGATTCCTGCCGGGATTCAACGAAGGGTCGTTCACCATCAACGTCTCCACCCTCCCGGGCATCTCCCTGGAGGAAAGCGACCGCGTGGGCCGCATGGCAGAGGAAATGCTGCTGACCGTGCCGGAGATCAACACAACAGCGCGCAAAACCGGACGCGCCGAGCTCGATGAGCACTCATTAGGTGTAAACGTCTCGGAAATCGAGGCTCCGTACACCCTCTCGGGACGCTCACGCAACGAAGTGGCAGCCGAGATCCGTCACAAACTTGGAGAAATCCCCGGAATAAATCTCGAAATCGGCCAACCCATCTCTCACCGCATCGACGCCATGCTCTCCGGCACACAAAGCCAAATCGCCATAAAGATATTCGGACCTGACCTCGACCGTCTCTTCTCAATCGGCAATCAGGTGAAAGGCATCGTAGCAGGCGTGCCGGGCGTGGTGGACCCCAACATCGAGCAGCAAATGCAACGTCCGCAGCTCGATATCCGACCGCGGCGCGCCCTGCTGGCCAGATATGGCATAACGATGGCCGACTTCCGCTCTGTGGTGGAGACAGCTCTGGGCGGCAAGACCGTGTCGCAAGTCTACCTTGATGGCGTGCCCTACGACATCACCCTTATCCTCGACGAGAACAATCGTGGCAGCATCGAGGCCATCCGCAATCTGATGATCGACTCCAATGCCGGGAAAATCCCCCTCAGCACCGTGGCTGACATCATCTCCACGACCGGACCGAACACCATCAACCGTGAGGACGTGAAGCGCCGCATCGTGGTCTCGGCTAATGTCAGCGACCGCGACCTGCGAGGCACCGTCGACGAGATTCGTCACGAAATCGAGGAAAACATCAAGCTTCCCGAGGGATATTACATCACCTACGGCGGACAATTCGAGAACGAAGCCAAGGCCTCGCGCACCCTGCTGTGGACCACCCTGGGCGCCCTGCTTATAATGTTCATGCTTCTGTATCACCAGTTCCACAGCGTGAGCCGGTCGCTCATCATCCTTGTGAATATGCCTCTGGCCATGATCGGCGGCGTGCTTATTCTGGTGCTCACGGGCGGTGAGCTGAACATCCCGGCCATCATAGGTTTTATCTCCCTCTTAGGCATCTCAACGCGCAACGGCATGCTCCTGATTTCGCTTTACGACAGCATGGAGCGCGCCGGCATCGGCCTGCACGAACGTGTAGCCCGAGGGTCGGCCGACCGCCTTCTGCCCATCATAATGACAGCACTCACCTCGGCTCTGGCCCTGATTCCGCTTGCCGTCAACGGCTCGGCTCCCGGCAACGAAATCCAAAGCCCGATGGCCATCGTCATAATCGGCGGTCTCCTCTCCTCGACGCTCCTCAATGTCTTCGTCGTGCCGATCCTTTACACAATGAACATCAACCGCAAGAAATGAAACGATTCCTTATCATTGCCCTTTCCTCCCTTGCTGCGGCTTCCGGCAGCGTCTTTGCTGCGGAGCCGGCGGCCGATTATTTCACCGTCATCTCCGAGATTCTCGCAAATAATCCCGACCTCAAAACCCGCAGGCTCGAAATCGAGCAGGCTCGCCTTGAGGCCTCTGACGCCAACGCCTTGAGCGACCCCGAAGTGGGCGTGACCCACGTCTGGGGCAGCGACGGCATCGGCAACAAGCTCGAGGTGGAAGTGAGCCAGAGCTTCGACTGGCCCGGAGTGTACGGCGCCCGCTCCAAGGCTGCAAAAATGGGCAACAACGCCGCCGAAATGCTCTACCGCAGCGCCTGCGTTGACCTCGCCCTCGCCGCCAAGCAGAAACTCATCGAATTGGCCTACCAGAACCGCCAGCTCTCCTTGCTGCAGCTCATCAAAGCCAACACCGACTCGGTGCAAGCCAAGGTAGAGGAAGGATACCGCGGCGGAGAGCTCACCATCCTCGACTCCAAGAAAATGCAGATCGAGCAGTACAAGCTCCAAAACGACATCGCTGACATCACCGAGGCCATCCTGATGCTCAAAAGCGAGATTCAAGCCATGTGTCCCGACTGCAGGCTCAATCTTGATGATTTCGATTCCTACCCTATGGATCCCAAGCGAGAAGAAAATGAGTACCTGAGCGAAATCGCAGACATCGACCCCGTCATATCAGCCGGCAGGTTAGCCCTTGAGCAGGAGACACTCAACGCAAAAGCCGCCCGACAGCAGAGGTGGCCGGGATTCTCGGTGGGCTACATCTACCAAAAGGAAATGGGCGATGTCTTCAACGGCTTCAGCCTGAGCATGACTCTACCTTTCTTCCAGAATCGCAAGGCTCGCGCCGTGGCGCTCTCGCGTGCAGAAAGCACACGCCTGACCAACGCAGCCGTTGAGGCCAATCGCCGCACCGAGGTGCAAGCCACGCTGCAGCAGTTGAAGTTGCGCCAGCGACAAATTGAGGATTACAACCGCACCTTCGGTGATAATTCATACCTTACCCTCCTGCTGCAGGCCTATCAAGGCGGACAGATCAACGTGATCGATTATCTGGCCGAGGTCAACTATTTTTACGAAGCCACACGCGCATGCCTAACAGCCGAGTATCAGTATTCCCTGGCTCTGGCCTCGCTCAATCGCTATTCTCTAATCCGCCAATAATCCCCTGCAGCCATGACCCACATCATCATCGTAGCAGCCGGAAGCGGCAGCCGGTTCGGAAGTGAATTGCCGAAGCAGTTTGTACGGTTGGGCGACCGTCCCGTGCTGCTCCACACGCTCGAAAGGATCAGAGAGGTATTCCCCGAAGCGCAATTTACCGTTGTGCTGTCTGAAGAATATTCCGACTTCTTTACCAGGACATGCACTGAGGCAGGAATGGAATGTCCGCGCATAGCAATCGGTGGCAGCTCGCGAGCCGAATCGGTAAGAAATTCCCTGCGCGCCATTTCCGAGACCGGAGTTTCTGCTGATGACGTGATCATGGTCCACGATGGGGCGCGCCCGGTGGTGCCGGAGGATATGCTGCGCAGAATATCCGCCGGGATGGATGCCGGAGCGGAAGCCGTGATTCCGGCTATTGCAGTGACCGACTCGCTGCGGTCGTCGGCTCATGGAAGCATCACCTTCCCATACGAAGGGGCGACCGAGGTGGAGGACCGCTCCCGCCTTGTGGCCGTACAGACCCCCCAGGCCTTCCGAGCCGGGAAAATCATCGAGGCCTACACCCGCGCCTTCTCCCCTACCCTAACCGACGACGCCTCCGTGTATCAGGCCCACACCGGCATGGCACCCATGCTGGTTGAAGGCTCCCCGATTAATATAAAAATAACTAATCCTCGCGACATTGATATCGCTGCCCTGTATTTAGGTCTGAAATGAATTCGCTCCGCCGCATTGAGATTCAATACGTAAAGGGAATAGGCCCTCAGCGTGCCAAAATCCTTGAAAAGGAGTTGGAAATCCGCACTGCCTACGATCTTGTGCGTCACTATCCGACCTCTTATGCCGACCGCTCTACGGTGCGCCGCATCAGCGACCTCCGAGGCGAGACGGCAGCCGCCATCATGCTGCGCGGTCGCTTCATCAGCTTCAACACCATTGGCGAGGGAGCGAAAAGACGACTGACGGCTCTCTTCACCGACGGCTCCGGCACCATTGAGGTGGTTTGGTTTCAACGCATAAAGCAGATCGAGAAGGCCTACCGCCCCGGGGTGGAATACGTGCTCTTCGGCAAGGTCAATGTCTTTAACGGCAAGCTCTCAATGAGCCACCCGGAGGTCGACACCGAGCAAAACGCCACCAAAATGGAAGGTCTGAGAGGTGTGTATCCACTCACCGAAAAGCTTCGCAATCAGGGAATCACCTCCCGCATGATCTATATGTGGGTGCAGAATGTGCTCGGCTCCGGGCGTAGCATTACCGAGACCCTCCCGCCCTCGGTTATGCAAGAGCTCAACCTCATGCCTCTTGAGAGAGCCATCCGCACCATTCACAATCCCGACTCGAAAGAGGCGCTGGAGAGGGCGCGGCTGCGACTGAAATTCGAGGAATTGTTTTATATCCAAACCGACATGGTGATGCGCAACCGCAAGCGTCGGTCGGTGCTCCCGGGGCAGCGGTTTTCAAGAATCGGCGAGTGGTTCAATTCATTTTACTCCCGCTGCCTGCCCTTTGAGCTCACCGGGGCGCAGAAGCGCGTGGTCAAAGAAATTCGGGCCGACATGAACACCGGCCGGCAGATGAATCGCCTTGTGCAGGGAGATGTAGGCTCGGGCAAGACCCTTGTGGCCCTTCTGGCCATGCTCATCGCTTTGGACAACGGCGCACAGGCCTGCCTGATGGCACCCACCGAAATCCTGGCCGGCCAGCACTTCGCCACCCTCTCGGAGATGGTGCGCCCCATCGGCATTAAGATCGGATTGCTCACCGGATCGACACGCACCGCCGAGCGCCGAGTGCTGCACGAGCAGCTGCGCAGCGGCGAGCTCCAGATCCTTGTGGGCACCCACGCCCTGATCGAGGACACTGTGGAATTTCAGAATCTCGGGCTTGCCGTCATTGATGAGCAGCACCGCTTCGGTGTGGCTCAACGGGCCCGGCTGTGGGCCAAAAATTCCATCCCGCCTCACGTGCTGGTAATGACCGCCACGCCCATCCCGCGCACGCTGGCCATGACCGTCTACGGTGACCTGGACGTATCCGTCATTGACGAGCTCCCCCCCGGCCGAAAACCCGTCACCACACTTATCCGCTACGACGAGCAGCGCCATCGCCTCAACCAGTTCATCTTCTCAGAAATCAAGCAAGGGAGGCAGATCTATATAGTCTACCCTCTGATCGAGGAGAATGAAAAGCTCGACTTGCTGAGCCTGCAAGAGGGATATGAACGGGTGTGCGAGACGTTTCCTTCCTGCCACGTGGCTTTTGTACACGGCAAGATGAAACCGGCAGAAAAAGACCACCAAATGGGGCTCTTCGTGAGCCATCAGGCCCATATCCTGGTGGCAACTACGGTAATCGAAGTGGGAGTGAACGTGCCCAACGCCTCGGTCATGATCATCGAAAATGCCGAGCGCTTCGGTCTGTCGCAGTTGCATCAGCTGCGCGGACGCGTGGGGCGCGGTGCCGACAAGAGCTATTGCGTGCTCATGACCAAATACGACATCGCGGCTCCCTCCCGAGCGCGCCTTAACATTATGGCTGCCACCACCGACGGCTTCCGCATAGCCGAAGAGGACATGAAGATGCGCGGACCCGGCGACATCGAGGGCACGATGCAGTCAGGGCTGCCCTTCGCGCTCCACATCGCCAACCTTGCCACCGACGGGCAAATCATCCAACTTGCTCGCGATGCTGCCGAGCGCCTGCTCGATGCAGACCCCGATCTCTCCGCCCCCGAAAATCTCAGCTTCCGACATACACTCTCTCTTGAGGTGGCACGCCAGACCGATTATTCCCGCATTTCATAGCCAAAGGCCTTATCCCCACAGCTCACCCCATCACTCTATACTCCTAACTCCTCACTCCTAACTCCTCACTATGATAGAATCTCACCCTCTTTCACCCTTTCTCCCGGCTAATGCCCGGATTCTGATGTCGGGCAGTTTTCCGCCGCCCAAAGAGCGCTGGTGCATGGATTTTTACTATCCCAACCGCACCAACGATATGTGGCGCATCTGGGGCCTGATCGCCCGAGGCGACAAAAACGCTTTCCTCCTCCCCGACGGCAAGACCTTCGATAAGGAAAAAATCATGGCTTTTTGCAACGAAATCGGGCTGGCTCTCACCGACACCGGCGAGCAAGTGGTCCGCGAGAAAAACAACGCCTCTGACGCCCACCTCACCATAGTGCGACCACGCGACTTCAGGCCGCTCATGCAGGCTCTGCCACTGTGTCGTGACATCGCTCTCACGGGAGAGAAGGCCGTCGAAACCCTCGGAAAAGAAATCGGTTTCGAACACATCGCCGTGGGCGGATATGTCGAAACCGAATATTTTGCAGATCGCATTGTGCGAGTATGGCGCATGCCCTCGTCATCCAGGGCTTTTCCAAAACCCTTGGAGTGGAAAGCAGCCTTTTACCGCCACCTCCTCGACACCGCCAATCCTGATTATGCTTCTTTTTCGGAGAAGTAGAGGTCGTAGATCTGGTTTTCTTTGCGCAGGATGTGATCGTCGGTGCGCATGATGTCGAGAGCGGTGCGCGAGAGGGATTCCTCTTCCACTTGCTCGGGGATGAGGCGAGCTGAGTTGAGGGTGCCGAGCAGGAAGCTCAGGGTGCGCCAGTCGTGCTCTTTGAATGCTTCGTCGGCGATGGCGTTGATGAGCTGAGTGGTCTCGATTTCGCGGTCGAGGGTGCGCTCAAAGGGGGTGATGTAATCGCTGACGGCCTGATTGTCGTTCATGGCGATTGCGGGGTATTCAAATTTGGCGTCACATTCGCTCAGATAGTCCATGATCCACTGCTGGTGCATCAATTCCTCATCGGCACGTCCTTTATAGTACTTGCCGAGTTTTTCAAGGCCGTTGCAGCTGAAATATACCGAGAAGGCATTGTATAGGGTGTAGTTCTTGAGTTCATGTGCCAGCTGGTTGACAAACATGTCGCGCAGGGTGTCGGAGAGCGATGTCTCACGCATTTGTTCGAGGGTCATAATTGTTACGTATTTTTTGTTAGTTTTTCTACTATAGAAACGAGCTGATGTGGCAAAAGGTTTTGCATTTCGGAGGTTTTGGCGTAAATTTGCAACATGAAATTAAAACGTAACATCTTGATCGGGGCAGCGGTGGCCGGAGCCGGCGGCGCTGTGGGTTCGGCATTACGTGCGCTGTGTCTGCTCGGAAATGCGGAGTCAATCATGATCATCTTCTGGGTCAACGTCTTAGGCAGCTTCTTGTTTGGATTTTTCATGCGTATGCTGCAGCGACGTTACCGGCTCAACCACCACTTCACGGAGTTTCTGCTCACCGGCCTGTGCGGAGGATTGACCACTTTCTCTTCGGTAATGACGTATTTTGACGTCAACAATCCAGGAGAATTTTTGGCGTGTTTCTTTATGATGTCCCTGATTAGCATGTTTGCTTTAACCCTCGGCTCAGATCTTGCCACAAAAATAGTAAAAATCGGATAATGGAGACGGGAATGTACATACTCGCGGCCGCCGGCGGTGGATTTTTCGGTGCAGCCTGCCGCTACCTGTTCACGTGGCTACTTTGCCAGCGCATGCGCCTGAGTTCATCCACCGCCCTGCTCCTCATCAACCTTTTGGGCACGGCGATTCTGGGCACGGTTTTTGGCGACATAAAGCATGTCGGGGATGAATTTGAATTCGTAGTGATCACGGTGGGGTTTTGTGCCTCGTTCACCACGTTTTCCACTTTTGCCCGGCAACTCGTGGATTTTTACACCCGACAGTTGCGCTGGAAGATGGTGCTTTACTGGCTGGCAAGCGCAACGCTGGGCGTGTGCGTGTTTTTGGGTGGATTATACCTGGGCCAGCTGCTGAGTCAATATAGAATATAATTAAAAGATAATAATGACATCTGAACCCTCCCGGGCTCGTACTGCATAACTTTAACACCTTATATCATGGACCCTGAATCCCGCCTTGTCGTAGCCGACACATTCACCTCTGACATTCGCGCCAACATCGCCGCCGGCATGCTCCGAGCCAATGACATTCCATGCATCCTCGATGGCGAAATCATCACCTCTGTGATGGGCTTTCAGCTCTCACCACAAGGGAGCATCCGACTGATGGTGCACGAGGGCGACCTCGTCCGCGCACTTGAGCTGCTGAAATCTTCTGCTGATTAACATCACGTTCAACAAAAAAAGCCCGCAGAAGCGGGCTTTTTTGTTGGGATATGGGAGTAAGGGATTATTTTACAACCTTGGTGGCTTTATTGCCCTGAACGCGGATGAAAACTCCGTGAGCGGGATTCTCTACGCGGATGCCCTGGAGATTGTAGTAAACGGCTTCGTTAGCCTCGGCATCAACGTCTACAATTGATGTTGTGGTGATGTAGTTAACCTCGACTTTATTGAGAACTGTGTTGCCACTGGTGTGGGTAGTGGTAAAGTCAACAGAGGCCACTTTGGAGACATGAGATGTGTTGTCCCAGTGGTTTTCGTTTCCTACTGTCAGGTGCACTGATCGAAGATCGTGAGGCTGGGGGCAAGAAACTGTGATATACGCATCTTTATAAAGACGCAAGTGTTTACCTTTTGCGCCTGCATCCCACCAACGGGTTTTGCCATGAAGGGTGAGAGTAATGGGTCCTTCGACGCATTTATGTTCTTCATCATTGTATTCCTGAGTGTTTCCGCTCAAGAGAGTCATGCCATAGCCGTTATCGGAATTGAAGTCGAAGGTAACCGTATATGCGTCGCCCTCGATCGGGTCGTCGCCGCCTTGCTCGGGCTTGACGGTGTAGGCTGCGGTGGCGACTTCCGAGTCGTTCCAGCCATCTTTCACGGCGATGGCCTTGATGGTCATGTCTTCTTCGATAACGATGGGGTCTGTATAGAGATCTGACTCAGCAGTAGGTTCTGTGCCGTCAACGGTAAAGTGGATTGCAGCGCCTTCAGTCTCGCAAGCGAGTTCGACGACAGTGCCCTGCTCAACTTCGCCGGCCTCAACCGAGAAAGTCGGGGTGGCTACAGTCTCGACCACGGGATCGGGATCCTCGCCGCCTGAAGCAAGAACAAAGGTAATGGACTTGACATACAAGCGCTTGGTGGCTGAGATGGTGATGGATTTCAGATCAGAGCCGTCAAGCTCGAAGGTGTAATCCTCAAGCTCGCCGGTCATATTTTGAGCGGCACCGGAGCCAACCTTAAGCGACGCTACGTCGTTGCTAAATTTCACAGCTTTTACTATCACCTTGGAATAGGGCAGCTGATAGTCGGCTGAAAGTTTTAGTGTGAGCGAACCGCTATTTTTGGTTGAGCTGAATTTCAGACCGGTTTTACCGGGATATACATTCGAGGCAGAGCCGCAGGTTGCGATCTCTGAACCTTCTTCAACGAGATTTGGATAAGTGGCGCTCGTTATTACTGTGCCGCTGTCGTTTGTGCTGTCGGTATAGACAATCGTGTATTCTAAGTCGGGACGCTCGCCGATGTAAATCTTGAGATTGGTCACCTGACTTGTCTCTTGGCCGTCTTCGAGCCAATACTCAAATTCTCCGCTCTTTGAGATGGTGACGGGGCCGGTGTAGGGGCCTTCGAGCATCTCGGTGGCGTCGTTATCCATATAGATGTAATTGATAACCGACGATGCAGGAGCGGATGCGGGTTTGGTGAGGGTGATTGTGATGGGCTCGGCGCTCACAACTGTTGATTCCGTGAAGTTGCAAACGGGCACATCGAGCTTGGACTCGCCTCCACAGATGTCGAAGGTGATGGTGCCGTCAGCGTTCTCCTTGATGTTGGTCAGGGGCACATTGATAGGCGTGTTGGCCCAGGATTTCAGCGCGGGAGTGGTTGAGGAGGTGAAGGATGTTACATTCTTCGTACCCGGGAATGGGTACTGCTTCAGTGTAGCAGTGCTCGAGTTATTGGCAGTGCCGCCGGCCTCTACGATGTCGACGCATTGCTTTGCCGAATTGTTAGGGGCGTTGTTTTTCCATATAGTGGCATCGTAGTTAATATGCCAAACCAGCATACCGTGGTAGGGGATGTAAGCGTCCCAGTCGGAGAGCTGACGATTTTCCAGGAGGAAGAATTCGTTGTCGCCATTGGCCCGGATTGCGTAACCCTTGTTAGATTTTAGCATGTGCTCGAGCACACCGTTCTTGCCCACGCCCTCTTCGAGGACTTCGATTTCAGCCCAACCCATGGCGTTGCGCTCAAAGATTGAATAAGTGGGAGGAGTGCGGGAATTGTTGAGATATGAGCCATAGTCCATTAGGGAGTAATCACTGGGAGTGAGCATTTCGGTTGAGGAGTTATACTCTGTCTGATAAAGATCGGGCAGACCCATTACGTGGGAAAACTCGTGGCAGAACGTGCCGATGCCGTCAGCAAGTGTAAGAGATCCGGATTTAGCGAAAACTTCGGCTGAGCAAGCGTAGGAGTCGAGGATTTTGCCATCGAAGCGGTAATATTGACGGGTGCCGCTATATACCGACCATGAGTGGGGCCAAACGGTGTCAGCGGAGCCGCCGTTGGCTTCGCCTTGTCCGGAGTAAATGACGTAGACGTTGTCGATGTAGCCGTCATTGTCGGTGTCAAAGATTGAGAAGTCGGTAGTGGCATCCAGAGCCTGCACGGCGTGGAGCACCATCAAGTGGGGGTTCTTGTCGTCGCCGTAGACGTCGTTACCGCCATAGTAGGCCATGTTGTTAGGCAGGGTCACAGGGCCGAGCACGTGGAAGTTGGGGGTGAACTGACCATTGGAGCTGGCTTTGAAATAATCGAGGGCCGAGCCGTGGGCGTTGTAGTCGGGGTTTGTGCCTCCGACGAGTCCGCTCTCCGAGAATCCTTCTTTTGAGGCAAAACCGGTGAAATAGGCCTTAGGGTCGGGGAGCGTGAATTTCTGGTCGGGGAACTGCACAAGGATGATAACAGCGTCAGGGCTTCCGGTGGTGGGGTAGGTGTTGTTGGGGAAAAGGCCGATGCCGGAGGGCCAGTTTGAAGCAGCGGCTTTGGCAGGTGCCTTCATGCTGTTGTTGGGGCGAGCGGCCACGTTGCGAGTGCGCACTTTGGCCATGCCTTTTACGAGGTCTTCTTTTTTGACAGATGCGAGCAGGCGACGAGCCTCCGCAGTGCGTTTGGCAGGGGCTGTAGCTAAGACGTCAGATGCCACGGCGAGGCCTTGAGCGTTGAGAGTGGCGAAATAGTAACCGTCGTTGCCGGCGATTACCATCTGATCGTCGTCGGTGAGGTAATAATGGGAAAATTCATCGCCCACGAGCCTCAGGGAGATAGTGGAGCCGTCAGGCTGGGTGTATTGCGAGACTACACGCCTTGCCGGAATGGCGTAGGCGCCCATTGCAGTGAAGAGCATCAGCGCCAGGGTAAGGAAATTGAATAGTTTTCTCATATATGATGATTTGATTATTTATTTTGAAGTCAGGACCGCGGAGCAGGACCGCAGTTTTCCGGTCTCTGTTTTCAATTCTCGGATTCGGTGCCGGCAAACTCCATGAGGTATGCCTTGATGAAGTCGTCGATATCGCCGTCCATCACACCGCCGACGTCGGCTGTCTGGAAGTTTGTGCGGTGGTCCTTGACACGGCGGTCGTCGAAGACATACGAGCGGATCTGCGACCCCCACTCTATCTTCATTTTTCCGGCCTCGATCTTGGCTTGCTCCTGCATGCGGTGCTGGAGCTCCTTTTCATAGAGAATGGAGCGCAGGTGGCGCAGGGCGTTTTCCTTGTTCTTGGGCTGGTCGCGGGTCTCGGTGTTCTCGA
>CAZNRK010000003.1:0-25787 GCA_964575435.1 uncultured Bacteroides sp.
CGCGCATGCGGAAGATGAACTGGCGGGCCACGATCTCGTTGCGGAAGGCCTTACCGATCTGCGCGATGCCGAAGGGAATGCGCATGCGGCCGGTCTTCTGCACGTTCAGATAGTTGACGAAGATGCCCTGCGCGGTCTCCGGACGCAGGTATACGGTCATGGCACCGTCGGCTGTGGAGCCCATCTCGGTGGAGAACATGAGGTTGAACTGACGCACGTCGGTCCAGTTCTTCGTGCCGGAGATGGGGCACACGATCTCCTCGTCGAGGATGATCTGGCGCAGCTCCTCGAGGTTGAGGGCGTTCATGGCCTCGGAATAGCGGGCGTGAAGCTCGTCGCGATGTTTCTGATGCTCAAGCACTCGCGGATTGGTCTTGCGGAAGAGGTCTGCGTCAAAGCTCTCGCCGAAGCGCTTGGCTGCCTTTGCCACCTCCTTCTCGATCTTGTCTTCAATCTTGGCGATCTGCTCCTCGATAAGGACGTCGGCGCGATAGCGCTTCTTGGAGTCGCGGTTGTCGATCAGAGGGTCGTTGAAGGCGTCAACGTGGCCGGAGGCTTTCCAGATTGTGGGGTGCATGAAGATTGCCGAGTCGATGCCCACGATGTTTTCGTGCAGCAGGGTCATGGAGTCCCACCAGTAGCGCTTGATGTTGTTTTTGAGCTCTACGCCGTTCTGGCCGTAGTCATAGACAGCCGAGAGGCCGTCATAAATTTCGCTCGAAGGAAAGACGAAACCGTACTCTTTAGCGTGAGAAACGATTTTTTTGAACACGTCTTCTTGCTGTGCCATAAGATATGAAGAGAATTAGTTGGTTATCAAAACAGTTAAACAGATTTTGCCCTCCCGTTCCGGCTCAAAACGAGCGCTGAAATCAGCCCCTAAGGGCCGCCAGGGCAAACTCGCTGCAAAATTACGCATTTTTCCTCAAAACACCAAATCGAGATCTCCCTGCGTCTGTGACTCTCCGGCCGTGGTTAATTCAATCTCGCGGTCAAGCCATCCGGCCATGGCTGAGGGCGAACTGATAAGACCTTCGTTGTATTGAAGGTTGAGACTTGAAAACCTCACCCTGATTTCCGGTGCAAACCGCTTGTTGTAAAGGGCCAGACTGTTGCCGCTGATGTTCCCCTCTGCTTTGACTTCAATGGGCACGATGAGCGAACCAAATTGCACCACAAATTCCACCTCTGCCGTGGCCTCTGATGTCCAATAGCTCGGCTGTCGGTCATCTAATAGGGGCATAAGAGACTGCAAAACAGCATTTTCGGCCATTGCACCCTTAAATTCCGTGTAGTTGGCCACGGGGTCCACTATTATCGATGCCGGAAGGTTGGCCAGTTGCCGCAGCAGACCGCAATCACAGGCATAGACCTTAAACACGTTGGGTTGCTGATAAGCTGAAAGCGGGAGTGCCGGTTTGCTTATATTGTAGACCCTGTAGATCATACCTGCATCCTCGAGCCACATCAGCGCATCCTCGTAGTCCTTGGAGCGGGCGCCCGGACGCACCACCCTGTAGATGAATTTCTTGTTTTCCTTGGCCAACTGAGCAGGCAACGAGTGCCACAAGGCATGGATGCGCGGTATCTCGCGAGGGTCGGCGTATTTGGCAAAATCCAACTCGTAGAGCGCTAAAATATCGGCCAAGATCGCGTCTATCTCCTGCATCCCCTTCCCCTCAAGCATGGCCACGGTGGCCTCCGGCATCCCGCCACACACCTGGAAACGTCGATATTCCTCGCGCAGCTTGTTGAGCACGATTTCAGGCAGGTGCTCAAGGGCAGGGAGAGAGTCAATGTAAGAATAAACAGTCGGGTCGCTCACCCTCAGGTACTCCTTGAACGAGATTGGATACATGCGTTTTACCTCCACCTTGCCCACTGGTACTGTCATCTTCCGGTGCTTTACAGCCACTCCCAAGAGCGATCCGGCAGCCATCACATGATATTCCGGCGCATCTTCGCAGAAATATTTCAAGGAGTTGAGAGCTTCCTCGCAATCTTGAATTTCATCAAAAATTATCAATGTGCGTCCGGGGATGATCGGCACATCTGTAAAAAGGGATAAAGATTTCAGGATACGCGCCGGTTCCTTTGTTGATTGAAACACACTTTTAAGCTCCGGCTGACGGTCGAAATCAAATTTCGCACAGAAGTCAAAATTCTCTCTACCGAAGGTCTCCATAACCCATGTTTTGCCAATCTGGCGTGCTCCTTTTAGCAAAAGAGGCTTGCGTGTGGGTGAGTCTTTCCACCTTTTCAGGTCAGTAAAAATAGTACGTTCGATTCTCATATTACACAAAATAGTTAGGAAAAATGTTGAAAATTACATTTTTTTGAACTTTCCGATGCAAAATTAAGCATTTTTCCTCAAAACACCAAATCGGTGCAATCAGCCGGAAAACTTCGGAAGTTGAAAAAACTACAGATTTCGTTTGACTGGGAGGTTGTGGGCGGCCCGCCCGCAACGTTATGAAAAAACTACAGATTTCACGGATTTCACGGATTTATATTTTGCAACGTTTCCGATTGCCAACGTATGATTTAACCAATTCCGGCTAAATAATTCGTGAAATCCGCG
This sequence comes from uncultured Bacteroides sp., assembly GCA_964575435.1. Classification (GTDB taxonomy): domain Bacteria; phylum Bacteroidota; class Bacteroidia; order Bacteroidales; family Muribaculaceae; genus CAG-873. Next base: position 2,582 of record CAZNRK010000003.1, read on the forward strand.
TTATTCGTAGTTTTAATCCCTTAAAGGCTAAATTCGTTGAATATGCAGGTTTTGCACAAAATAGTTAGGAAAAATGTAGAAAATTACATTTTTTTGAACTTTCCGATGCGGAATTAGACATTTTCCTCAAAACACCAAATGACGGGTCTTAACGTTTAAAAATCTACCAGGGAGTAGGTGAGGCCGAGAGTGAGGCCGGGGGAGAGGCCGCCGGGGGTGGCCGTAAGGCCTGCACTGATGCCAAGGTGCCAGCGCCGGGGCGGGAGGCGTCGGGTCACGGTATTGGTCACCACCATCCGCTCGGGATACACTCTGAGACTGTCGAGCCGCGGGCGGTATCCGCTCACCCATGCTTCGGCCAGGGTGTCGCGGTAGTGGACCTGCGTGATGCGCAAAGGCACAAACAGCGTGTCGCGCAGGGGGTCGGAGGGGATTCTCAGGGTGTCGATGCGCACAGTCTTGGTGGATTGCAAAGTGGGCGAATGGATGCGAACGGTGTCGCGGACGACAACGGTGTCGGATGTGTGTAAAACCTCAACTGAGGTTGATGTCTTGCACCGGCTGCTTCCGAGCCACCACCCTGTGGCAGCTCCGGCAGCGAAGGCTACGAGAAGATAACGTCGTTTCATAGTTTTGATGAGATTAATTGGGTTTGGAAAGGATTGAATTGCCTATGGTTAGGGCTTAATCGGGTTTGGAAAGAGTTGGTTATTTTTAGACGAGGTTTAATTTGATTAAGAAAGGATTGTATTGTCTTTAGTTGGGGTTTAATTTAGATTTGGAAGGGATAGAATTATCTTTAGACGGGGTTTAATTGGGTTTAGATGGGGTGAGATGGAGCACCTGTCGGCGTCCTCCCGAGCGCGAATAGCTGATATGCAGCCACTTATAGTTGGCTTCGTCGATGAGTTGGTCAAATGGCAGCCCGAGGCTTTGCGCCAGGCCAAAGAGCAGACGGTTGTCTGAAGGGGATCCGGCTGTTATGTCGGCTGCCTCGCCACGTGTGTGCTGCGAGCGTGGGGCGCCACCCACGGCGGCGTTGAGCGGCGCGCAGCGGTAGCCCGAAGTCACGATGATCGGGCGCCCCCAGGCATGACGCAGAGGGTCAAGAACATGGTCGACAAGTGCAGTGAGATTTTCCACCGCCTCCGGGTTGGGGATATTTCTGATCCCGAGTTTTTGAGCTGTAGCGGAGCGAGTTAACTCCTTGAGTGTAAAATGTTTCATAGGGGATAGATAATTAAGAGGTTTAGTAATGATGATTTTTTTTACTTGGCCGAATCAACGGCTGAACTTACTTTTTCAGGTAATTATTTTCATAGGATGATAAGCTTTGGGTTTAAATACTTAATAGTTAATAGGTTAATAATTAAATACCAATTTAAATGGTTAATATCTTAATCAATCACGGTGCAAAGTTAATACAAATTTCCAAATCCACCAAATTTTTATTGAAAAAAATCGATTTTTTTGAACTACGATACCCTCAAAAACTACAGATTCCACGAATTCCCATGAACTACGGCATCCTCAAAACCTACAGATTCCACGAATTTTACGGATTTTTTATGAGTAAGATCGTCCATGACGGCGAATAAATTAATTAGAACTTATTGCTTTATTCAATATCAATTTGTATATTTGCGGGGTGAACTAATAATCTGACCGACCATGAGAATGAAAAAGCTTAAAATCAGAAGCGCTGTTGGTAAAATCGCAATCACTCTGTTGCTCTCTCTGTCTTTCCTGACAGCCTCTGCTACAGCGCAGTTTACCGAAAAGATAAATGACAACGGCGTCAAAAAAAATCTCTGTACACAATTGCTTGAGCTCGACACTGTCAGCTTTCCCCAAATCAAACTTCGCATGCCTCCGGGCTGGTCTTATACCTCCTTGTATCGCAATTATGTCGGGTATTGGAAAATCAAAAATGATTCTCTGTTTCTTGACAGCATCGTCACGCCCAATACAAATGGCAATGGTATGGATTTTATCCCGGTAAAAATAGAAGACATATATGCTGCCAAACGTACCCCTTCGGGATATTTTGCTGACTGGGTCTCGGACACACTGCGCATTACCTCCGGAGAGATAGTTCAATATCAGCACATGGGCTGGGGATCAATTTGGGAAAATGAAGAAAGCGTGATTGTGCGCAACGGCAAGGTTATGGAGCGAGGGCGGTCTTTGACCTTGGTGCATCCCGGCCTAAAAGATTCCGAATTACAGGAAATGTGGACGAAGATTGATCTCGAGATTGGCAAGTTGCCCAATAGATGTATAGTTCAAGTAACGTATTCAGATTACGATTCTGACGGCAATCCTATTGACTGCGAGGTCAAAACAGTCAGAGGAACCGGCGACGTAAAGGCTAATGCCCTGGTGGCCGCGAAGGTTAAAAAATGGGTGCTGAAAATGCGACCTTTCCCCATTATTTATAGAGATGGCCGGTATTCATCTACAACTTGGCATATGAGGTTTCCCTTAAATTATAAAAAGCTGCAGTAAGGAAAAACGACGTTTTCCGTGGGTTTTTTATATTATTAAGAATTTATTTTAGTGGAGATAAGGCAAAGTTTTGTAATTTTGCCTTTTGAAATGCGCTGCGTTTTTGCCGGGGCGCGTTGGCCGGACGTAAAGTCCTGACTTTCTGCTTTTTGACTTAAAAATCATCTACTATATAAATCCAAATGATGAAACGCTACAACATCATCAATAATTCGCTGGGATGGCTCTGCTTTGTGGTGGCTGCCGCTACCTATCTGCTCACCCTTGAGCCCACCGCCAGCTTCTGGGACTGCCCGGAATTCATCGCCCAAGGCGCCAAACTTGAAGTTGGACACCCGCCGGGCAACCCTATCTTCATGCTTGCCGCGCGCTTTTTCGTGACCCTTTTCGGAGGCGGAATGGACAAGGCGGCCATAGCCGTCAACTCCATGTCGGCCCTGCTGAGCGCCGCCACAATCCTGCTTCTGTTCTGGACCATAACGGCTCTGGTGAAGCGCATCGTGGTGTCCGATGATGACACGCAAGTGTCTCTGCCTAAGATGATTACCATTATGGGCGCCGGATTGTGCGGAGCCCTGGCTTATACCTGGAGTGATACGTTCTGGTTCTCGGCCGTCGAGGGTGAGGTCTACGCGTTTTCATCTTTCTGCACCGCCTTGGTCTTCTGGCTGATCCTGAAATGGGAAAACCGCGCCGATGAGCCTCACAGCGACCGCTACCTGGTCCTGATCGCCTACGTAATCGGCGTCTCCATCGCCGTGCACCTGCTCAACCTGCTCTGCATCCCCGCCATCGTCCTTGTCTTCTATTATCGCAAGACAAAGAAGGCCGACGCCAAAGGTTCGCTCATCGCTCTGGGCGTTTCCTTCGTGATTGTCGGCGCCATCCTCTACGGTCTGGTGCCCGGATTCATCAAAGTGGCCCAATGGTTTGAACTCTTCTTCGTCAACGCTCTCGGAGCCGGCTACAACGTCGGCGTGGTCATCTACGCCGTGGTGCTCCTCGCTGCCCTTTGCGCCACAATATATATGCTCTACACGCACAAACTGCCCTCTCTGACCCGCCTTCTGCTCTACGCCTGCTTCCTCCTCTCGGGTTTGGCTTTCATCTCCGACAGCGTGGTGGTGTGGTTGCTGCTGATGCTCGTTGGAGCTGTGTATCTGGGCTTTATGTGCAAGAATCTGCCCTACAGGGTGATGACCGTGGCCACCCTCAGCGTCATGGTCATCTTCATCGGTTACGCCTCTTACGCGCTGCTGCTGATACGCGCCTCGGCCAACACTCCGATGAACCAGAACGCCCCCGACAACGTCTTCTCCCTCTCCTCTTACCTCAACCGCGAGCAGTACGGCCAGCGTCCGCTCTTCTTAGGTCCGGTCTTTGCCGAGGCCCTGGATGTGCGCACCTACAGGCAGCCCGACGGCAAGGAGCTGCTCTACGTGGCCATCGATGAGAACGGCCGCCCCGAGACAAAGCTCGAAGACGGCCTCATGCGCGATGCCTACGGCGTGCTGGTAGATAAAGGCCGCTACACCTACGCGAAAGTGCAGAAATCCTCGCCCTCCGAGCCCGACCAATATGTCAAGAAGACATGGGCGCCCGACTATCAGTCGACCTCCGACCTTAACATGCTCTTCACCCGCATCTATTCCACCGACCAGAGCCACGTTGACGGCTACAAAGGCTGGAGCCTCTACTCCAACTCCGACCTCTCCCAGCTCTCCTCGCGCGTGCCGGCCCAGACCCGTGAGCGCTGGATTGAGCAAGGATTTGCCCCCTTATATGAGATTGCACCCTACCTGAGCCACCTCACCACCATCAACACCGATGCCGACGGCCACCCCGACGGCAACGTGCAGGTGTGGAAGCCCTCGATGGCCGACAATCTCCGCTACTTCCTCAACTATCAGCTCAACCACATGTACTGGCGCTACTTCATGTGGAACTTCGCCGGAAGGCAGAACGACATCCAGGGCAACGGCGAGGCCCACCTCGGCAACTGGATCTCCGGCATCCCCTTCATCGATAATCTGCGCCTTGGCGACCAAAGCCTCATCCCCGAAGAATTCACCACCGGAAACAAGGGCCACAACGTCTTCTTCCTGTTGCCCCTGATCTTCGGCATCCTCGGCATCATCTGGCAATCGCTGATGCACCACAAGCTCCACCCCAACCGCGGCATCGAGCAGTTCTGGGTCGTATTCTTCCTCTTCTTCATGACCGGCATAGCCATTGTGCTCTACCTCAACCAGACCCCCGGACAGCCCCGCGAGCGCGACTACGCCTTTGCCGGCTCCTTCTACGCCTTCGCTATCTGGCTGGGCATGGGAGTGCCCGCCATCGCTGCAATCATCAACAACATCTTTGGCAAAAAGGCCTCCAAGACCCCTATGGTGGCAGCCTGCGTAGCAGCCGTACTGGGCATCCTGGTGCCCCTGCAGATGGTGTCGCAGACCTGGGACGACCACGACCGCTCAGGCCGATACACAGCACGCGACTTCGGCGAGAATTACCTTAACTCCCTGGAGCCCAACGCTGTAATCTTTACCAATGGCGACAACGACACCTTCCCCCTGTGGTATGCCCAGGAGGTAGAAGGCGTGCGCACCGACGTCCGCGTAGTCAACCTCTCCTACCTCTCCACCGACTGGTACGCCAACCAGCTCACTCTCCCCACCCACGATGCCGCCGCCATCCCCATGACCGCCACGCCTCAGGATTGGGCCTACGACGCTCTGGCCTACTCATTTGCCCGTCCCGGCTCCTCCTCATCCCAGCCTATGGCTGCCCTGGAAGCGCTGAAGCAATTCTACTCCACAGCGCCCAGCAGCGAATACACAGCCCGCCCCATCCACCTGCTCGACCACCCCAACCTGGTGATGGAAGTCGACTCTGCCAAAGCCGCCGAGCGCTTCGGTCTGGGCTCCCCATCGCTCACTACCGACCTCACAGGCCCCGTAAGCGATATCTCAAGCGGCGCCCTCAACGGTGGATTCTCCCTCTCCAAGCTGCTGAGCATGGACATCGTGGCCAACTCCGTGGCCGGGAATTTCGCCCGTCCTGTATATTTCGCCTCCACAGTGCCCGAGCGCTATTACCTTAACCTTCAGCCCTATATGTATTCCACAGGTCTGGCCCAGCAAGTCACCCCCTTCCCGCATGCCGTCTCCTCGCCCGTGGCCGAGAAGGCCTACGAGAACATCGTGGGCAAATTCCGCTGGGGCGGCCTCGATGCCGGTAAGGACCTCTACCTTGACGAGACCGTGCGCCGCATGATCTCCTCGGTGCGCAATGCCGTGATCGACGTGGCCGAGTCGCTGGTCAATACCGGCACCCTCCCAGCCTCTGACTTTGCAGTGGAAAATGCGGCACAGACAGGCAAGCCCCTCCCTGCAAACCGCTACGACATGGCCCGCATCATGCTCAATATGCTCGAGGAGAAGATCCCGGAGTCCGTGGCCCGCTACGAGAGCATGACCGACATGCCCATCATCATCCTCTACCTCAAGCTCTACGCTGCCACCGGCAATCCCGATGATCTGGCTCGCGCTCAAGCACTTATCGACACTGCCGAGCCCCGCTATGCGCAGCTCATGCGCTACGCCTCATCGCTCGATGCCTCACGCCTGCGCCACCTGGGCAACACCGAGACCTTCGCCTTGCGCTACACCCCTCTGCTGATAGGATTGCGCAACTACGTGGACCTCTACACAGCCCTCAGCGCCGACCCCGAAGCCAATGCCGACCTCATGAGCCGCCTGGCCGACAGCCTGGCCGTGGACAATGCCGCCTACGTCTATCATTGGCTCTACCTCGAAAACCTCCCCGGCTCCGAGCTGGCCAAATACAAAGAAATGACCACGCCCGGCTCAGACATCGCTGTACTGATCGACCGCGCCATTGACCTGAGCGAGGCCCACGCCCGCACCGGCATCCCCGTGATGGCCCACACCGAGCAGGTGGCCAAGCAGTACGGCTTCAGCATCGAAGATCTCAAACGCATGAATCCCTCCTACTGATGTTGCGCTCCCGTCTTCTCTCGCTGGTGCTGTGTCTGACAGCCGTCGTCGGTGCCCGGGGCTATGAAATGCTCTCGGGCAAGGTGGAGCACAGCCGCATCTATCCCGGCACCGTCCACTCCTTCAGCGTCTCCATCCCCGAGGGCTACAACGCCATGCAGCCCGCATGCCTGTATGTCGGTCTCGACGGCCCCCTCTATCAGGCTCCCGCCGTTATCGACTCTTTGATCTCCACCCTGGCCATGCCAATGACCATAGGGGTGTATTTCCAGCCCGGTGTGGTAAAAGACGCCGAGGGCAACGTGGTAAGATACAACCGCAGCAATGAATACGACGCCGTAGACGGCCGCCTGGCCGAGTTTATCGAGACCGAGCTGCTCCCGGCAGCCTCCGCACTGACCACCTCCGCCGGCCTTCCCGTGCTTATTAGCGACGACCCCGAGCGCCGGGCCATCTCCGGAGCCAGTTCGGGCGGAATCGGAGCGTTTGTCGTGGCCTGGCAGAGGCCTGACCTCTTCCGGAGGGTCTACACCACCTGCGGCACCTACGTGGCCATGCGTGGCGGCGACCTGCTACCTGCCATCGTGCGCAAAACCGAGCCCCTGCCTCTGCGATTCTTCATCCACGACGGCAGCGAGGACGCCTGGAATCCGCTTTTCGGCCACTGGTACGAACAAAACCGGCTCCTGGCCTCGTCGCTGGAATTTGCCGGTTATGACTTAGCCACCCGCTGGGATGATACCGGCCACTCCATCGCTCCCGGCACGCGCCTCTTTCCCGAGGCCATGACCTGGCTTTGGCGCGACTACCCCAACCCCATCATGCCCGGCCATTCCGCCAATAACCGCCTCGCCACCCTTCTGGCCTACGACAGCGGCTGGGAGCGTGCCGACACTCTTGACTTCACGCCCGCTCCGCGCCAGAGAGTAAATCCCGACAGCACCGTGGCCGTGCGGCCCCTCGCCGGCTCGCAATGGCTTGAGGCCGCCACCGTGGGTGACTCCGCATCATGGCAAAAAGCCTACCTCCTGCACGATCTCACCTTTACCGACCCAGACGTGCGCGGCATGGCCTTTGACCGTGACGGCAACCTCTTCGTGGCCACCTCATCCGGCATCCAGGTCGCTGACCAGAACGGCCGTGTGCGCGCCATCCTGAGATATCCCGAGGCCGGGACGCCTGTGGATTTCGGCTTCGAGCACAACATGCTGGTGGTGCGTATGCCCTCCGGAGCCGTGTGGAAGCGTCTCATCGGCGACTGCGCCGCCCCCGACCACGTAATCCAAGTGAAATCTCAAGGCGCATCATAACTCTTAACTAAATGTGAACGGACGCACCATGGTGCGTCCCTACATTTGATAATCCCCGTAATCCGTAGTTTTACCCCTCAAAACCTTGTACTCCTGTACTCCTGTTGTAAAAAATTCGTGAAATCCGCGTAATCCGTAGTTGTTTTACAGTGTGATCACCTCCCGGTCATGTCGCGCGCGGGCCGCACGCGACCTCCCAGTCAACCAAACAATCGCCTAACTATGTTAATCGAGCAGCCGCCCCTCCTTTATCGTTTTCTTTTTCCGGAAGCCATCTGGCGCGTAAAGCGCAGAGGGCGCAAGGTGGTGTATCTGACCTTTGACGACGGCCCCATTCCCGAAGTCACCCCCTGGGTGCTCGACCTTCTCGACCGTGAGGGCGTGAAAGCCACATTTTTTATGGTCGGCGAAAACGTGCAGCGCCATCCCGAGCTTTTTGAGGAAATCAAGCGCCGAGGGCACAGCTATGGCAACCACACCATGCACCATCGCCAGGGCCTCAAAACCTCCACCCGCAGCTATCTGCGCGACATCGAGGAGGCCGATGCCCTCATCGACAGCAGCCTCTTCCGTCCGCCCCACGGCATCATGCGCTGGTCGCAATCCCGAGCGCTGAGAAACCACTATAATATAGTAATGTATGACCTGGTGACGCGCGACTACGACGCCTCGCTGCGCCCCGACCGCGTGCTGCGCAACGTGATGGACTACACCCGCAACGGCTCAATCATCGTTTTTCACGATTCTCTGCGCTCGGTCACCAACCTGCGCTACGCTCTGCCACGAGCCATACAGTGGCTCAAAAAAGAAGGCTATGAATTTCTCCCCCTCGAGATGCTCTGACCCTGCCGCTCCCGCCAGAGTGTGCCCCGAAAGCAGTATCCGGGAGCTTGCCGGGGAGCTCGGAGCCTGCGCCTGCGGTGCTGTTGCGGCTGATGAGGTCGAGGCCGACGCCCAAAAGATTTACCACAACTGGATAGCATCCGGCGAGCACGGCACCATGCAATATTGCGAGAAATATGCCTCCGTCAGGCAAGATCCGCGCCTGTTGCTGCCGGGGAGCAAGTGGTTGATAGTGTGCGCGTTTCCATATCATTCAGGGCCGTTGCCAAACCCCCGGTTGGCCATAGCTCGCTATGCCCTCGGAGCCGATTATCATCACGTGCTGCCTGAGAAAATGCAGAAAATAGCCGATTTCCTGACCCAAAACTATGGTGGCGAGACCCTCGTGGCCGTCGACACCAAGCCCCTGCGCGAGCGATACTGGGCACAGCGCGCCGGCCTGGGATTTATCGGCAGAAATAATCAGCTCATCGTGCCCGGTGTGGGGTCGTACGTCTTCATTGCCACCCTCCTTTGGACCGGTGAAATCCGCAAGGATCGCCCTGAGGAAGTGCCCTCCGAGCCTCAATGCGGCATATGCGAGGCCTGTATTAAGGTGTGCCCCAACGGCGCCCTGCGCCCCGACGGCTCCTGCGATGCCCGACGATGCATTTCCTATCTCACAATCGAACATAAAGGCCCCATACCATCCGATCTCGACCTGCGCGGCCGGGTTTATGGCTGCGATTTGTGCCAGATGGTGTGCCCGCACAACCACCTTACGACAAACCCTTTTGAGCAATCCGAGTCCCGGCCCCGAGCCGATATTCTTCCCGAATTTCAACCTCGAGAAGAGCTTCTGACCCTTGACGCCGAAGCCCTCCGAGCCCACAGCGGCCGATCCTGGCGCAAATTTTTAGGCTCCTCGCCCATGCTCCGCGTGCCCCTTTCTCGCCTCCTGCTCCACCTCCCACCCGGATAAAATCAATTACAAAGTGAAAAATTATTCTGCATTTCGTTCTTGAATTTTCACCTTAAAAAACACCTGAAAAATTCATCATAAGAAAGCATCAATTTCACCGGTTAAAATCATTTGCTCGAAAAAAGCAAAGGATGCATCAGCAACTTTGATGCACCCTTTTTGTGATTGTATCGGCAAAGGATCAGAGTGATTTCACACTTCCCATAAATATGATTGCACCTGATTCTTTCTCTGTGATGAGATAAATAAACGGGTGATCGAGATAGAAGGGTCGAGGTTCCGGAGATTGAGTGGTGGGGCCATCGGGGTTATCTGTGTCAGCCAAATCTATTGATGTTACAGCGGCTGCTTCAGCGCCCTCTTCATCAATGCGCAAGCGTGCTTTATGACGCACTTGTTCAACTTGCAGCCCTTTGGGATAAGCAAAGTAGTAGTCAGGTAGATTCATCGCTTTAGGCATGCCAAGTGATGCCAGAAGAGATTTAATATCATTGGCGTACTCAGCGTCAAATTTGGGGAGTTTTACCTTGAGATATTCCACAGAGGGCTTTGCTGATGCAATTTCATTCCAGTTTGATTTAATGTCGCCGATACATTCATCAATACCCACATTATCGTTAGGCCGAACTATGCAGAAATCGTAATTGCCATTGCCAAACGGCAGGGTAATCATTTCCATTTTGCCGGTTTTTCGAGATTCACAATACTTCTTTGCATTCATGAAATCGACCTTGCTCTGGTTGCCATTGCCGGTATAAAATTTATCTTCTTTAGTCAGAGCCTTGTCAAATTTGTTATTTTCGGCCCACATGCCTTTGAAATAAGTAGCATTAATAAGAGCCATATCGGGCACATTAGCATCCTCTTCCAAAAATCTGCTAATCATGCCGTTGGTCCGTACTTTGCACCAATTATTCACATCAGAGATGTAAGTGCTTCTATTTATGGAATAGGACTCTATCTTGAAATCTTTTTTTAGCAAAGCCACGAAATCGGGATTAACCTCAATGGCCTGATTATTAACCCAAACTGAATTAGCTAAGGCCAGCACAACATCTTTGTCAAGACGATCGATACCCTCAGCGAGCTTCATAACGGCGGAATTGACATCCGACAATTCAAAATCTGAATATCCTAAAGTGTTAAGTATTTCAGTGCGCACCTCGCTGTCGGTGGTGGTGGCATTGGCCAACATAGTCAAGGCGATAGACACGCTCAGGGGCGAGGCCACTACATTTTGGTTAGCCTCCCCTTCGTTCAATTTAGCAAATAGATTCCATGCAAAATCATTATTGCTCTTTATGACGTTAGATTCCTCAGCTGTCAGCCCAAGTGTCGAAGTATATTCAATTTCCGGATTCTCTTCCACAACGAGAGCCTCATCCTGCCCATCCTGCACCCTCGGCTCCTCCGAGCAGCTCCCTAACAGCACAATGCCGAAAAGAGCAACAAATAAAATCAAATACTTTTTCATATATTAGTTGTTTTATTTTTTTGTTATTATACAATAATAGAATTCATGGGTGTAATTATATGGGGAATAGGTATCATTCGTGTCATAAATAGTTGAAGCCGATGGATTAAATACATCTAAATTGAAGTATCCATTGCAAGTACCATTCCATCCCCAATTGATGTGTTGCACATCAAGCCTTTCTGTAAACGAGGCGCTTGGAGAATAGGTGTAATTACCATCAGAGTCTAAAAGATAGATTTCGTGATGGATGATTTTATGTCTGTATCCATCAACTATCCATGAGTGGCCAGAGCATTTCTTATGAGTTTCCGTCACTGAATCAGCTTCATTTGTGTAACGCTCACCGCGCATCATAATTATGCCATTTCCGAGTTCATTCCTTGCAATGGGAGTACCCCAATAAGTCCTTACGTTAAGAGATGGATTAATCTGACTCAGAAGAATTGCCATATCATAAGTATACGCGCTTGTTACGTTCGGACTATATACTGCTTGGACTCTTTCCCCTAATTCACGACATAATCTGCCAAGATTATCTTCGCAAGTAAGTTGAAATGGAGTTCGACCGTTATTATAATTGTTATAGTCAGACCATGACATACTTTTAACATATTTTTTTATCCCCATCCAGCTTAGGGTAATTTGAGCTTTATCCGCGTTTGCATATGTCAGATTTAATGTATCAGGAGATTCAAAATAGCTTAGTGCTTGAGCGCCCGCGAGAGGTACACATCCGGCAATGCTATTAGGACAATACTTCCCAGCCGGGTAGCTTTGACCCCATTGAACTGTACACCGAGGTTCGCAAACATTATCCGCTTCAGTTATAAGGACTTCTTTAAATGCAGGTACCGGATCAATTGGTTTGATGATTATCGGACCGCTAATGCCTGAAGTTGAAGCGTACTCTGTGGCTGCATCAAAAAACATTTGAAGACCCGGATTGTCAATATTGTTTATGTCAGTAATCGTTCCATTGTCACTAACAGCCAGGACTTCAGGATAATTTCCGCCTGTGAGGGCTACAAAGCCATTGCCTTCAGCCTCGTTGACAATATAGAGAACGGTATCAGGTGACGACACGCGACTTTTAAGAGTCGTGATAGGAAGGATGTTATGCTCATAGAAGTTAACACTTCCATTACGAGAGGAACTGGGATAGCACTCAGAATAAGCTTTCTGTGCAGCTTCGATAATAGGATTAGATGTTGTGGTGATTGCGTTTACGTCCGATGTTTTAAGGACATCGTCGTCAGTGCAGGCGCATAGAGAGCATAGCCCTACAATTGCAGTGGTGAAAAGAAACTTTCTCATAGTGATTAAAATTTTTAAAAATCGCCCCAAAGATACAAAAAAATTACTTATTTCCAAAAGAAATCTGGAAAATTTTAATTTTTACGATCAAATTGCATTTCAAATTGCATTTTATTCTTGATTTTTAACTTCGTTCTTGAATTACAGAAAAATTTTCATTTTGAATCGTCCCAATATTTTTTGGAGGGGGGAGGGGGTGGATTTGGAGATTTTTCACTATCTTTGTGGAGCAGATTTTATATGAGTCTGATGCTACGTGTCTTTTGTGGAGCAGATTTTATATGAGTCTGATGCTACGTGTCTTTTGTAGAGCTGATTTTATATGAGTCTGATATCATGAATCTTAATTTCTGACGATATGCGTAAATTTTTTCTTTTTTGTGTGACGATGGCGTGGGCGATGTGTACCCGGGCTGTCGATTTTAGCAATACCCCGGTGAGCATTGCCTCGCCTAACGGGCAGCTCAGCCTGCAAGTGGGTCTTGATGCCGAGGGTCAACCCCTGTATTCCCTTACATATAATAATAAGGAGATCGTGGCTCCGAGCAGGCTCGGCCTTGTGGCTGATGAGACGCGGATGGACAAGGGGTTTGAGATCATCGGGGTCGACACCCTCACTGTGGACCGCACATGGGAGCCCGTCTGGGGCGAATATGCGCAGGTGCGTGACCATTTCCGCGAATTGGCCGTGCGCATGAAAGCCACCGACCCCGAAAGGGAATTCACCGTGCGCTTCCGCCTCTTTGACGACGGTCTGGGCTTCCGCTACGAGTTGCCGGTGCAGAAAGGGCCGAATTATCTGACCCTGCGCGATGAGCTCACGGAATTCAATTTCACCGACGACCACAAACTCTACTGCATCCCCGGCGACTACGACACCGACGAATATCTATGGTCAGAAACTACTTTTTCCGCCCTTCCCGAGGCAATGAAAAGCTATCCGAGGCACTCAGAGGCCCAGCGCGCCGAGGGTCTTTCCATCCAGACCCCGATGCTGATGAAGACCGCCGACCCCGTCTACGTCAACATCCACGAGGCCGCGCTTGCCGGCTACCCGGCCATGATGCTCGACGTTGACCCCGAATCCCGCTCCATGAAGGCCCACCTTGTGCCCGACCGACTGGGTGTGAGCGCCTATCTGCAGATGCCCTTCAACACCCCCTGGCGCACCCTCATAGTCAGCGACGACGCCCGCGACATCCTTGCCTCCCAGCTCGTGCTCAACCTCAATGAGCCATGCAAGATAGAAGACACATCGTGGATCAAGCCCATGAAATTTGTGGGCGTGTGGTGGGAAATGTTCACCGGAAAGGTCAAAACCTGGGCCTACTCAAAAGATTACCTTGCCAAGCCCGGCGTCACCGACTATTCGGCCCTTGAGCCTAACGGTCACCACCCCGCCAACACTGAAAATGTCAAGAAATACATCGACTTCGCCGCCAAGCACGGCATCGACGGCGTGCTTGTGGAGGGATGGAACGAAGGCTGGGAAGACTGGGCCAGCTACCGCAAGAACAGGCAGTTTCTTTTCGACAAGCCTTACCCCGATTTTGATGTCGACACCTTGCGCGAATATGCCAAAGCCCGCGGTGTGAAGCTCATCATGCACCACGAGACAGCGGCAAATGCAGCTGATTACGAGCTCCAGCTCGACCGCGCCTTCAAGTTTATGAAAGACAACAACTACGACGCTGTAAAGACCGGCTACGTCGGCGCCATCATCCCCCGCTCCGAGCATCACACCTCGCAGTGGATGGTAGACCATGCCCGCCACGTCATAGAGCGTGCGGCTGATTATCAGATCATGATCGACAGCCACGAAGCGCCGCGTCCCACCGGTCTGTGTCGCACCTATCCCAACTGGCTGGCGCAAGAATCGGCACGAGGAGGCGAATTCGAGTCGATGGGCGGCAATCCACCCTCCCACACCTGCATCCTGCCCTTCACGCGCCTCAAAGGCGGCCCCATGGACTATACCCCCGGTCTTTTCGAGACTCGCATGAGCTACTACGGCGAAGGCAAGGACTCGCAAGCCGGCACAACCCTGGCCCGCCAGCTGGCCCTGTATCTTACCATGCCCTCGCCCATGCAGATGGCCTGCGACCTGCCCGAAAACTACGACCGCTTCCCCGACGCCTTCCAGTTTATCAAAGACGTGCCCGTCGACTGGAAAGATTCCCGCTATCTGGAGGCCGAGCCGAACAGATACATCACCGTGGCCCGACAGGATAAGAACTCCGATGACTGGTACGTGGGAGCGATCACTGACCACAACGCACGCCAAGCAACCATCGACCTGAGCTTCCTGCCCAAAGGCACCAAATATGTGGCCACAATCTATGAAGATGCCCCCGGGGCCCACTACAAGGACAATCCTCAGGCCTATCGCATCCGCACCGTAGAGGTAAAAGCCGGCCAAACCCTGCGCCAGCCTCTTGCTCCCGGTGGCGGAGCGGCCATTCGCCTCACCCCGAAACAATAAATTAAATTCCTTATAAAGCGAGGGGGTCGCCATCGGTGGCGACCCCCTCACTATAAATTATAAGGTGTGACGGTGGTTATTTAGGAGTGGAGTATTCGCGGGAGTAGCGGAGCATCTGGGCGGGGTAGCTCTCATCGTAGGAGATGGTGATGTCGGTGATTTCGCCGTCTTCAAAAGTGGGAGTGTAGATGGGATTGACGAAGCCTTTGTAGGGGGCGATGTTGAGGGAGGCGTAGCGCTCGAGGACTTCGCGGTGGAGCTCCGGGTCAAATTTTACGGCGTAGGTCTCCACCAGGTCGCGACCGGCCTGATAGTCGCCTTCGCTCTTGATGCGCTGGATTTCTCCGAGGAGCTCGCCGAAGAGGCGGCGCAGGGCCTGGTAGTCGTTGATTTGGATGTAGGTTTTGCCGTCTTTTTTGACAAATTCGATTACGTTGTCTTTTTTGCCGTGCTCGTAGGCCCATTGGGCGATGAGGTGGCGGTTGCGCATGTGGGCTTCCTCGATGTCCTTGCCGGGCTCGATGCGCTGGAGCTGGGTCATCAGGGCGTTGAGGATGTATTTGTAGTATTCGGCCTTATAGGCGTCGGGGTTGTCCAGAAGGCCCATCTCGATGAGCTTGGGATCGGCCAGGTAGTAGAGGGCGAAGAGGTCGGCACGAGTCTCTTCGAGGGTTGAGCCGTGGGCTTTGAGGGCGTCGGGGTCAACACCGGGGAGGAGCTTGCCGGATCCGTGGCCGAGACACTCGTGGAGGTCGGTGTGGAGGTTGTCGGTGATGAAGAGGTATTTGTCGAGGAGGTCAGAGGTCTCGGCGTCGATCACGAATTCAGCGTTGAAGCCGTTGCCGTGCGAGGCTTCGTCGTAGGCCCGGGTTATGTTTTCGAGAGTTACGGATTTAGAGCCGTGGGCAGCGCGGATCCAGTTGGAGTTGGGGAGGTTGATGCCGATGGGGGTGGCGGGGTAAGAGTCGCCGGCGAGGATTGCGGCGGTGATCACTTTTGCGCTTACGCCTTTTACTTTGTCTTTACGGAAGCGGGGATCGACGGGCGAGTGGTCTTCGAACCATTGGGCCTGAGAGCTGAGCACTTCGGTGCGGTGGCTTGCCGCTTCGTCTTTGAAGTTGACGATCGACTCCCATGAGCCTTTCATGCCCAGAGGGTCGCCGTATGTTTCGATGAATCCGTTGATGAAGTCGACTTTCGAAGCGGTGTCTTCGGCCCATGTGATTGAGTATTCGTCGAAGGTTTTGAGGTCGCCGGTGCGGTAGTATGAGATGAGCTGCTCGATGGTTTTGCGCTGAGCGGGGTTTTCGGCGTATTTGGCGGCTTCCTGGAGGTTTTCTACGATTTTGGAGATTATGCCGGAGTAGTAACCGCCGATTTTGTAGGTCTGCTCCACGAGGTCGCCGCTAACGGTTTTGACCAGGCGGGAATTGAGGCCGTAGGAGACGGGAGTGGGGTCGGAGGGGTCTTTGAGGCGGTCGTAGTATGCTTCGACGTCGGCTTGTGTGACGCCGTCGCCGTAGAAATTGCAGGCTGATGTGGCCACAAGGTCCACGCCGTCGGCCTGATTAACGCGCTTGGGCATGACTTCCGGGTCGAAGACGAGCTGGACGAAGGTAGCGACCACTTCAGAGGGCAGGCCGAGCTTGCCGAGCTCGGTGGTGAAGAAGTTTTGGGAGAATCCGGGGGCGAATTTGTCCATCGAGTAGTGGTGGTGCATGCCGTTGGCAAACCAGACGCGCTTGAGATAGGTTTCAAAAGCTTGGAAGTCAGGATTTTCGCGGTCGCCGTCATAGTTGGTGTAGACCATTTCGAGGGCTTTGCGCAGGGGGAGGTTAGTGACGCAGTTCTGGTCCCAGAGGATATCGCGGCCCCAGAGGGCAGCCTCGGTGAGGTAGTAGACGAGCTTTTTCTGGTCGAGGGAGAGGTTTTCAAATTCCGGGACGGGATATCGGAGCACTTCGATGTCGGCGAAGCGGTCGGCGTGGTAGTTGAAATCTGATGGAGTCTGAGCCATTGTTGAAGAAGCGCACAGGGCCACGACGGCCCCGAGAGTGATAAGTTTCATTATAGGTGGGAGTTAGGAGTTTGTAGGGACGCACCATGGTGCGTCCGTTCTTTTTAGTTAGGAGTGGGGGGTTATTCGACGTAGAGGACGAGGCCTTTGAGGTATTCGCCTTCGGGGTGATAGATGTTGACGGGATGGTCGGCGGGCTGGGTGAGCTGGTGGAGGATGCGCACGCGGCGGCCGGTTTCGGCAGCGGCTGAGAAAACGGCCAAGCGGAATTGCTCTTTGCTGACGGCTTGCGAGCAGGAGAATGTGAAGATTACGCCTCCGGGGGCCACACGCTCGATGGCGGCGGCATTGAGGCGGCGATATCCTCGCAGGGCATTGCGCAAGGCAGTGCGGTGCTTGGCGAAGGCCGGAGGGTCGAGCACGATGAGGTCGTACTCTCCGCGGCCGGTGCGGTCAAGGAATTTGAAGGCGTCTTCGGCGTAGGCTTCGTGGCGGGCGTCGTCGGGGAAGTTGAGGGCGACGTTGGCTCGGGTTAGGGCCACGGCTTTTGCCGATGAGTCGACGGAGTGGACCAGCGAGGCTTGGCCGCGGAGGGCGTATACAGAGAAACCGCCGGTGTAGCAGAACATGTTGAGCACTCGTTTGCCCTGGCTGTAACGCTGCAGGAGGGCACGATTGTCTCGCTGGTCGACAAAAAATCCGGTTTTCTGTCCCTTGAGCCAGTCGACGTGAAATTTCAGGCCGTTTTCCATAGCCACGTCTGTGTCGAAGCCACCGATGAGGTAGGCGTTGACGGGGTCGAGGTGGGCCTTGAAGGGGAGGGTGGTTTCGCTTTTATAATAGACGTTGACCACGGGTGTGGGGCTATTTGCGGTGATCTCCACCAAGGCGCGGGCGATGATGTGGCGAGCGAAGTGCATGCCCGGGCTGTGGGCCTGGACCACGGCTGTGGAGCCGTAGACGTCGACGACGAGGCCGGGGAGGAAATCGCCCTCGCCGTGGACCATGCGGTAGGCGCCGGAGGTGAGGCCCAGGGTCACTCTCATCTGCATGGCCTGGCGCAGGCGCTCGGTGAAGAAGGCGTCTGAAATCTCCTCATCGGCAAAAGCGAGCATGCGCACGGTGATGCTTCCGATCTGGAAATGGCCTACGCCCAGGAGGCGGCCGTCGGAAGCCAGAACCTTGACCACGTCGCCCTCCTCGAGCCCTTCAGGGAGGGAGAAAACGGCACCGGAGAAGACCCAGGGGTGGAAGCGCTCGAGGCTGTCTTCTTTGCCTCGGCGCAGGATGATAGAGGGGTAATTCATTTAGAAAAATGCACGGATTATGTCGTTGGCGTTGGCGTAAATCATAAGGAGGAAGAGGAAGGATAGGCCCACCATGTTGGCCATCTCCAGGTATTTGTCAGGCACCTTGCGGCCCGAGATGATCTCCCAG
This sequence comes from uncultured Bacteroides sp., assembly GCA_964575435.1. Taxonomy (GTDB): domain Bacteria; phylum Bacteroidota; class Bacteroidia; order Bacteroidales; family Muribaculaceae; genus CAG-873. The sequence goes on from CAZNRK010000003.1 coordinate 20,950, forward strand.
AAGAGGAACATAATGTAGCCGCCGTCGAGGCCCGGGATGGGGATAATGTTCATGAAAGCGAGGATGACGGAGAGGAAGGCCGTGATTTCCCAGAACATGAGCCAGTTCCACTTATCGGGGAAAAGGCCGCCGATGGTGCCGAAACCACCGACCTGCGAGGCGCCCTCCTTGGTGAAGAGGATTTTCAGGGAAGAGACGTAGTTGGAGAGCTGTGTGATCCCCATCTGCGTGCCGCGGGCGATGCCGCCGAAGAGGCCGTAGGTGACGCTTTCAATTTCATAAATATCCTGCACGGGGCGGAGCATGATGCCCATCTTTGCGCCTTCGCTGATGTTGACGTCCATTGTCACTTCCTTGCCCTCGCGGAGCACGGTGACGGGCACCGAGCGTCCGGCCGAGGCCTGCAGGGCGGGGTAGAATTCTGTGTAAGAGGGGGTTGAGTCGGTTCCTACCTTGATTATCCTATCGCCGGCAAGCACTCCGGCCTCATCGGCGGCTCCGCCCTTCTGGGGCTCCTGCACGAAGACCGGGACGCGCAGCGACATGGGTGAGGATTTGAGCGAGGCCACGCGTTGGAGCATGTCGTCGGGCATGGTGAGGGTGAGGGTGTCGGCATGGTTGCGCAGGATTTCGACCTTTGAGCCCGGCTGCACCATATCCCAGCCGAAGTTGGAATTGTGCACGTCGGGGGCTTGGCCGTTGACCGAGAGGATCATGTCGCCGTCGGCAAATCCGACGTTCTTAAGTTCTTGCACATAGTCCATGCCCTCGTAGGCGCGATCGATGCGCACCACTTTGTCGCCCCAATGGATGGCGATGCCCGTGTATATGGCGATGGCCAGGATGAAATTAAACATCACGCCTGCCACCATGATCAGGAATCGCTTCCAGACGCCTTTTGAGCGGAATTCCCATGGCTGGGGCTCGGAGGCGAGGTCGGACGAGGAGGTGGTTTCGTCGACCATGCCCGAGATGGCGCAATAGCCGCCGAAGGGGAGCCACCCGAGGCCGTAAATGGTTGAGGCCCAGGTGGGTCGGCCTTTTTTGTCGACCGGGTCGTGGGGCTTGCCACATTTAAATTTGAGCCATTGGTGAGGGATTTCCTCGACGTGGTCCTTCTCCTTGTCATCGGGGGCCTCGGGGTCGGGGGTGCGCTTTTCCTCGGTCCAGGCAATCACAGAGAGGGTGCCCTCCTCGGGGTTGTATTTCAGGATGGAGAACCAGGGGTTGAAAAACATATAGAACTTATCCACCTTGACCCCCAGCACGCGTGCCAGGATGTAGTGGCCAAACTCGTGCACGATGACAAGGATGGAAAGGGCGAGGATGAGTTGCAGGGCTTTTATTGCAAAAGTCTCCATAGGTTAAGTCAGAGTGTTGATAAATTCCGAAGCGCGGGCGCGCGCCTCGGTGTTGGTGGCTACATAATCTTGATATTCAGGATTTTGGATGAATGGCACGACATCGAGAGTGTGCTCTATGGTGCGGTAGATGTCGGTGAATCGGATGCCCTTGTGCAGGAAGGCGTCGACGGCGATTTCGTTGGCCGCGTTGATCACGCAGGCAGCCGTGCCGCCGCGCTCCAGAGCCAGGTGGGCCAGGCCCAGACAGGGGAAGCGCTCCAGGTCGGGCTCCTCAAAGGTCAGGGAGGCAAGCTCGCTGAGGGTAAGGCGCGGGAGGCCGAAATCAGCGCGGGAGGCCTCACCTAAGGCGTAGGCGATGGGAAGGCGCATGTCGGGGGTGCCGAGCTGGGCCTTGACGGCGCCGTCAGCAAATTCCACCATAGAATGGATTATGGACTGCGGGTGCACCAAGGCTCTGATTTTCTCCGGCTTCATGTCAAAGAGCCATCGGGCCTCGATGATCTCGAAGGCTTTGTTGAGCATAGTGGCCGAGTCGATTGTGATTTTGGCCCCCATGCTCCAGTTGGGGTGTCGCAGGGCTCGAGCCGGGGTTGCCTCCTCCATTTCCTGCAGGGAACTGTTGCGGAAAGGGCCACCCGAGGCTGTGATGATCAGGCGGTGCACTCCCTCGGGGTCCTCGCCGCGGAGGCATTGGTAGATGGCAGAGTGCTCAGAGTCAACGGGATAGATCTTTACATGATGTTCCTTAATCAGACGCTCGATGAGGGCGCCGGCCACCACAAGGGTCTCCTTGTTGGCCAGAGCTATGTCTTTGCCTGACTGAATGGCGGCGATGGTGGGGGCCAGGCCGCTATAGCCCACGGTGGCGGTGAGCACCATGTCAACATCTGGGCGAGTCACGGCCTCCTGAATGGCCTTCTCGCCGCAGGCAACCTCGATGCCGTAAGGCGCAAGAGCCTGATGCAGACGGGGATAGAGATCCTCGCGAGCTATGACGGCCAGGCGGGGGTGGTGGGCAATGGCCAGGGCGATAAGCTCCTCCACGCGGCTTCCGGCCACAAGGACCGAGGCCTCGTATCTCTCAGGAGCGCGAGATATGATGTCAAGTGTCTGGCGCCCGATAGAGCCCGTGGCGCCAAGCACAGCAATACGTTTTTTCACAGGGGTGGTCATAATATCGGGCAAAATTACGAAAATTTTTCCGATTCCCCACGCAGATGCCCTGTTTTTTTCGAGGGGGTTGAAAAATCTACGGATTTCACGGATTTTTTTTAACAGGAGTACAGGAGTACAGGATTTTGAGAGGGATACACCACTGTAATCGCCCAGTCAGTGCGAGAAATACTTAGGCGGAGCCGACGTCCACCTCCCGGACACACCGTAATTTGTTGAAAAATATTTGGGGTGAGGGGATGGAAAAGTCAAGATTTTTGTGTATCTTTGCAAATTGACTGAGTAGAGCCGCTCCGGAGCGGTAGTCGCCCGGGCCTTACATTGAAATATAAATATTCCCACATATGAAATTTAACATCGACAGCAAAAAGCTATACTCCACAGTATCAGCTGTTTCAAAGGTGATCAACAGCAAAAACGCTCTCACCATCCTCAATAATTTTTATTTCCGCCTTGCCGACGGAAACCTTGAGGTCACCGGCTCGGACGTGGAAAACGCTCTGACAGCCGTGGTGCCCGTGGTGGCGCACGATGGCGAGGGCGACTTCTGCCTTGACGCCCGCCGCATGGTGGAGCTGCTCAAAGAGATACCCTCGCAGCCCATCACCTTTGAAATCAACGAAGATACCCTCGAAACCCTCATCACCTATACCGGCGACCGCTTCTCGATGGTGGCAATCCCCGGCGACCAGTACCCGGTCTACAAGAAGGAAACCTCTGAGGAGGAGCCTGTGGTGTTCACTTGCCCCTCGTCGCAGATTATCGCCGGCATCGGCAAGACCGCTTTTGCTGTGGGCACCGACGATTTCCACCCTCAGATGACCGGTATCCTCTTCGAGGCCTCGCCCGAGCGTATGACCTTTGTGGCCACTGACACTCGTCAGCTCGTGCTCTATAAAGACGAAACATCGGCTCCCGGGGTCAGCGCCCGCGCCATCATTCCGCTGAAGCCTGCAAAGGTGATTCAGGATGTGTTTGCCGACTGCGAGACTCTCACCTTCACGATGACAAGCAAGAGCGCCACCGTCACCGGCGGCAACCTCACCTTCAACTGCCGCTTCATCAAGGGCAACTATCCCCCCTACGAGCGTGTGATTCCGCAGAACAATCCCTACCATCTGGTGGTGGACCGCGGGAGATTCCTCAACGCCGTGCGCCGTGTGAGCATCTTCGTGGATCCCGGCTACGGCATGGTGAAATTCAAGATCTCTAACGATAAGGTGATTATGAAATCCGTTGACCCGAATCTCTGCACTCTGGGACAGGCCCAGATCGAGTGCCAGTACGATGGTCCGGAGCTCGTGATCGGCTTCAGCGCCCCCTTCCTCTCCAACATCCTGCAGAACATGGGATGTCCGACCATCTTTGCCGACCTTGCCGACCCCAGCCGCGCCGGCGTGTTCCGTCCCGACGAGCAGCCCGAGCACACCTCTCTGCTGATGCTGCTGATGCCCATGAATGTAGCCGAATTCTAACCCTCCTGCATCTATGAGACTGCAACTGCGCCGCCCCATCGTATTTTTTGACCTGGAGACCACCGGCCTCAACCTCCTGACCGACCGCATCGTGGAGATCTCCCTTCTGAAGCTCCTGCCCTCGGGCAAGGTGGTGCGCCACACCCAGAGGGTGAATCCTCAGATGCCCATCCCGGCAGAGGCGACGGCCGTGCACCACATCGCGGATGCCGACGTCGAGGGCAAACCCGTGTTCAAGCAAGTGGCGCGGGAGATTGCGCAATTCTTCACCGGGTGCGACATCGCCGGCTTCAATTCCACGCGTTTTGACCTGCCCATGCTCGATGAGGAATTTCAACGCGCCGACGTCGATTTTGATTTCTCGCGTGCCCGCCTGATCGATGTGCAGACCATCTTCCACAAGAAGGAGCCCCGCAACCTGGTGGCCGCCTACCGTTTCTATTGCGACAAAGACCTGACGCAGGCCCACAGCGCCGCGGCCGACACCGAGGCCACCTACGAGGTGCTGATGGCGCAGTACGAGCGATATGACGACCTGCCCGAGGACGTCGAGGCCCTGGCCGACTTTGCCTCGCAAAACCGCAACGTGGACCTGGCCGGGCGCTTGATCTACGACGACCAAAGGCGCGAGATTATCAATTTCGGAAAGTACAAGGGCCAGCCTGCGCTGGAAGTGCTTAAAAAAGACCCCTCATATTACGACTGGATCATGAAAGGCGACTTTATGAAGAACACCAAAGACGCCTTCACCAGGATAAAATTACAAATTAAAAGAGGAGATTAATCGCGATTTAACCCGATAAATCCCGATAAATCCCGATGCAAC
>CAZNRK010000003.1:25887-27183 GCA_964575435.1 uncultured Bacteroides sp.
CGATAAATCCCGATGCAACCCGATTAATCCCCCAAAAACCTCCCCTTCTGAAAATGTCAGCTCTGAAAGGTAAAAATATTGTCTTAGGCATATGCGGCGGGATAGCCGCCTACAAATCCGTGAGCCTGCTGCGTCTGCTGGTCAAGGCCGGCGCACAGGTGCAGGTGATCATCACTCCCGCCGGCAAGGAATTTATCACTCCCGTCACCCTTTCCTCGCTCTCGGGGCGCCCCGTCATCAGCGAATTTTTCACCGCCAACACCGGCGAGTGGCACTCGCACGTTGATCTGGGCCTCTGGGCCGATGCCATGGTGATCGCCCCCGCCACAGCGTGCACTCTGGCCAAGATGGCCACCGGAGTGGCCGACAATATGCTCGTCACCTCCTACCTTTCGGCCCGCGCTCCGGTGTTTGTGGCTCCGGCCATGGACTTCGATATGATGCGCCACCCCACCACCCAAGCCAACCTCGCTCGTCTGCGTTCCTTTGGCTGCCACGTCATCGAGCCTCGCGAGGGCGAGCTTGCCTCCCACCTCGTGGGCAAAGGCAGAATGGAAGAGCCCGAAGGTATTTTTGCCGTCCTGGAGGCCTATTTCTCAGCAGAGACCGACAGCCCGCTCCGGGGCAAGAAAGTGCTCATCACCGCCGGCCCCACCCACGAACGCATTGACCCCGTGCGCTTTATCGGAAATTATTCATCCGGCAAGATGGGCTACGCACTGGCCGAAGAGGCGGCCCGACGCGGAGCTGAGGTGACCCTGGTGAGCGGTCCCGTGAGCATCACCACATCGGCCCCCGGGGTGAGGGTGGTGAGCGTAGAGAGCGCTCTGCAGATGCTTCAGGCCTGTGAGGAAGCCTTTACAGAGGCCGACGCCGCTATCATGTGTGCCGCCGTGGCCGACTACCGTCCGGCTCAGGCAGCCACGCATAAGATCAAGCGCGAGCACACCGAGGTGCCCCAAATCTCCCTTGTCAAGAATCCCGACATCGCCGCCACCCTCGGCGCCCTGAAGCGCCCCGACCAGGTGCTGGTGGGCTTTGCTTTGGAGACCGACAACGCCCGGGCCAACGCCGCTGAGAAAATCGGTCGCAAAAACCTGGACATGATCGTCGTCAACTCCATGGCCGACCCCGGTGCCGGCTTTGGCACAGACACCAACAAAGTGACCCTCCTCTACCCCGACGGTCAGGCCTTGGATTTTGACCTCAAACCCAAAACCGCCGTGGCAGCCGACATCCTCGATGCCGTGGCCACAATGATTAAAGATAAACAATGACACTAAAGCGTCTGCTTCT
>CAZNRK010000003.1:27283-74924 GCA_964575435.1 uncultured Bacteroides sp.
CTCATATTATCCCTCCCCCTGCTGGCCCTGAGCGCACATGCTCAGGAGCTTAACTGCCAGGTTGAGGTGAATTCAGACCAGATTTCCGGCACGAACAGGTCGGTGTTCGAGAGCCTGCAACAGGCCATCAGCGAATACATGAACACCACGGTTTTCACCTCCGCGCAGTTTGCCGTCAACGAAAAAATCGACTGCCGTCTCTTCTTCACCATAAAAGAATACACCGACGGGGTGATGAAAGGCGACCTCCAGATCCAGAGCACCCGACCGGCCTACAACAGCGCCTACACCACCACTCTGATCAACTTCAAAGACACCAAAATCGATTTCGCCTATCAGGAGGGCGAGCCGTTGGTGTTCAGTCGCAACAACATGGAGAGCCAGCTCACGGCTATCCTCAATTTCTACGCCTATCTCATCCTGGCCATCGACTTTGACTCCTTCTCGCCTAACGGGGGCGACCCCTACTGGGATATCCTCAAGCAAGTGGTGCAGATGGGTCAGTCATCAGGCGAGACAGGGTGGAAGGCCTTTGAAGACACAAAAAACCGCAGCGCCGTGCTCAGCGCCTTCACCGAGGGGGCCGGCACCGGAATGCGCAGGCTGCTGTACCAATACCACCGCCGGGGGCTCGACGAGATGTCGCTCTCGCCCGACAAGGGGCGCGCAGCCATTGCCGAGGTGCTACCGGAACTGAGCAAGATCTACTCGGCTCAGCCCATGTCGGTGGCCCTGTCGATGTTTAAAGACGCAAAAATGGACGAGCTGGTCAACATCTACTCCCGCGCTCCCGAAACCCAGCGCCGCGATGCCTACGACCTGCTCCAACCCATCTATCCCACCGAAAACGACCGCCTGCTCAAAATCAAAAACGGACAGGAAAAATGATAACCTCCCTCCACATTTCCAACTACGCCCTCATCTCGGCCATCGACATCACCTTTGGCCCCGGGCTCAACATAATCACCGGCGAGACCGGCTCCGGAAAGTCAATCATCCTCGGAGCTCTATCCCTGCTGCTGGGCGGCAGGGCCGACCTCAAAGCCGTGCGCGACACTTCAAAGAAATCCGTGATCGAGGCCCAGTTTGCCATCACCGGATATCCCGGCTTGCCCGAGATTTTTGCTGCCAACGACATCGATTACGACCCCGACACATGTATCCTGCGCCGCGAGCTCACCACTTCGGCCCGATCACGCGCCTTTGTCAATGACACTCCGGTGACGCTACCGGTGCTTCGCGAGGTGGCCATGCAGCTGGTCGACATCCACTCCCAGCATCAGAATCTGCTGCTCTGCAGACCGGATTATCAGCTCTCCATTATCGACTCCCTGGCCCGCACCGCCCCCCTGCTCGATGAATATCGCGCCGCCTTCGACACCTACCGCGCAGCTCTGAAAAAATACACCACCACGCGCGACATGATCACGCGCAACCGCGCCGATGCCGAATTTCTCTCCTTTCAGCTCGCCCGCCTCAAAGAGATGAACATCCAGCCCGGCGAGCAAGCCGAGCTCGAGCAGCAGCGCGACATGCTGGCCAATATTTCCACCATCAAAGACAACCTCACCACCGCTCTGCAGGCCCTCAACGGCGCCGAGCCCTGTGTGCTGTCACTGCTCGATACGGCGGCCGACGCCCTGGAGCGCCTGAGCGATGTGCTCCCCGACGCCGATCAACTGTGCGAACGCCTGCAATCGGCCCACATTGAGCTGCGCGACATCGCCGAATCGCTCTCTGAGTATGATTCCGACCTCAGCGCTGACCCCGGCCTGCTCGAAAGGGTGGAGGACCGCCTGTCGAAAATCTACTCGCTGGAGACCATGCACCACGTGGACAATTCAGACGACCTGATAGCCCTGCGCGACAACATGGCCGCCCGCCTCAAAGCCATCGAGAACGCCGACACCACCCTCGAGGAGCTCACCTCCGCAGCTAAGCTCGCCAAGCGCTCCGCCACAGCCTTAGCCGCCCGCCTCTCAGAGGCCCGCAAGGCTCGCGCAACGGATTTTGCCCGCGAGCTCAAGGAGAGAGCCGTGCCGCTGGGCATGAAAAACCTCCGGTGCGAGATTCTGCTCTCGCAGGGCAAGCTCTCGCCCACGGGAGCCGACACCGCCGATTTCCGCTTCGCCTTTAATAAAAACCAGGCCCTGATGCCTGTGGCCGACACCGCTTCGGGCGGCGAAATCTCCCGTCTGATACTGGTGATCAAGTCGATAGTCTCGGAGGCCATGCAGCTGCCCACGATCATCTTCGACGAGGTGGACACCGGAGTGAGCGGCGAGGTGGCTCTGCGCATGGCGCGGCTGATGAAGCAGATTTCGACCTCATCGCAGGTAATCGCCATAACGCACCTGCCCCAGGTGGCCGGCATGGGCGATGTGCATTTCCGAGTATATAAAGAAGACGACGACAACGCCACCAACACCCTAATCCGCCGACTTTCCCCACAGGAGCGCAAGCAGGAGATAGCCCTGATGCTCTCCGGCTCGGCCTCCAACGCCTCAGCCCTCGACACCGCCGAGGCCCTTCTTTCCCAATCACAAGACCTCTGACCCCGATTATGGATTCCCTACCTCAAGACCCTATCATACTCTTCAGCTTCATCAACACCCGCCTGCGCGACAATTACCCCTCGCTCGATGCCTTGTGCGATGACATGCACATTGACCGCGCCGCTCTCGAGGAGCGCCTGGCTGCCGCCGGTTTTGAATATTTACCCGAGCAAAATCAATTCCGCTGATGGAGCATTACCTTGACCAGCTCAACGACCAGCAGCGTGCCGCCGTGGAATATTGCGACGGGCCGCAGCTGGTGATTGCCGGTGCCGGCTCGGGCAAGACCAGAGTCCTGACCTACAAAATCGTGCACCTTCTGGCCCACGGCCACCAGCCTTGGCGCATCCTTGCCCTCACATTTACCAACAAGGCTGCCCGCGAGATGCGCGAGCGCATTGAGGGCCTGACCGGGGCCGAAACAGCCGCGAAACTGCGCATGGGCACGTTCCACTCCGTCTTCGCCCGCCTGCTGCGCGCCCACGCCCCCCTTCTGGGCTTCCGCTCCGACTTCACCATCTACGACACCTCCGACTCCAAGCAGCTCATCAAGATGATAATCAAGGACATGGAGCTTGACGACAAGGTCTACAAAGTCAGCACCGTGCTCAACGCCATCTCCACGGCCAAAAACGCCCTGCTCAGCCCCGAGCGATACGCTGCCGACCGCGACATCGCCGACGCCAACCGTCGCGCCCGGCGCGAGCGCCTTCCGGAGATCTACGCCGCCTACATGAAGCGCTGCCGGGTGGCCTCTGTGATGGATTTCGACGATTTGCTCTACTACACCAACATACTTCTGCGCGACAATCCCGATGTGCTCCGCCACTACCAGGAATATTTCTCGTATGTGCTTGTAGATGAGTACCAGGACACGAATTTTGCCCAGCACATGATCATCACCATGATCGCCCGCGAGCATCAGCGGCTCTGCGTGGTGGGCGATGATGCTCAGAGCATCTATTCGTTTCGCGGCGCTAACATCCGCAACATCCTCAACCTCCGCAAGGCCTATCCCGCCCTCCAGACCTACAAGCTCGAGCGCAACTATCGCTCCACGCAGACCATCGTGAATGCCTCCGGGTCGCTCATCGCCAAAAACAAGGAGCAGATACCCAAGGATGTGCGCAGCCAAGGCGACCGAGGCGACCTGATCGAGGTGGTACGCGCCTATTCCGACTACGAAGAGGCCTCGCTCGTGGCCAGCCGCATCACGCGCCTGAAGCGCACCACCGGCGACAGCTACGAAGATTTTGCCATCCTCTACCGCACCAACGCGCAGAGCCGTGTGCTGGAAGAGGCGCTGCGCTCGCGCAGCATCCCGTATCGCATCTATGGCGGCCTGTCGTTCTATCAGCGCAAGGAAATCAAGGATGCACTGGCCTATTTCCGTCTGGCCGTGAACCCGCACGACGACGAGGCTCTCAAGCGCATAATCAACTTCCCGGCTCGCGGCATCGGCGACACCACCGTGGGCAAGCTCACCTCCGCGGCCATCGCCTCCGGAGTGAGCCTCTGGCAGGTGCTCAACGATCCGGCCCAGTACGGGCTCAACGTCAATAAGGGCACTCTGACCAAGCTCGAGGGCTTCCGCACCCTCATCCAGTCATATTTCGAGCGGAACGCGGCCGGCGCCAACGCCGATGAGCTCGCCCACCACATCATCCAGACAACCGGAATGATCACAATGTATTATTCCGACAAAACTCCCGAGAACATCTCCAAACGCGAGAACCTCGAGGAGCTGCTCGTGGGCACGCGCACCTTCGTCGACGAGCACATCCAGACCGACGATGCCGAGCATGCCCGCATGGCCGACTTTCTGGCCGTGGCCTCCCTCGCCACCGACCAGGACGACGGCGACGACACCCCTCAGGAGCGTGTGACCCTTATGACCATCCACGCTGCCAAGGGTCTGGAATTCACCAACATCTTCATCGTCGGAGCCGAGGAGGACCTGCTGCCGGCAATGATGTCGAAAGACACGGCCGAGGGGGTGGAAGAAGAGCGCCGACTGATGTATGTGGCCCTGACCCGCGCCAAGCGCTTCTGCATGATAAGCTACGCCTCGCAGCGATTCCGCAACGGCCAGCAGGTGAGCTGTCGTCCCAGCCGTTTCCTTCACGATATAGACCCGGAATACCTCAACATGGTCAGCTCCACCCCCGGCGATTACTCTTCGGTGCGCCGCTCAGGCGAGGAGTCGTACCATTCGCAGCGCTCCCCCTGGAACCGGAGCGAAAGGCCTGCGCAGACCTTTGGCACCCATTCCGGCATCTCCCTTTCGGCCGCTCCGCTGCCTTCAAGAGGGGGAACCTATAAATCCGGCCCCCAACCGGGCGATAAGGTTGTGAGCGGAGCTTCGCTCCACACCCCTGCCGACCTCAGCGAGGGCATGCGCATCGAGCATTACCGCTTCGGCAAGGGCACGATCCGCGCCGTGGACACCTCCCAGCCCGATGCCCGCATCCAAGTGGCCTTCGACACTGCCGGCGAGAAAGTGCTACTGTTGAAATTCGCAAAATTCTCTATCCTATGACCCCCTCCGAGCTGCCTACACCTTATTATATAGTATACGAGGAAAAATTGCGTCGCAATCTTGACCTCATTGCCTCCGTGGCCCGGCGCGCCGGGGTAAAAATCATAATGGCCTTCAAGGCCAATGCCCTGTGGCGCACATTCGGCATCTTCCGCGAGTATGGAACGGCCTTCACGGCCAGTTCGCTCAACGAGCTTCGCCTTGGGCGGGAATTTCTTGGCACTCTGGCACATACCTACACTCCAGCCTACACCGACTCCACCATCGATGCCTATCTCAACGGCTCGAGCCACATAACCTTCAACAGCGTCAGCCAATACCGGCGCTTCGCCTCCAAGGTAAAGGAGCATGGAGGAGTGTCGGCCGGGCTGCGCGTCAACCCCCACTGCTCGGTGATCGAGACTGACATCTACAATCCCGCCTTGCCCGGGTCGCGCTTCGGGGCGAGTGCCGAAGAGCTTCGCCATGGACTGCCCGAGGGCATCGAAGGGCTGCATTTCCATGCCCTGTGCGAGTCGACGAGCTATGACCTGGAAAAAGTGCTCGCTGCCTTTGAGGAGCAGTTTGGCCACCTCCTTCCCTCCCTGAAGTGGGTGAATATGGGCGGCGGCCACCTCATGACCCGCGAGGGCTATGACATCGACCACCTTGTGGGCCTTCTTCAGGATTTCCGTCGCCGCCACCCCAACCTCGAGGTCATCCTCGAGCCCGGGAGCGCTTTCACATGGCGCACGGGCGACCTCATCACCTCTGTTGTTGACGTGGTGGAGAACGATGGCGTGCGCACCGGCATCCTTGACGCATCCTTTGCCTGCCACATGCCCGACACCTTGGAAATGCCCTACCAACCTCTTATCACCCAGAGCGTTGAGGCTTCCACACCCGGTGCACTTGCCTATAACCTCGGGGGCAACTCATGCCTAAGCGGCGACTTCTGCGGGCCGTGGTATTTCCCCCGTCCATTGCAGATCGGCGACCGCCTCACCCTCGAAGACATGAACCACTACACGACGGTCAAGACCACCATGTTTAACGGCATCTCCCACCCGGACATCGTGCTGTGCAAGAGCTCCGGAGAGTGCGAATACCTGCGCCGCTTCGACTACGAAGACTACAAAAGCCGAATGTCCTAACCCCCCGCCAAGCCATGAAATATTCCGTAATCATTCCCGTCTACAACCGCCCGGGCGAGGTGCGCGACCTGCTCGAGAGTCTCCGCACCCAGACCCATCGCGATTTTGAGGTCGTAATCGTAGAAGACGGCTCCACCGAGCGCTGCGATGCCGAAGTAGAGGCCGCCCGCTGCGAAGGCCTTGACGTGAAATACTATTATAAAGAAAACGAAGGCCGGTCCATCGCCCGAAACTACGGCATGGAGCGCGCCTGCGGGTCATATTTCATCTTCTTTGATTCCGACTGCGTAATCCCCGACCGATACTTTGAAATCATAGACAAATCACTGAGCGAAAAGCCCTTAGACTGCTTTGGGGGCCCGGATGCCGCCCATTCGTCGTTTACCGACGTGCAGAAGGCCATCAATTTCTCCATGACCTCCTTTTTCACCACCGGAGGCATCCGCGGAGGCAAGCGCTCGCTTGAGAAATTCGTGCCACGCACCTTCAATATGGGTTTCTCACGGGAAGTCTACGATAAAGTAGGAGGGTTTCGGGAAATGTTTTCCGAAGACATCGACATGAGCACGCGCATCAAGCACGCCGGCTTCAGCATCGGCCTCATTCCCGAGGCCTCGGTGTGGCACAAACGGCGCATCGACTTCGGGAAATTCCTGCGCCAGGTCTACGTCTTCGGCATGTCAAGAATCACCCTGAAAATCCTCTACCCCGACTCCCTGAAGGCCGTGCACACCCTTCCGGCCCTGCTCGTGCTCGGCACCGTGGCTCTGATTCTGCTCGCCATCTTCTGCTCGCCGTGGTGGCTGATGCCCTTGGCTGCGCTGGTGGTCATATGGTTTGTGGCCGCATGGGTCGAGACCAAAAGCCTGAAGATCGCCCTGCTCGCCGTCCCTGCCTGCATCATCCAGCTCTACGGCTACGGCGTCGGTTTCCTTATAGCCTATTTCCACAAAATCCTCCTTGGCGCCGGTCGCGACCAATCTCAGGAAATCTCTATGCGCAAAGGTAAATAACCCCCCTCCAACTCATGGACAAAGACGAAACAACGCCACGCAACGGCCGTATGATTAAGGATATTGAGGCGCAGCTCCGACCCAGAGAGAAAGCCATGCAGCGAGGGTTCAAGGACCTGAGCAACGCCGAGCTCCTGGCTCTGATTTTCTCAACGGGCATCCGGGGAAAGTCGGTCATCGAGCTCTCAGAAGAAATTCTGCACGACAATAAGGGGCACCTCTCCAAGCTCACCTCCCTCTCCGTGGCAGAAATCTGCCGGCGCTACAAAGGCATCGGACAGGCCAAGGCCATCAACCTTCTTGCCGCCCTCGAGATCGGTGCTCGCTCGGCCAGCGATGCCATGAAGCTGGAGAGGACGGTTATCTCCGACCCGGATGTGGCTTATACGGTGATGTATCCTCACTTCCTGCATCTGACGCATGAGGAATTCTGGGTGATTTACGTGAACCGGCGAGGCGAAATCATCCGCGAGAGCCGGATAGGGCAGGGAGGCACATCCTCGACCACCGTTGATGTCAAAATCATAATGCAAGGGGCCATCGAGACCCTGTGCGAGGGCATCATGCTCTTCCATAATCACCCCAGCGGCAACCTCCAGCCATCCTCGCAAGACCGCGGGCTCACAAATAAGATCAAACAGGCCTGCGAACTTTTCAGCATCACCCTGCTCGATCACCTCATCGTCACGGACCGGGATTACTTCTCCTTCAAGTGCAACGATCTGCTGTGACTCGGGGGATTTATTGAGGCCGGGGATGGAAATATGAAATGTTTTGCGTAAATTTGCGGTGAATTTTCTCTGAAGCGGAAGTTATGAATGATTTCATCAAAATATTGCGCCGTTTTGTGCCGCCGTACAAGAAGTATCTGGCGCTGAACATTATTTTTAATGTTTTGGCAGCATTCCTGACGCTGTTTTCTTTTGCTCTGATCATCCCGATTCTGGAGATGCTCTTCAAGATCAAGGAGGCCACCTACGAGTTTATGCCCGTGGGGTCAGGGTCGCTTAAAGATGTGGCTGTCAATAATTTCTACTATTACACTCAGGAATCTATCGCGCACTTGGGGCCCTCGGCCACGTTGGCTCTGCTGGCAGTGCTGCTTGTGGTGATGACGGCTCTGAAGACCGGAGCCACGTATCTGAGCTCGTACTTCATCATTCCGCTGCGCTCGGGCATCGTGCGGGATATCCGCAATTATGTCTACGACAAAATCACGGTGCTCCCGATCGGGTTTTTCACCTCCGAGCGCAAGGGCGATGTGATGGCGCGCATGAGCGGCGATGTGGCCGAGATTGAAAATTCGATTATGGCGTCGCTGGATATGTTTTTTAAGAATCCGGTGATGATTGTGGTGTGCCTGGGCATGATGATTGCGATTTCGTGGCAGCTGACACTGTTTGTCCTGATTTTGCTCCCGCTGGCGGGATTGGTGATGGGCAAGGTGGGCAAGCGCCTGAAACGCAAGAGCCTTGAGGGCCAGAACCAGTGGGGCGTGTTGATGGCTAACATCGAGGAGACCCTTGGCGGCCTGCGCATCATCAAGGCTTTTAACGCCGAGGGGAAGGTGAAGGAGCGCTTCCACAGAGAGAATCAGGTGTTTTACGGCATCTCGAATTCTGTGGCCCGCCGCCAGTCGCTGGCCCATCCCATGAGCGAATTTCTGGGCACGACAGCCATAGCCATTGTGCTTTGGTTTGGCGGTACGCTGATTCTGAACGGCACCTCGGGGATGAATGCAGCATCGTTTATCTATTACATGGTAATTTTCTACAGCATCATAAATCCTGCCAAGGACCTGTCGAAGGCCATGTACTCGATTCAGAAGGGTCTGGCGTCGATGGAGAGGGTGGACCGCATCCTCAGCGCTGACAATCCCATCAAAGACCCCGATGCTCCGCTGCCGGTGCCTGCCGCTCAGAGCGATATCGTATACGATAACGTAACTTTTTCATATTCAGACACTCCGGTGATCTCCGGTGTGAGTCTTGAAATCCCCGCCGGGGCCACTGTGGCGCTTGTCGGGCAGTCCGGCTCGGGAAAATCGACTCTTGCCGACCTGCTTCCGCGATTTTACGATGTGGATTCCGGAGCCATCACCGTCGGGGGCAAGGATGTGCGCTCGCTGCGGGTGCATGATCTGCGCTCGCTCATGGGCAACGTGAACCAGGAGGCAATTCTCTTCAACGACACATTCTATAACAACATCACTTTCGGGGTGGAGAATGCCACGATGGAGCAGGTGATCGAAGCGGCGAAAATCGCTAACGCCCACGATTTTATCATGGCCTCCGAGCAGGGCTACGACACCCCTGTAGGAGACCGCGGATGCCGCCTCTCCGGGGGTCAGCGCCAGCGCATTTCCATCGCCCGCGCCATCCTCAAAAATCCTCCTATTCTCATCCTCGACGAGGCCACCTCGGCTCTCGACAGCGAGAGCGAACATCTTGTGCAGCAGGCTCTTGAGCGCCTGATGAAGAACCGCACCACCCTGGTCATCGCTCACCGTCTGAGCACAATCCGCGATGCCGACCTCATCTGCGTGATGCACGAGGGCAAAATCGTGGAGCGCGGCAGCCACGAGGAGCTCATCGCCTTGAACGGCTATTACAAGCGCCTTGTCGATATGCAATCTTTTTAACCTAAGAATCAACACTTTACACACATGGATAAGCTCGAAATCAACGAAGTATTCAACGCTCAGCGCGTGCTCTCAGGTGTGGCGCGCCACACAGCTCTGGTGGCTGCCCCGCAGGTGAATCCCGAGGCGGAGGTCTGGCTCAAAACGGAAAATCTGCAACTGACGGGGTCGTTCAAGCTCCGCGGCGCGTACTATAAAATATCCCAGTTGAGCCCGGAGGAGAAGGAGCGCGGTGTGATCGCCTGCTCGGCAGGCAACCACGCCCAGGGTGTGGCCTTAGGCGCAACGCACAACGGCATCAAATCGCTCATCTGCCTCCCGGCCGGCGCCCCTCTCTCGAAAGTCGAGGCCACCAAGGGCTACGGTGCAGAGGTGTGTCTGGTGCCGGGCGTTTACGACGACGCCTACGCAAAGGCCGTGGAACTTCAGAAAGAGCACGGCTATACCTTCGTGCACCCCTTCGACGATCCTCTGGTGATAGCCGGACAGGGCACAATTGGTCTTGAAATTCTTCAGGATCTGCCTGATGTAGAGGCGGTTATCGTGCCTATCGGAGGCGGCGGCCTCATCTCAGGCGTGGCTTTTGCGATCAAGACGCTGAGGCCGGAGGTCAAGGTCTACGGTGTGCAGAGCAGCGGCGCTCCGTCGATGTTCGAGTCGCTCCACGAGGGCAAAATCAAGCACCTTGACAGCGTGCAGACCATCGCCGACGGCATCGCCGTCAAAGAGCCCGGGGCCAACACCTTCGAGCTGGTGAGAAAATATGTCGACGAGGTTGTGACAGTCTCTGATGCAGAGACGGCTGCTGCCATCCTCTCGCTCATCGAGCGCAACAAGCTGGTGGCCGAAGGTGCGGGAGCCGTGGCTGTGGCAGCTGCGATGTTTAATAAGGTGCCCATCAAGGACAAGAAGGTGGTGTGCGTGGTCTCAGGCGGCAATATCGATGTGAGCACTCTGAGCCGTATCATCACCCGTGGCCTTTCCAAGAGCGGACGCAACTACACCTTCACCATTAACCTCGATGATAAACCCGGACAGCTCTCCGGGGTGTGTGCGGTGATTGCCGAGACCGGGGGCAACATCCTGGGCGTGAACCATGAACGCATCTCCTCGCAGCTCGACATCAACGGCTGCAACATACGCGTTGAGATCGAGACCCGCAACACCGACCACATCTCCGAAATCCGAGATGCCCTACTTGCGGCGGGGTATAAGGTACAGAATTAGAGCCTACCCTTGAAATTTATTGTCCGACAGGCGCTTAGTTGAAATTTATTGTCCGACAGGCGCTTAGTTGAAATTTTTCCCGACAGGCTTTTAGAGGTACTGGAGGATTTTGACCGGGTAGCGGAGCCAGAGCAAGGCGTGGCAGCTGCGGATGCCATGGAGGCTGAGCGCCTTGAGGTCCTGGCGGTTGATTTCCATTTTTGTGGCGAAGCCGGAGTCGGAGATGCCGCCGGTGCGCATGGTCAGGAGCTCTTCGGGGATGTGGCGCGAGGGCAGACGGTGCACGCTCAGCAGGCGCACGAGCATCTCAAAGTCGGCTGCGATGGGCAGGTCGGTGCGATAGAGCCCGTAGCGCTCGAAGGTGGCGCGATAAGTGAAAAAAGTGGGATGCGCGGGCATCATGGCCAGGCGGAACATCCAAGGGCGGAAATGCCCCGAGCGATACCGGCGCACGGCGCGGTCGAGCCTGTCGGGATTGACCATGCGCACGTCGGCATACACGGCCTGCACCCGCGGCTCCTGCGTAAGAGCCTGAGCCACAAGGCGAAGGGCGTCTGTGCGGTGGTAGAAATCGTCGGCGTTGAGGATGCCCACTACCTCTCCAGTGCTGAGCCGCAGGCCCTTGTTCATGGCGTCGTAAATGCCCGAATCCGGCTCGGAGATCCACTTTATGCGCTCGGGATGCCGGGCGGCGTAGGCTTTGACCACACTGACCGTGGCGTCAGAGCTGGCACCGTCGACCACCACGTGCTCCACCTCCTCCCAATCTTGAGCCAGCACGCTCTCGATGGCCGAGGCTATCGTGTCAGCGCCGTTGCGCACCACTGTGATGATGGAAATCTTCAAGATCGGATGACGGGGGGATAAGTGATGAATTACAAGACCGGAGGGTGGGGGATAAGTGCGGGACTATGAGTAGAGGTAGCGCTTTATCGACCGCTTGGGTGTTTTCTCAAATTCCTGAGGCACAAGCTGTATGCGCTCGATTTTCTCGTAAGGGGCAAGGAGCTTGTTGAGCTCGAGGCGTGTCTGATCCATCAGCTTTTCAATCTGCTGAATCGAGATGTGGTCGCGGTCGGCGGCTTCGGTGTCGGGATAGACCAGGGCCACGAGATGGCCGTGTCGGTCCACGACAAGGCTCTCGCCCACGTAGGGCATGTTGTTGAGCTTGGCCTCGATCTCCTCGGGGTAAATGTTCTGGCCGTTGGCGCTGAGAATCATGGTCTTATACCGGCCGCGGATAAAGATAGTCTGGCCGTCCGGACCTCCGAGATTGCCCATGTCGCCGGTGTGGAGCCAGCCGTTTTGGTCGAGCACGGCCTCGGTGGCTTCAGGATTCTTGTAGTAGCCTTTCATCACATTCTGCCCCTTCACGCAGATTTCGCCGGGAGCGTCGGGAGCAGCGCCGTCGGGGTGCTGGATTTTGGCTGTCATGATGCCACGGAGAGTGTGGCCCGAAGAGCCGGCGATAAATTCGCGCCATGGAGTGTAGCTGATCAGAGGGCCGCATTCGGTCATGCCATAGCCCACGGTGAAGGGGAAGTGGATCTTCTTCAGGAAATCTTCCACCTCGCGGTTGAGCGGAGCTCCACCCACGATTACCTCTTCAAATTCACCACCAAAGGCCTCCACGAGTTTGGCCTTGATGCGGCTGTAGATGGCCATGTCGAGACCGGGCACGGCCAGCACCCAGCTCAGAGGGGCCTTCGTGATCATCGGCACGATCATATTTTTATAGATCTTCTCCAGAATCAGAGGCACGCAGATGATGAGCGAGGGCTTGACCTCGGCCATGGCCCGCACAAGGATGCGCGGGGTTGGGGTCTTGCCCAGGAGAGTGACGTGGCTGCCCACGGCCAAAGGCACGAGCATGTCGAAGGCGCAGCCGTAGGCGTGGGCCAGAGGCAGGAACGACAGGGCGCGCGAGCCCTTGTAGTGGAGTTTAGAGTCGATGCCAAAGACCACGTTGCCCAGCAGATTGTCGTGGGTGAGCATTACCCCCTTAGAGAAGCCCGTGGTGCCGGAGGTATAGTTGAGGACGGCCAGGTCGGAGGGCTCCATCTCGGGATAGAGCACATCCAGCGGGCTGAAGCCTTTGGGAAATTTCTTATTAAATTTGCGGGTCACGCTGCGCATGGCAGTGCTCACCGATGAGACTCGTCGCACCGGCTTAGTATCCTCAGCTTCAGGCTCTTGCGGGGCGCGCTCGGCAAGGAGCAAGCGCCGATCGAGAGAGAAAGCAGCCCTAAGCAGGGGCATACGGTCAAAGTCTAAGTGCTCGTAGATGCTCTCTGAGACGAAAAGCATCACGGCATCCGAGTGGTTGATGATGTGCTGGGCGTCGCGAGGATTGAAGGCATCGAGCACGGGCACGACCACGGCGCCGAAGGTCAAAGTGGCCATAAACACAGCCACCCACTCGGGAGTGTTCTTGCCAAGGAGCACGATTTTGTCGCCCCGGCGGATTCCGGCACTCTCAAAAAGGATGTGGATGCGAGCGATTTTCTTAGCAAAGTCGCCGTATGAGATGGTCTTGCCGTCGACGTAATCGGTCAGAGCCGGGAGGGCAAAATTGTTGCGAAACGACGCTTCGTAGATTTTCAGAAGGGATTGTGACATGGAGGAGAGATTTAGGGTATAGAGAGAGGGTAGTGCCGCAGAGGGCACGCAAGAGGCGATCAAATAGCCAGTAGGGAATCGATGTACCGGCAGATCTCGTCAAAGATGTGCTCCACGGAGCCCTCGCCGTTGATGGCAGCGTAGCGGCCGGTGGCAGAGTAGTAATCTTTCAGCGGAGCTGTCTGCTTATGGAAAACGGCGATGCGGTTCTTGACCGTGCGCTCATTATCGTCGGCGCGTCCGGTCTCGCGTCCGCGTTTGAGCATGCGCTCTACCAGGACGTCGTCAGGCACCTCAAGGCCCACCACGCCTGAGATCTTCGAGCCCATCTCAGCCATCATCACGTCAAGCTGCTCGGCCTGCGGGCACGTGCGCGGAAAGCCGTCGAAGATCACCCCGTGGGCTGCTTCTTCCTTCTGGGTTTCAAGCACATGGGCCAAAACCTTAAGCATCAGTTTGTCAGGAATGAGCATGCCCTTGGATATGTAGCTGTCGGCCACCTTGCCCAGGTCGGTGCCGCGCTCAATGTGGTGGCGAAGCACCTCGCCGGTGGAGATGTGCAGAAGTCCGTATTTCTTTGCGATGTGCTCGCTTTGAGTGCCCTTGCCGCTGCCAGGGCCGCCGAAAATGATGATATTCAGCATTTTAAGAAAAGATATTGAAAGTCATAGAGAACGAAAAAAGGCGCGCAAGGCTCCCCGGGGATGGGGGTGTTAGTCCTCGTCCTTGAGCACGTAGATGTCATTCAGATTGCGCGCCAGGCCATCAAGATCAAGACCAAAGCCTATGATAAACTTTTTGGGAATCTCAAAAGCCACATAGTCAGGCTTAACCTCGCGAGCCAGAGCTTCTGGCTTGAAGAGCAGAGTGGCCACCTTCAGCTCGGCCGGCTGATGGGGGCGAAGGTCGTTGATGAGCTTGTGGATGGTGTGGCCCGTGTCGATGATATCCTCCACGATAATCACCGTGCGGCCCTTTATGTCCTCGCTCAGGCCCAGGATTTCCTTTACGGTGCCTGTGCTCTCGGTGCCCGAATAAGATTTCAGGCGGATAAAAGCGATCTCAGCGTCCATGTCCACAGCGCGGAAAAGGTCGCTGGCAAAAGGAAAAGCGCCGTTAAGCACACACAAAAAGAGCGGGAGCTTGCCGGCGCAGTCGTTCGTTATCTGTTTGCCCAGTTCTTTAATGCGGGCATCAATCTGTTGGCGAGTGATGTAAGGCTCGAATGTGAGCCCCTTGTAGCTGACTTCGTTCATTCTCTATGCGATTGGGGAAAACATAAAAATTTTTGCAAAGGTACGAAAAAAATTGCTTAAGCCAAAGGTATAAAAAAAATTATTCGTCATCCCGACGAATAATCTTCTTACCTTAAATCTAATACCATGAAAAACTGATGCAAAGGTACGATAAATATGTTTTACAACATAATTTTCCAACAATAAATTCTCGATTTTAACCAAATTTAACGTAATCAACTCATTTCAATCCTCTTTTCTCCAAAAATTCTTCTTCTTTGTGCCTAAATTTTTGGAATTTTTGGCGGGAGATTTGCGGATTGGGGAAAATTTTGCTATTTTTGCAACGTATCTTTTTTACGGCAACTATTTAATCCTCATAAGATTTTAATCCACACCGGATTTTACCGGCAACTATTTAATCCTCATAAGATTTTTATCCACCACGGATTTTACCGGCAACTTTTTTAATCTGTATCGTATTTTTTCATTGCATTGATTCCGGTCTGACAGGCGCTGTGCTTGCTCCGGAATTTGCCGAACACCTATCCTCGCTATGAATATTATCGCTGACAGCAGTTCCACCCGCACTCAATGGGCCATCACCGATGGCAAACGCATCGTGGAGAGCGCTGTGACCTCTGAACTCAATCCTTTCTTCCTCACCCGCCGCGAGATTTCCCACATCATCCGCCTGGAGCTGCCGGAGGCCTTTTTCCGTCGCCGCTGGAAGCACATTTATTTTTACGGTGCGGGATGTGCAAATCAGGAGAAGAATAAGATGGTGTCGTCGTCGCTGGTGGCGCAGTTCAAGACTCCGGCCACGGTGGAGAGCGACCTGCTGGGGGCTGCCCGCGGCCTGTGGGTGCGCAAGCGTGGCCTGGCCTGCATCCTCTCTACGGGTGCGAATTCCTGCATCTATGACGGGGAGAATGTTGAGCGCAAAACCACCTCCGGCGGATATATCCTGGGCGATGAGGGCTCGAATGCGTATCTGGGCAAGATGCTCGTCTCGGATGTGCTCAAGCTATTGGCTCCCAAGGAGTTGGTGGGGAAGTTTTACGAGCGGTTCAATACAAACGTTGACGAAATCATGGACCTCGTCTATTCTCACCCTCACGCCAACCGCACCTTGGCCGACTACTCCGACTTTCTGGCAGAGAACATCGAGCACCCGTACTGCCACGATCTGGTGAGCCGCGGATTTCACGACTTTTTCACCCGCAACCTTGCGGCTTTCGGCAAGCCGGAGTTGCCGTTGGGGTTTGTGGGAAAGACGGGCGTGCGCTATCGCGACATCCTCGAGAAAGCAGCCGCCGAGCACGGCTTCACCATCGAGAAGATCATTCCCGACTCGATGCCCGGCTTGATTGAATACCACGCCGACTGAATCCTCCGATTTGACTCAATAATTAAAAGAATAACCACCTAATCACTAACCAATAAATTTTCAGCCTATGAAAAGATTGTTTGCAGCTCTGACAATTCTCATCGCCTGCTCTATGGCAGCCATGGCTCAGAAAGGCGACCTCGCTCTGGGACTTAATCTGGGTGTTGCTCCCTGTCTGGAGAAAGACGCCAGCTGGACCACTTTCGGTCTCGGCGCTAAAATGCAATATGGGCTCACCGACAACGTGCGCAGCGAACTGGAATTCACTTACTGGTTCGAGGCAAACGACGTAGCCGACCTCGAACTCGCCGCTAACTTCCACTATCTCTTTAATGTTTCCGAGAAATTCAACATGTATCCCATCGTCGGTATCGGTTACGGTTCGCCCCGCTCAAGTGACCACGGCGTCACTGTCTCCCTCAACCGTTTTGTCTTCAACCTCGGTCTGGGTGCGGAATACGCCTTCACGGAGCACCTTGTCGGGTCGTTTGAAGTCAAATATCAATACATGAAAGACTTCAACCGTATGCCCATCACTGTCGGCATGGCATATAAATTCTGATCTTACATACAACCTGCGAAAAAGAGTGCCGTGGAGTTCTGTCTTCGCGGCATATTTATTTGCTCGGAATATAACTTTTTTAATTGCACAGAATAAAACTTTCCTCCTCGGAAAATCGTTTTGAAAATAAAACACGTTACAGACTATGAAACTCGATATCACCAAAAAAGCAGCATTAGAATACCACGAATATCCCCGTCCGGGAAAGATCGAGGTGGTGCCCACCAAGCCGTATTTCTCACAGTATGACCTCTCGCTGGCCTATTCGCCCGGCGTGGCTTATCCCTGCCTCGAAATCCAGCAGACCCCTTCCGACTCTTATCGCTACACCAACCGCAGCAACCTCGTGGCTGTGATCTCCAACGGCACCGCAGTGCTCGGTCTTGGCAACATCGGCGCCGAGGCCTCGAAACCTGTGATGGAGGGTAAAGCTCTTCTCTTCAAGATCTACGCCGGTCTTGACTGCTTTGATATCGAGGTGAACGAGACCGACCCAAAGAAATTTGTTGACATCGTGGCCTCTCTCGCCCCCACTTTCGGAGGCATAAACCTTGAGGACATCAAGGCACCCGAATGTTTTGAGATTGAAGACGAGCTGCGCCGCCGTTGCGACATCCCCATCATGCACGATGACCAGCACGGCACGGCCATCATTTCCGGAGCCGCCATGCTCAATGCCCTGGAACTTCAGGGTAAGAAGATTGATGAGGTGCGCCTGGTGGTCAGCGGTGCGGGAGCTGCGGCTATTATGTGTTGCCGGCTCTTTGTGAAGCTGGGCATGCGCAGGGAGAACATCGTGATGTGCGACTCCCACGGTGTGATCCGCGCCGACCGCGACAACCTAAGCGAGCAAAAACGCGAATTTGCCACTACTGCCGATCTCCACACTCTTGCCGAGGCTATGGAGGGTGCTGACGTGTTTCTCGGCCTCTCGGTGGGAGGCGCCGTGACGCAGGAAATGGTCAAGACCATGGCTCCGCGTCCCATCATCTTCGCCCTCGCCAATCCTAACCCCGAAATCACCTACGACGATGCCATCGCAGCCCGGCCCGACGCTATTATCGCCACCGGCCGTAGCGATTATCCCAACCAGGTGAACAATGTGCTGGGTTTCCCCTACATCTTCCGCGGAGCGCTCGATTGCCGCGCCACCACCATCAACGACGAGATGAAGATCGCCGCAGTCCACGCCATCGCCGCTCTGGCCAAGCAGCCCGTGCCCGAGGAAGTGGAGAAAGCCTACGGGGTGAAGCGGTTTGATTTCGGTCGCGACTACATCCTGCCCAAGCCTCTTGACCCGCGTTTGCTCTATTGCGTGGCGCCCGAAGTGGCCCGCGCAGCCGCAGCCTCAGGGGTGGCGCAAAGCCCCATCACCGACTTCGACGCCTACCACGAAACCCTCCACCAGCGCATGGACGGCACCTCCCATCTCATCTGCCACGTCCCGGCGTAAAAAGAGTCTAATCAGGCTGCGTGTCAGCACGGAAGATGGAGAAGTTGACCGAGCCGTAGGCGCGGTGCTCGAGGAAGCCGGGGAGGGCGGAAAAGTCGTGGGTCTTGTTGTGCTCGATGATGAAGATGCCACCGGGGGCGATGACTCCGGAGGCAAGCACACGCTCGGGAATTTCGGCGAACCCTGGCATGTCGTAGGGCGGGTCGGCAAATACGATGTAGAAGCTGCCGGGAGCGGCACTGAGAAATTTGAGCACGTCGGCGCGCACGATGCGGTGATTTTTGCAGCCGAGCGTGGCCGACACCTTGCGGATGAATCCAAGCTGCGTCTGCGCTTTCTCGATTGAGGTTACAGCCGAGCAGCCGCGCGAGAGAAACTCAAAGGAGATGGCTCCGGTGCCTGAAAAAAGGTCAAGGGCGGTTTTGCCTTCAAAATCGATGATGTTTTCCAGGACGTTGAAGATATTTTCGCGTGCGAAGTCGGTGGTGGGTCGCGCAGTGATGTTTGTTGGTACGTCGAATCGGCGTTTGCCGTAGATTCCTCTGATTATTCGCATAAAGGTATGAGCATTAGGGAGAAAGGCGCGAGCATAGCGTCCTTGCCGGCGCGGAACATTGCCGAGGGGAAGACCACGGGCATAACGTAGCCCACAAATTTTCGGAGCATAGGTGTGAGCTCCTGGCGCAGGGCGTTGTCGCCGCAGAGCATGATCTCGACCTCGGAGGGCGAGAGCGAGCAGGTGTGCAGCGCGGCCATTATATAGTAGAGAGCATCTGAGGGGGAGGCGACGGATGTGGTCACAGCCATGCGCAATCCGCCTGATGTGTAGGCGATTACGTCGATTTCGCGAGGATGAAGGCAGACATACATCTTGCCGGCGCAGCCCAGCCTGCTATTGCCGGCAAAATATCGCACCATGGGGGTGAGGGCGTGGGAGATGCGTCCCGTGGGGAATGTGCGCTGCATGAAAGCGGCCTCTTTGCGCTCAACGGCAAAGGCTATGGAATCGCGGTCGCCGGGGAGCACGAGCGACGAATCGGTAAAAATTGTATAATCCTGAATATCAGGCCAAAACTCCCGGAATATGAGCTCCAAGGCATCCGGCTCGGAGATCTCGGACGGGATGACGAGGAATCGGCGTGTGCGCACAAGGATGTCCACCTTCCGGAAATCGGCAAGCAGGAGGGGATTCTCGTAGATGGCATCTTCGATGGCCTTCAGGCGCGACGGAGCATCGGAGGGGAGGGGGATGTGTTTGTAAATCAACGAATTATCCTCAAACATAGATGCTACGGCGATATCCAGCCCCTCTGGCGAGAGCAGCAACGACAGGCGCCACATCTGCGGCGCGGAGACCATGTCGGAGGTAAGAGGAGCGGTGACTGCGGCCATTACACGAGCTTCTCGAAGGCGGCGGGGATGGCCGAGGTGAAGAACATATCTTTATGGGTGATCGGGTGCACGAATCGCAGCGTCTGGGCATGGAGAGCCAGGCGGTGGATGGGGCTGGTGCGGGCGCCGTAGCGCTTGTCGCCGCTGATGGGGTGGCCCAGGTCCTTCATGTGCACACGTATCTGGTTTTTGCGTCCAGTCTCAAGCGAGAGCTCGACCATCGTGTAGCCTCCGCGTGCAGCCAGAGTGCGGTAATAGGTCACGGCGAGCTTGCCCTTTGTGGGGTCGGGAGTGGAGTAGACCTCATGACGGGCGTTCTCCACCAGATAGCTCCTGACCATGCCTTCCGGCTCGTCGAGCCTGCCCTCAACAACAGCCACGTATTTGCGCTCGAGCACCATATTGTTCCAGTTGTGCTGCATGTTCACCTTGGCCTCCATGGTTTTGGCAAACATCATCAGGCCGGAAGTCTGCTTGTCCAGGCGGTGCACGATGTAGAGCTTGTTGCGTGGGTCTTTGCGCTTGAGGTAATCTCGCACGATAGAGTAGGCGGTGACCTCCTTCGAGGAGTTCATGTCGCGCTCTGTGGCCACGCTCAGCAGGCCGTAGCCTTTGTAGATTACGATGATGTCGTCGTCCTCGTAATAGATTTTGACGCGAGAGTGGCCGAAGACTTGAAACTCGCGCGAGGTGTTGACTTTGACCTCGTCGCCCGGACGCACCTCAAGGTTGAACTGGCGTGTGACCTGCCCGTTGACCATCACTTGGTTGTGCTTCAGATAGTCCTTGACAGTGGTGCGCTTGGCCTGAGGCATTGAAGCGAAAAGATGCTCGAGCAGCGGACGGGTCTCGGCCACGGGCAGGGTGGCGATTACGTCGGGACGGAATGGAGCGCGTTCGGCGCCGGGCTTTACGGAGCGAGGCATTTTTAGTTAGGAGTTTGTAGGGACGCACCATGGTGCGTCCGTTATTTTAGTTAGGAGTTAGGAGTTTGACCGGGAGGTCGAGGGCGGCTCAGCCTCGACATTTCCCAAGTTAGGAGTTATTTTGCTTTTTTGCGGGTTTTCTTGGGGGCGGCGTCGGCTGCGGCGATGATTTCTTTTACCTGCTCGAGAGTCAGGGAGGCTGGGTCGGTTACAGATTTGGGGAGCTTGTAGTTGCTTTTCTTGTATGAGATATAGACACCGTAACGGCCGTTAAGAATCTGCACCTCAGGGTCTTCGTCGAAAATCTTCACTACCTTCTGCTGCTCGGCTTGGCGCTTGGCCTCAATGAGCTCGATGGCCTGCTCGGCAGATAGAGCGGCCGGAGCTACGTCCTTGGGAATTGACACAAACTTACCGTCGTGGCGCACGTAGGGGCCGAAGCGGCCGATGGCCACGGTCATGGGCTTGCCCTCGTAGTCGCCGATCTCGCGTGGGAATTCAAAGAGCTTCAGCGCCTCCTCCAGGGTGATTGTTGCGATCGACTGCCCCTTCTGCAGCGATGCAAAGCGGGGCTTCTCCTCGTCCTCGCCCGAGCCAATCTGCACCAGAGGGCCGTAGCGACCGATTTTCACAAACACAGGCTGGCCCGAGGCCGGGTCGATGCCCAGCTCGCGCTCGCCCACCTTGTGCTCCAGGCGCATGTTGGAAGCCTTGTCGATTTCGGGGTGGAAAGAGTCGTAAAATTCGCGCATCACGCCTCCCCAGAGGGTTTTGCCCTCGGCGATGTCGTCGAAGCGCTTTTCGACGTTGGCTGTGAAGTTGTAATCGAGGATGTCGGGGAAGTACTCTTCAAGGAATTCGTTGACGATAACGCCTGTGTCGGTGGGCAGGAGCTTACCCTTTTCGGCTCCGACGGTCTCGGTGCGGGTGCGAGATGAGATTTTGCCCTTTTTGAGGGTGAGAGTGAGGTAGGAGCGTTGGGTGCCGGGGTTTTCACCCTTCTCAACGTACTCGCGCTGCTGGATGGTGGAAATGGTGGGCGCATAGGTCGAGGGGCGACCGATGCCCAGCTCCTCCATCTTCTTTACCAGTGTGGCCTCGGTGAAGCGGGCGGGCTGCTGGGTGAAGCGCTCTGTGGCCACGATGTCGACGTTTTCAAGCATTTCGCCCTTGGTCATGGCCGGGAGCATATTGGTGTCCTGCTCTTCGCTTTCGTCGTCGCGGCCCTCGATATAGATGCGCAGGAAGCCGTCGAAACGGATCACCTCGCCCGTGGCTGTAAAGTGCTCGGGGCGAGCTGCGGGGAGGATTTCCACAACTGTGCGCTCGATGTCGGCGTCGGTCATCTGCGATGCGATGGTGCGCTTCCAGATCAGGGCGTAGAGCTTCTTTTCCTGAGCCGAGCCTGAGATTTCGTGGTTAGAAATATATGTAGGGCGGATGGCCTCGTGGGCTTCTTGAGCGCCCTTGGTGTGGGTGTGGTAATGTCGCACCTTGAGATATTCTGCTCCCATGGTGTCGGTAATCTCCTTTGAGATTGTGGAGATGGCCAGGGCGGAGAGGTTGGTGGAGTCGGTACGCATATAAGTAATGTGTCCGGCCTCGTAGAGCATCTGAGCCACGCGCATGGTCTGCGAGACGGTGAATCCCAGCTTCCTTGCGGCCTCCTGCTGGAGGGTGGAGGTGGTGAAGGGCGGAGCCGGAGATTTGCTGACGGCTTTGGTCTGGATGGATGTGACCTTATATGTGGTGCCGATGCAGTCGGTCAGGAAAGCTTTGGCAGTCTCGGCATCGGGGAGGCGGCGCGAGAGCTCGGCGGGCACCGGGTGGCCCTCCGGGGTGAGAAATGTGGCGTTGACGCGGAAGTAAGGTTCTGATTGAAAGCGTTTGATCTCGTTTTCGCGGTCCACAATCAAGCGCACGGCCACCGACTGCACCCTGCCGGCTGAGAGAGCCGGCTTGATCTTCTTCCAGAGCACGGGCGAGAGCTCAAAACCCACGATGCGGTCAAGCACGCGCCGCGCCTGCTGGGCATCGACCAGGTTGATGTCGATTTCGCGCGGATTGGCGATGGCGTTAAGGATGGCTGTCTTGGTGATTTCATGGAAAACGATGCGCTTTGTGTTCTCCGGCTTCAGACCCAGCACCTCGTAGAGGTGCCAAGCGATGGCCTCTCCCTCGCGGTCCTCATCAGATGCCAGCCACACGGTTTCTGCCCGGGCAGCAGCGCGTTTGAGCTCACTCACCAGGGCTTTCTTGTCGTCCGGGATTTCATAAATGGGGAGGAATCCCTTGTCGATGTCAATACTGAAATTCTTCTTCTTCAGGTCGCGGATATGGCCATAGCTCGACATGACTGTGAAGTCCTTGCCGAGAAATTTACCAATAGTTTTCGCCTTTGCAGGCGACTCAACGATTACGAGATTTTTTATCATGATAAAGAATAAACGCTTTTCAACCTGCAAAATTAGAGATATTATTTCGGCCAGCCCTGATTTTTACATTTTTTAACCTTTTCTCGCCCTTCCCGGCATGACCTCCGATAAGAAATGAAGAGACTGACTGTGGCCGTGTGTGGTTTTCCCTGTCAGAGGGTGAGGTTGAAGGTTTTGACGAAGTCGGGGAGGTCAGGATGGGTCTGGAGCATGTGTTCGAGCACCTGGCGAGAGGTCCAGGTGGCGGGGGAATCTTCGCCTTGGCGGATCTGTACGCGGAAGTCGACGGTGTCGTTGCTCAGAGCGTCGCGCAGGAATTGCAGGATGTCGGCCCGGGCTTCTTCGAGGGTGTGGATCTGGATGGGGTCGTAGACTTCGATTGTGAAAAGGCCGTCGGGGTCGAGCGTTGGGGTGGCGCCTCCCATGGTGTTGACAAGGATGCGCTCTTTTTCGTGGTCAGCGATGTATTGCTTCCATGCCTCTTGCAGGGCCTGGTTGGTGAATGGCGAGAGGCGCTGCTGCGAGGGGGCCGATGGGGTTGGGGAGGCAGACCGGGCGGCCTCGGTGGCTTTGCCGGGGTTAATGGAGATTGACATTAACCCCGACCGCCGGGTCCCCGGGGTTGCCGCCCGTCGCTGAGGGGCAGCAGGGGAGGACCCGGCAGCTGAAGGAGTAGCGGCCGGATGGGGATGAGCAGCGGTTGTTGTGGCCGTTGCGGAGGTTGCAGGTGTGGTTGATGGGGCCTGTGAGGAGGTTGCAGGTACAGTGGAGGCGGCGCCCCCGCTTGCCGAGGCCGGTGAGGGAGCTGATTTGAAGGCGGCTATGGGTTTGAGTTGGTCATGCCCCTTCCCTGCGCCGCTATTGAGGGAGGGGCTGAGTAATTGGCACAGTTTTACCAGTGTGAGTTCGATAAGGAACTGCTTGTTGGTGGCAGCGCGGAAGTTGAGGTCGGCGTCGTTGCAGAGGCTCATGGCCTGATACAGGAATTCCGGCTTGCACTTGGCGGCCACTGCGGCCATGCTTTGGCGCACCTCGTCGGTGGCCTCCAGGAGCTTGATCGTGGAGGGGTTTTGTGCCACCATCAGATCGCGCAGGTATTGGGCCAGGCCGTTGATGAAGAATTGCGAGTCAAACCCCTTAAGTCTGATTTCCTGATAGATGAGCAGGGCAGAGGCCACGTCCTGGGCCAGGAAAGCCTCGACAAGACGCGAATAATAGCCGGAATCGAGGATGTTGAGGTTGTCGATTGTGGCTTGATACGTGACGTTGCCCAAGGTTGAGGCTGCCACCTGGTCGAAGATAGAGAGAGCATCGCGCATGGCGCCGTCGGCCTGCCGGGCTATGATGTTGAGGGCGGCGGGCTCGGTGGTGATTCCCTCCCGTGAGGCCACCATCTGCAGATGGTCGACCATATCCTGAATGGTGATACGGTTGAAATCGTAGATCTGGCACCGGGAGAGGATGGTGGGGATGATTTTGTGCTTCTCGGTGGTGGCGAGTATGAAGATAACGTGCTCCGGGGGCTCTTCGAGGGTCTTGAGGAAGGCGTTGAAGGCCGCCGAGGAGAGCATGTGCACCTCGTCGATGATGAAGACGCGGTACTGCCCAGATCCGGGCTGCATCTTCACCTGCTCGTTGAGCTCGCGGATGTCGTCGACACTATTGTGCGAGGCTGCGTCGAGCTCTATGATGTTGAAAGAATTGTTTTCGTTGAACGACAGGCACGACTCGCACTTATCGCAGGCTTCGCCTTCGGGAGTGCGATGTTGGCAATTGATGGTCTTGGCAAAAATACGGGCGCAAGATGTTTTGCCCACACCGCGGGAGCCGCAGAATAGGTATGCGTGGGCCAGGCGATTTGTGGCCACGGCATGCTTCAGGGCAGCCGTCAGGGGCTTCTGGCCGATGACGGTGTCGAAGGTTGCGGGGCGGTATTTTCGTGCCGAAACTACGTAATGCTCCATTTGTCGGGGAGAGTGAAGAGGGGGTTGTAGATGATTGAGAGGGGAGAAATATGGAGAAGGCGGCGCGGGAGGGATGTCGGGCGCCGCCTTTGTGATGTATGCCCTGCAGGGGGCGGGGAGGGGAATTAGTTGAACTTGCCGTCGGCGTTGGCCGGAGAGCTCCAAGCAGCGCTCATGATGCGCTCGATGTTGTCGTCAAGGGTTTTGACAGTAACGTGGAGCGAAACGCCTACCATATCGGTTGAGGGCTCTACGCCGTCGGTGTTGGCGCCGCAGTGGCAAGCGAGCTCGCCGTCTTCGGGGTCAATGGTGAGGGTGGTGAAGCGGGTGTTGAAGTTGATGTCGTTGATGATGGGGAGCACTGAGGAAACGGATTTCACGGGGAGCTTGCCTTCCCAGAAGGCGAAGACCATGAAATAGTCTTCTTTGTCGCGGCACACGATGCGCACCTGGCAAGAGCCGTTGTTAAGTTTAAGACCGAGCTCGTAAGCGTTGCGCTCTTCATCGAAATTGTAGTGGAATTCCTGCTCATCGAGGAAAACTCTCACGGTATTTGTAATATCTGCCATGATTGTATGGGATTTGATGGTTTTAAATAATTGGTTTGTCTCTCTTTGTGTTGCAAATTTAGCGGTAATTTCTGACAGGGTGAAATTTTTGCAAGGTTTTTTCTCTCTTTGCAGAAATCAGCTATTTGGCCACGATGAGGAAATAATTCTTTTTGCCCTTCTGCACCAGGATGTATTTCTCGCCCAGGAGCATGTCGGCGGTGACGGGGGTGTAGACATCAGTCACCTTCTCCTTATTAATAGAGAATCCGCCCTGAGTGGCCAGCTTGCGCAGCTCGCCCTTCGAGGGGAATACTGGAGCCAGGTCGGTGAGCATATCGGCGATTTTGGTCTCGCCGTTGAGGATGGTCTCTTTGCTGACCTCGAAGGTGGGCACACCCTCGAAAACGGCCAGCAGTGTGGGTTCGTCGATGCGGTGGAGCACCTCGGAAGCCTTATTTGAGAAGAGGATCGATGAGGCTTCAACAGCGGCTTCGTAGTCCTCGGCGCTGTGCACCATAGTGGTGATCTCCTTGGCCAGGCGCTTCTGCAGAGGGCGCTGAGCGGGGTCGGCTTTCTGCTCGGCCACCAGGGCGTCGATTTCCTCCTTGGGGAGCTCGGTGAAGATTTTTATGTATTTCTCGGCGTCGTCGTCGGTGACGTTGAGCCAGAATTGGTAGAACTTATAGGGAGAGGTGTATCTGGGGTCGAGCCAAACGTTTCCGCTCTCGGTCTTGCCGAATTTGCCGCCGTCGGCTTTTGTGATCAGGGGGCAGGTCAGAGCATAGGCCTCGCCGCCGAGGGTGCGACGGATGAGCTCGGTGCCGGTGGTGATGTTGCCCCATTGGTCGCTGCCTCCGAGCTGCAGGCGGCAGCCGTACTCTTTGTAGAGGTTGAGGAAGTCGTAGCCCTGCACGAGCTGGTAAGAAAATTCAGTGAACGACATGCCCTCGCGGCTCTCGCCCGAGAGGCGTTTCTTGACAGAGTCCTTGGCCATCATGTAGTTGACTGTGATGTGCTTGCCCACATCGCGAATGAAGTCGAGGAAGGAGAAATCCTTCATCCAGTCGTAGTTGTTGACCATGATGGCGGCGTTTGGGGCGTCTGAGTCAAAGTCGAGAAATTTGGAGAGTTGCTTTTTGATGGCCTCCTGATTGTGGCGCAGGGTGGCCTCGTCGAGGAGCTTGCGCTCCTGGCTCTTCATCGAGGGGTCGCCGATCATGCCGGTAGCGCCACCGATCAGGGCGATGGGGCGATGGCCTGAGCGCTGGAAGTGCTTGAGCATCATTACGCCCACGAGGTGGCCGATATGCAGAGAGTCGGCCGTGGGGTCGATGCCCAGGTAGGCCGTGGTCATTTCTTTTTTAAGTTGCTCGTCGGTGCCGGGCATTGACTGGTGGATCATGCCGCGCCAGGTGAGTTCGTCGATAAAGTTCATATGTATTATGGTAGATTTTTTCGTTATTTCAAGAGAGAAAGAGCTGCGGAGATGCGCTCGAAGGCGCGGACGAGGTTATCGTCGGAGGTGGCGTAGCTCAGACGTATGTAGCCCGGCAGAGCGAATGCGTCGCCGGCCACTGTGGCCACATGGGCCTCCTCCAGGAGGAAGAAGCAGAGGTCTGAGGCGTTGGCTATGACCTTGTCGCCGAAGCGCTTGCCGAAGTAGGCGCTGACCTCGGGGAAGAGATAAAAGGCGCCCTGGGGCACGTTCACTTTCCATCCCGGAATCTCGCGAGCCAGACGCACCACCAGATCGCGACGCCTGCGGAAGGCCTGACACATCTCCCTGACGCAGTCCTGCGGCCCGGTGTAGGCAGCCTCGGCAGCCTTTTGGGCGATGGAGGAGGCTCCGGAGGTGTACTGTCCCTGCAGCTTGCTCACGGCTTTGGCCACAGGCAGCGGAGCGGCGCAATAGCCGATGCGCCAGCCGGTCATGGCATAGGCTTTCGAGACGCCGTTGATCACCACCGTGCGGTCTGCGATCTCGGGGAAGGAGGCCATGGAGGTGAAGGAATCGGTATAATTAATGTGCTCGTAGATCTCATCAGCCACTATCATGACCTCGGGGTGCCGGGCCAGCACGTCGACCAGCCCCTGGAGCTCTGCGCGGGTGTAGACGCTGCCGGTGGGGTTGGACGGGGAGCAGAGCAGGAGCATGCGGGTCTTGGGAGTGATGGCTGCGCTGAGCTGCTCGGGGGTGATTTTAAAATTCTGGTCGATGGTGGCGGGTACCTCTACGGTGACGCCCTCGGCCAGCTTCACCATCTCGACATAGCTCACCCACGCCGGGGTGGGGATGATGACCTCGTCGCCGGGATTCACGCAGGCGAGAATCACGTTGCAGAGTTCTTGCTTGGCGCCGTTGCCCACCACGATCTGCTCCGGAGTGAAGGTCAGGCCATTCTCGGCAGAGAGCTTCTCGCAGATAGCCTTGCGCAGGCTCAGGTAGCCGGCCACGGGGGTGTAGAATGAAAAATTCTCGTCAATGGCCCTTTTGGCGGCGTCTTTGATGTGGTCAGGGGTGTGGAAGTCCGGCTCGCCCACAGAGAGGTTGATCATGTCCACGCCCTGAGCCTTGAGCTCGGCGCTGCGCTGCGACATGGCCAAAGTCTGCGATGCAGCCAGATTTTTCACGCGATTACTTATGAAATCCATATTATTGGAGTCAAAAAAAATGGGGTTGTCTAATTTCTTGCAAATATACAAAAAATCTCCCAACCACACAAACCCGGCAAAATTTCCGTCTCCCTCCTCGTGGTCGAAAACTTTTGACCATGAGGATAAAATCAATGAAGGCCGCACCACCGGGGTGCAGCCTTCACGAAGATTTCGTTGCCTGAATCAGAAGCTGTATGTGAGCCCGATTGAGGGCATGAAGGCGTGGAGCTTGTAGGTGCCGAAGATTTTGCCTTCTTTGTCCATGGGGGCGAATTTGGGGGCTACGATGCCTTGGGAGCCGAGGATCTGCTCAACGGTGGGTCCGGAGGGTCCCAGAGGCTGCGAGGCCAGCACGCCGTTGTATTGCGCCAGACCGGCATTGAATTTGTCAGCCAGGAAGTTGTCGTAGATGCCACGGGCGTTTTTGACCCTGATGCCTTCGACATACATGAATGCGAAGTCGATCGAGAGGTTTTTAATGGGGCGGAACGAGAATCCCACGGAAGGCTCGATGCGAGTGGTGCCCGGGGTCTCGGGGTTGTAATAGTTTTTGTTGCAGGGACTTGTGTCGAGCATCAGGCCGGCGCGAAGGTCGAGGCGGGGCGTGAGGGCATATTCTGCACCGAGGTGCCAGGTGGTGGCGTTATGGTAGTCTTTTTTCAGATGCTGGTTGAATTGCTCCTGCTCGGCAAATGTGATGTCGAGTTGCTTGTAGGCGGCCCAGCCGTTGAGCTGGAAGTCAAAGGCGAGGGTGAGCTTGTCAAGGGGTTTGTAGCTCACACCGGCGGTAAAGACCCAAGGACACGGCATGGAGGCCTCGAAGTTGGTGGAGTTCAGGTTGTTAAGCTCGGCCTGGAGGATCTGTTCGGCAGCGTCGTTGGCATAGTTGACGGTGACAAGGCCGGCCTTGACGTGCATGTTGAGCTGGGTGCGGAAGGCGGCGCCAACGGTCCATCGTGAATTGATGTCGTACATGGCACCGACGTTCACGCCCACGGCCACTTCAGAGCTGCCCTTGAGGTTGGCCGAAGCGGGGGAGACATGGCCAAACTGGGGGTACTGTGTGGGATGCGATGTGCCGGTGAGCGCGTTTTCTATGGTGTTGGCAGCGGCTTGGAGCTGCAGAAGTTGGTCAAGGGCGGAGGCATCGACGAGACCTTTGGTGAGGTTCACACTGCCCCATCCCACCATCAGGCCGGCTCCCACACTCAGCTGCGGGGTGATGCGGTACGACACTGTAGGCTGAAGGGTATACACCTTAAGGTCAACGCTTTGGTTGAGAATGGCGCCGGGCCAGTTGCGGGTCCAGTTGATTGAGGAGCCGTAGGGGGTGTAGAATGCAAGACCGGCGTAGAGGTTGTCGTAGATGCGGAAGGCGCCGGAGATGCCCAGAGGAGTGGAGATTTTGTTGTCGGTTTTGGTGGTGACACCGTCGATTTCGGCTTGAGCGTGGGCCGAGATGGCGGTGAATGAGCCGGAGAGCATCATTGTTTTGTCGCTGAAGGCGAGGGCACCGGGGTTGAAGAATTGGCTCTCGGAGCCGAGTTTGAGCGCCACGCCGGTGTGGCCCATGCCGAGCTGGCGGGTGCTGACTGAGTTCACCTGATAGCCTTCGGCTGCTGCGGGGAGGGCAGAGACTGCGCACGCCGCAAGGAAAAGAAGAATTTTTTTCATAAGATGTGGTTTTGCGTCATCGCACACGCTCTTGGGAGCCTGTTAGTGACGAAATTTGCCACAAAATTAGTAAAAAATTCCACAACCGTGAGCCTCCTTTAACATTTTTAAGAAATAATGCCCGGTTTTGAGTCTGTTTTGCTGTCACTTCCCGGCAGAGAGGAGGCCCTGAAGGGCTGGACGATAGGTGTCGCCCACAGGCACGGAGATGGCCCCCAGGCGCACGCGCCCGGTGCGCTGAGCCGTGATGCGGGAGGTGTTGACAATGTATGAGCGGTGCACCCTCATAAAGCTCTCCGGGAGCATTTGCTCCACGGCTTTCATGGTCATCAGGGTCACGACCTCAGAGCCGTCGACCATCCGGATTTTGATGTAGTTTTTCTCACTTTCGATGACCACGATGTCGGCCACGGGGATGCGCCGCGATTCATATTCACACTTTACGATGATACATTCCGCCTCCACCGACTTCGGGGCTGCCTGCGGCTCGATCAGGCGGCGAGCACGCTCGGCGGCTTCGAGAAATTCTTCGTAGCTAACGGGTTTGAGCAGATAGTCCACGGCGTTGACGCGAAAGCCCTGCACGGCGTAGCGGTCGTAGGCTGTGATGAAGATCACTCTGCACTCCGGGGGCAGAATTCTGGCGAACTCCATGCCCCCCAGCTGTGGCATCTCGATGTCGAGCATGACCAATTGCACCCTTTGCTCCTTTATTACCTTTATGGCTTCGGCTGCCGAGGTGAACACGCCTACGAGCCGAAGAAACGGCGTGCGCTCCACGTATCGGGCAATCAGAGCAGCGGCCAGAGGTTCGTCATCAATCACGCAGCAAGAAATCATATTAATGAGGAGTTTGTAGGGACGCACCATGGTGCGTCCGTTTATTTTTAGTGAGGGGTTAGGAGTAATTTTTGGTTGGGAAGTGTGTAGGGTCGCCACTTGTGGCGACGGCACTTCTAAGGCACGTTGTCAGGGGGTAATGGTGATGTGGGCCTGCCAGGTGGTATCGGCGTTGGTGGTAAGGGAGGCGCGGGAGCCGTAGAGCAGTCCCAGACGGCGTCGCAGATTCTCCAGCCCGATGCCCGGGGTGTGACCTTGAGGTGTGGGCGCGAAGGGGTTTTGCGTGATGCAAGAGATTACGCCGTCATTGGCTGAGATGCTGATGCGGATGGGAGAGTCGGGGCTTACGGGGGCGGAGTGCTTGAAGGCATTTTCGATCACCGGAAGAAACAGCAGTGGCGCCACCTCCCTTGTCTCCTCCCCGGCGATGTCAACCTCAAAGACCACCTTCCCCGGTCCAAGGCGCATCTCCATCAGGTCAACGTAGCTGCGGATGAAATCTACCTCTTTCTCCAGAGGCACCGTGGCGGGGCTGTCGTAGAGCACATAGCGCAGGAGCTTGGAGAGCTTGTGCACAGCT
This sequence comes from uncultured Bacteroides sp., assembly GCA_964575435.1. Classification (GTDB taxonomy): domain Bacteria; phylum Bacteroidota; class Bacteroidia; order Bacteroidales; family Muribaculaceae; genus CAG-873. The sequence continues at coordinate 58,668 of CAZNRK010000003.1, forward strand.
CGCTTGGCCTGCTCGGTGTCTATGTCGATGAGGGCGTAGATGGTGTTGAGGGAATTGAAAATGGAGTGGGGATTGAGCTGCGAACGCAGGTTCTGGATCTCGGCTGTGCGCTGGGCGGCGAGGATTTCCTCGTTTTTGTGCTCGAGAGCCGCCCAGGATTCCGACAGCTTCAAGGCCACGCTCAGGCCGATGGCCAGCACGATAGCCAAGGAGTCGCGCACCAGCACGGGGAGCATCTTCAGCAAGGGCCTCCAGCCTTCGGGGTGGGGGCCTCCGCCACCGCGCGGACCATGATGGGAGTGGGGCATGTGCCTCATTATTATATACATAGCTCCGACCACGGCCACCGCCATAAGCAGGTTGACCGCCACGAAGAGCCACACCCTGCGCCGTCTGCGCGTGATGGTGGCCGGGATGAGCCAGAGGTAATTGATGTAGAAGACCACGAGCAGGCACACCGTGCGGGCATATACGCCCAGGTAGTATGTCTCGGCCCTCTGGGGCTTGAGGTATGTGATCAGCAGATCCGGCACCACAAAGACCAGCAGCACGAGCGCACAATGTATGGCGCCCTGCATCCATCGCTTGTTGGTTGTGGTGGGAGAAATCACTTTCCGCTCATTCTGAGGTTAAGGTAGGAAATCACCAGATCGGCGATCCGGGGCATGGAAAGGCGGGAAGAGTCGATGCAGAGATCGTAGCTTGAGGCTTCGCCCCAGGTCTTGTCGGTGTAGAAATTATAGTAGTTGGCGCGGAGGTTGTTCACTTTGCGGGCCATCTGCTCTGCCTCGGGGCGCGAGAGACATTCCCGACGCTCGATGATGCGGTCTACACACGCCTGCATCGGCGCTGTCAGAAACACGCTGATGTGGCCGGGGTGGTTGCGCAGCACATAGTCGGCACTGCGGCCCACAATGATGCACGACTGCCTGGAGGCCAGGTCAAGGATAAATTCGCTCTGGGTGTGGTAGAGCGAATCGTCGGAAATCGAGGTCGTGCCCACATACCATGGCATGGGATTCACACCGAAACTGAAGGGAATGATGCCGCTGAGAAACTGGGGCACACGCTCGTCGTTGCGCTCGAAAAATTCCGCACTCATGCCGGCCTTTTTAGCCGCGTCGAGCAGGAGTTCTTTGTCGTAGAAGGGCACTCCGAGCTTCTCGGAGAGGATGCGGCCCAAAGCGCGTCCTCCGCTGCCGAAGCGCCGTCCGATGGTGATAACGAAATTTTTCATGGGGTGTGGAAACAAGGAAATTCTGAATATTAAAGATTAAAAGGCGTTTTCCTCTCCTGCGGCACCGTTGTAGACGGTGCGGCAGATGATCTTCAGGTCAAGCAGGAAACTCCAGTTTTCGATGTACCATACGTCATACTCCACGCGCTTCTGCATCTTCCAGAGCTCGTCGGTGATGCCGCGGTAGCCGTTGACCTGTGCCCAACCCGTTACGCCCGGCTTCACGATGTGACGCACCATGTAGAGGTCAACCAGTTTGGCGTACTGGTCGGTGTGCTTGAGCATATGGGGGCGCGGCCCCACCACCGACATGTCGCCCAGAAAGACGTTGATAAATTGCGGAAGCTCGTCGAGGCTGGTCTTGCGCAGGAATGCACCCAGGCGGGTGGTGCGGTCGTCGTTGCGCGTGGCTTGCTTGGAGTCGGCGTCATCATTGACGCGCATCGTGCGGAATTTCAGGCACTTGAAGGTCTTGCCCTTATATCCCGTGCGCTCTTGCACGAAGAAGACAGGCCCGGGCGAGGATAGCTTGATGGCTATGGCAATGGGGATGAAAATCACCGGCGAAACCAGCAGGAACAGCCCCGAGAAGGCAATATCAAAGGCTCGCTTCAGGCCCTGGTTGAAGGCCGAGGAGAGGCGATTGCTGCGCACGGCCATCACCGGCACCGAGCCGATGTTGTGCAGATCGAAACCGCGGTTCACGCGTCGGGAGATCAGCGGTACGTAGAAAAAGTCGATCATGTTTTCGTCGGCCACGTGCAGGGCGTTGGAGATCAGGCGCTCGTTTTCGCCGGCGATAGTGTAGTAGATCTGGTCTACGTGCTCCTTCTTCACGAAATCGCCAAGAGCCGAGAGCGGACCGGTGATTTTGTAAGGAAACTCGCTGTGAGGCTGGTCAGAAAAGATGCCCACGATGTTGAGGCCAAAGCCGGCGTTGCTCTTTATCTCTTCGATCAGGCGCTGCGCCGTGGGGCCGCCTCCGACCACCACCACGCGCAGGAAGTTATACCCCCTGCGGCGGAGCACCTTGAGCAAGTGGCGGGTAAAAATCCACCATAGGGGCACAGCCAGGAGCATCATGCCGTAAAACTGCAAAAGAGCCGATAGCGGCACGCTCACATTAAGAAACGTAAGCAGAGTAATGAAGACAAGGGCGTGGATCACAACCGCCGTCACCGCCCTGGAGATCACGAACTCCATGTAAAAGGCGCGCAACTGAATCTTCTGGGGGGTAATCCAGAAGAGGGTGGGGAGGTTGGCGGTATTCACCAGCACCCAGAGCAGACGTGAGGAGCTGCTGTGCATCGCCTCCGGATGTGATAGAAGCACCACGAAAAAGAGCAGATTCACGATCACCATGTCAGAGAGCCAGAGCATGGTGGGGATAAATTTGCCGTACTTTCCTTGAGGGTCGTTCATATATTAGTGAGGTGAGAGGAGAAAGGAGTTAGGAGTGATTTTGCAGGGCGCCCCCTACATGGAGGTCGAGGGCAAGCCCTGCTGAATCAGTGGTTTAGTCTTTAAAGAAAGATATACTTTACTGCCGGAGAAAAAAGCCGGCCCGATTAGTTGGTTTCTTTGAGTTTTCCGTCGATCAGGGCGATTTTCTCATCGATTTGGGAGATGTCGGCCTTCAGACGCTCGATCTTGCGGTTGAAATCGTTGACCAGACTGCGTCCGGTAGCCGATTTCGAGGTCAGGAAGCCGATATTGTTCTCGTAGGTGCGAATCTCGTTGCGACGCGCTTCGCGTGCACGGAGCAGACGGTCGCGCTCGCGCATCAGCTTCTGAGCGTCGCCCTCAATGGCAGAGATGTTCGTCTCAAACCGCTCGATGCCGGCCTTGCGCTCCTTATTATTAAAGCGGCGGCGCACGGTGCCGACAGCCTCGCGGTAGGCCTCGTTCACCTTATCCTTCTCGCGGAAAGGCACGAAGCCGGTCTGCTGCCACTGATCCTGAAGCTGGCGCAGGCGGTCGAGGTCCTCCTGGCTGTCGCCGGTGATGGCGGTGATGGCAGAGATGATTTCCTGCTTGGCTTTGAGATTCTCCTGCTCCTGGGTGCGCTTGCCTGATGTTGCCTTCTTTTTAGCGTCAAAGAAATGGTCGCAAGCGGCAAGGAAACGTTTCCAGATGCCCTCGCTGTGCTTTTTAGGCACGGCGCCAATGGTGCGCCATTGCTTCTGCATCTCCAGGAAGCGGTCGGTGGCGGCACGCCAGTCGGTGCTCTCCTGCAGAGCCTCGGCTTCCTCGACCAGGGCGGTCTTGGCGGCGAGGTTGGCGGCGTAGCCTTCCTTCACCTTCTTGTAATATTCAGCTTTTGCGTTGAAGAATGCATCGCAGAGCTCGCGGAAACGGGCAAAAATGGCATTATTAACCTTGCGCGATGCAAATCCGATAGCCTTCCAGCGCATCTGTATGTCGAGCACGCGGGCGGTGAGTTCGTCCCATGCTGTGAAAGAGTCGGCAGTAGAGAAATCCACGGCCTCAAGCTCGTCGCAAAGGGCGTTTTTAGCCCCCTCGTTGGCTGCCTCGCGAGCCTTACGCTCCTCAAAATGAGCCTGGTACTGCTTGCGTATCACAGCCGAAGCCTCCTGGAATTTCTGCCACAGCTCCTCGCGCAGCTCTTTGGCCACCGGGCCAATCTGGCGCCACTTTTCGTGGAGCTGCTGCAGGGCGCGGAAAGAAGCGATGATGTCGGTCTCGCCGGCCAGAGCCAAGGCCTGGTCAACAAGCGCGAGCTTGGCATCGAGGTTCTTTTTGAAATCGTAGTCGCGAAGCTCCTTATTGATTTTGAGGTTATCGCTGTAGCGTTCGCGAGCTTCCTGGAAGCGCTTCCAGAGGTCGGTTTCCTCAGTGTCAGGCACACGGCCGATAGAATTGAACTGCTCCTGCAGCTCGCGATATTCCGGGAAAGTACGGTTCACGTTGTCCGTGTCTTCAGCCAAAGCAATAATCTTGTCGATTATAGCGTTTTTGGCAGCCAGGTTTTCCTGCTGCTCCTGCATGCGGGCCTGAAGCCATTGTTCGCGTTTAGCCTTCAGGGCAGCGAGCACAGAGGCGAATTCCTCCTCTTCTGCATCCGGAGCCAGCTGGAAATCAGCCGGGGCATTGCCCTCCTCAGCCCAGAGTGTACGTGCGTTTTCAATCTCCTGCTTGCGGATGCTCTCGAAGCGGTGGCGTAGAGCCCCCACAGCCTCACGAGCCACCTCCGAGCCATCCTTCTCGAGCAATTCCTTAGCTCGGGCGATGATTTCGGCCTTGGTGAGCTCCTGCTCGGCAGCCTGCTCAGTGGCTTGCTCCAGCTGCTCCTGGTCTTCAGCCTCCGTTACGAGGTCTTCGGCCTGAGCCTCCGGGTCGATTTGAGGTTCAACAACAACTTCAGCAGATACAGCAGCCTCAGCTGCTTCAGGATTGAGGATTTGCTCCTTATTAGAGGAGGGGACACGCGTTTCCATAAACAAGAAATAAGTGAGAGAAATAAATTATCCGCCAAAATTAATCATTTTTTCTCATATGAGCAAAAAAATCCTCCAAAACCGCAATTTTACTTTGGTTAAATCTACGGATTTCTTAAAAGCAGACGAAAACTACGGATTTCACCTATTACACGAATATGACATCAAATCCATGAAATCTGTAGTTATATTCAAAATGTGGCTGTCGAGCCGACGGCCACTTCCCGGTCAAGGGAACGGACGCACCATGGTACGTCCCTACAATTGCCTAACTATCAAATTGCTATGCTTTCTAAAAAATGTTCTCCTGTACTCCTGTTGTGAAAATCCCATCATACCACCATTGCCCCGGTGCAGTCGCCACAAGTGGCGACTGCACACTCGAAAATCCTTCTAATCCGTGAAATCCGAAGTTTTGAGAGGGGCGGAAGGTTAATTGTGTTTAAAGGTTTGCAGTTTTGGAGGAAAATTGCTAACTTTGTATCTTAATTGAAGTTAGGGGGTCTGCGACCCTTATATTTTTTAGTTTTGACCGATGAAATACTTGCTTAGAAATATATCCTTTTTTGCATCTTTGATGTGTCTGGCTTCGGCGTGCACCTCTACTTCCTCTCCTGAGGATTTGAAGACGAAGAAGGGCCCGTCGGTGACCTTTGACGTGGCTTCGATCTCGCGCGCCGATGTCACCACTGCGCAGTCGGTGTATCTTGCGCCGTTTATGGTCTATGGCGACATGACTTTCGGCACCACGACGGTGACCTTCGCCGGCGACCCTGTCACGTATACAGGTAAGGGCAACGACTGGGAGTGTGCTAACATTCAGTTCTGGATGCCGGGCCACGACCATTCTTTTGTGGCTGTGCATCCTTACAGCACCGAGATTTACAAGGACGTCAAATACGACCACAACGCCCTCACTTTCTCCTACTCGCTGCCGGCCGACCACACTGAAGGCACTGATATCCTGGTGGCTACTCACCGCCGCAAGCTTGACCCGGAGGAATTTTCCGCACAGTCGCCTATTGGTTTCTATTTCTCCCATGCACTTTCGCTGCTCAATTTCACCGTAGCTTTCGGCGATATCACATCCACAGCTCCGGTGGTAAAGAGTGACTACATCAAGGTCAAGCGCATCGAGCTGGCCAATGTGGCTACGTCGGGGACATTCTCTATCGTTCCGGCGCAAGTGCAATCCACCAAACAGACCAACGACTTCGTGGCCTCTTGGTCGCAGCAATCTTATGGTGAGATTTCTATCCCGGTGCGCAACACTACGGTCAACGATAAGGAGCGCGTCGACGCTTTGGCCATTAGCGGTGCTGTCTTTGCCCTCCCCTCGCCTGAGACTGAGGTGGACCTGACCATCACCTACGATCTTTACAGCAATAACGTCTACGAAGGGGAGCAAACCGCCACCGCCTCTTTCACTGCCTCCTGGCGGCAAGGCCAATCTTACACATATGGCTTGACCATCCCCAACGATAACTCGAAACCCGTGTTAATGCAAGTCACGGTTGCCGATTGGCTTTTGGGTACCGACAGTGGCATTACCGTGCCTCGCAAATAAATCCTATCCACACCACCACACATCAATAGCCACAGGTGGCCCACACCATAAAAACATCCCCCGAGGCGGCCGGAGCTGCCTCGGGGGTTAATTGTGAGATGGATGGAAGGAGCTTTATTTTACTGTAGTAAGCTCGAAGGTGTTGTTATTGCTCCAATCTACTACTACGCCGTTCTCATAGTCAACGGTGAAGACAATGCCTTTAAGATCAAGTGCGTTACCATCGATGGTGACTTTGTAGGTGTAGTTGTGGTTCACCTGCCATGTGGGCTGGAAGGTGCCCTGCATTTCTTTTGCGATTACCAGCGCGCCGTCTTTTGTAATGCGAACGTTAAACTTCAGGTTTACTTCATCTTCGCCATAGGCTTTGGGAAGAACGTAAGCGTGGTTGGTGGGAGTGAAGACGAGTTTGTTTTCAGCGTCATAAGTGCGATTGAAGTCGATGGGGTTGACTGACTCGTCATTCAGGTTGTTAAGGAGATAAACCAATGCTCCTTCACGATTCTGGTAGTTATCCCAGTTGCCGTCTGTGGGAGAGAAGTCGGCTTTGTTGTAGACGTTCTCGATGCGTACGTTGGAGATTTCTACATTGTAATCCTCGTTAAGGTTGCTGGCAAATTCAGCTTTAACTTTTGAGAGGAGGTGCTGGAACTGGAATGAAACAGGAGTGTTGTCACCTGCTTCACGAGTGATGCCGGCGTACTGGTCGCCTTCAACTGCGCCGGTATTGGATGCGAAGATGAGGTCGTGCTGGTGAGTGTGGTCGCACAGGTAGCCATTGATTCTCAGAGCGCGGGCATTAGGGGTGCTGGCGCTGTAATTAAAGCCGAAAGAACCTTTGCCTGATTCACCGTCAGTGGTGTCAAGGGCGGGAGTAGAGCCGCAGCTGTAAGCGTAGAAGTAGTACTTGGCACCGGGCACCCAGTAGCGGGTTTCACCTGCATAGGTCCAGTCGGTTGTGCCCTGGGTCTTAGTCACGAGCACGTTGTCGAAGACCTTAACGGTGGTTGAGGGGTTTGTGCCATCTGCGGGAGATACGTAGTAGCCGAAGACGCAGAATTTTTCCAGACCGTTGCCGGTGAGGTCCTCAACGTCAGCGCGAGAGGACTTGTTGACCACTTGCTCGAACTGGATCGCAGTTTTCTGCTTTGCTGCATCGTCAATCACTTCCTCAGAAGTGCACGCAGTAAGTGCCACAGCACCTAAAGCAAGGAAAAAGAGACTTCTTTTCATTGTGATTAAGGGTTAGAGATTAATGATTTTGTTTTTTTAGTTGTTTATTTGTTTGTTGTTTTTTTAAATTTGTAAGAGTTATGTTGCTGAGAGTAATGGGATTATATGATAGGATGATGATTATTTTGTCTGGTTGCCGAAGAGGATTTCGTAGGTTTCGTTGTCGTCCCAGTTGTCAACGTCAACGTCAAATCCACCTCCGCTCGTGCCTCCTTGGGCTTGCTCGTCTTCGATGCGGAGGCCTGTGACTTTGATCACGCCGCCTCGTGGCTGGGCTTTGACTTGGTCGGTGACGTCGATGTTGAATTCGACAACTTTGCCGTTGCGAAGCATGACTTCGAGGTTGAGGTTGTATTCTCTGGGCTTGGCGTCGGCAGCCGTGCGGCCGTAATATTCGTCAGGGAATCCGGGCACACCGAAAGAGCGGACCTCGGCGCGGCAGCCGTAGCTCTTGAAGCCGCAGTCAAAGAGGATGATAGAGCTCTCCTCCGATGTGGTGCCGGTGCGGAGATAAACCGACTCGGCCATGCCGCCGAGGGCGCCTCGGGCAATGGTGGCGTACTTCAAACCGTAGTCAAATTCATAGATGATTATGTAAGTATATACCAGAGGCTGCATCTTGATGGGCATATGGCGCACCTCGTGGTTGGAGACGGGGTCAACGTTGTCGATGTAAGCCGCATAAAGCACGTCGGGCGGATTTGTAAGGCGGGAGGCCGGGTAGCGCTCCATCATGTGGGTGAGCGTGGCGCGAGAGCGGTTGGTGGCTGTAGCGCGGGCGTTGTTGGCCGATGCCACGTCAGAGAGCACAATGTACTCGGTGTCGCCATTATAAAGCAGCATCGAGGATTTCTTATTCTCCACTACCTGCATTTTCTCGCCCTCGGGACTCATGTAGTGCTCGCGGTATTCGTTGTTGTCGTAATATGTGATAAGGTTCACCCATTCGGGGATTCCGGGCATGAGGTCGGTGTATTGCATGCCGTGGTATTCGGCGTCCCAGTCCTCGAGGTGGTATTGGCCATAGTCGCGCTCCCATGCGGTCTCCCACGAGAGATCTACGTGGAGGGTGGGGAAGTGGTCGTAGCACAACTCCTGCCGGCATGATGTCAGAATCAACATCATGGCGGCTAATGCGGATAATATGCCGGAGTGGAAGCGCGTCATTTTGCTTGTTTGGAGCGTTTGGATTTGTTTACGTCAAAAAATCGCCAGGAGATTGAAAGTTTGGCTTTTATGGGACCGAAGTAGTTGATGTTTTTTGTGCGGGCATAGACGTGGTGGCCGTCGATGTGGTTGTATTCCTTATCGTGGATAAAGGCATATCCGACGCCGATCTCGGCATCAAGTGATAGACGCTTTCCGATAGGCCATGAATAGCCCACTGAGAGACCACCCAAAAGGCCGGAGCCATAGTGGCCGGGGTCGCCGTTGGAGATGTCGTAGTAGCCGCCACCGGCCAGCAGGCCGATGTAAAGGCCGTGCCACGGGGCGCGAGGCTTGATCCAGCGACGCACTTCACCGTCAAAGACCGCCAGACGGAAGCTCTTGTCTGTCTTGTAGCTGCCCCACCAGGCCACATTGCCCTCCACAGCCACCGACCAAAGGTCGTTGATGAGCCATTCCAGCTCGAGGTTGGGGGTAAGGGCCGCGTAGTAGAGCATATTGGTCTTCAGTGCCAGAATGTGGCGCGGGGTGGGGGCTTCGCCGGCCACGGACGATTCTGAAGATTCTGACCAGTCTGACTTTTCGGACTTTTCGGACCTTTCAGACCTTTCGGACTTTTCGGTCCTGTCCGACTTGTCCGACTTGTCCGACCTGTCAGAAATGTCCGACCTGTCAGAAATGTCCGACCCGTCTGACATGCCCGAAATCTCTGACTTGTCTGATGATTTGGCTGTTTCGGTGGTCTCGGAGGCGGCTGTCGGGGTGGCTTTCAGCCAGAGGGATATCACCACGCCGCTGCGCATCTTGGGAAAGATGTTGGCTAAAAGCCATCGGTAGGGACGGCCTCCGCGCAGGTCCATGAGCTGCTTTTTACGACCGTCTACGATCTTGCCGTTGGAGTCGAAGATCCAGACCGGGGTGTTGTCAATAATATTTAAGATACGCGCGCGCGAGGGCACATCAGGGGTCTCGGCCACCATTTTGCGCAGCTGTTCCCACGACACTCCCATGGCTCGAGCCCGGATGAGCGTGCGGGGAATATCGGTGCGGGAGGTGATGAGGTCAACGATCGTGCTGCACCGCCGAGCCGAGAGGCGGGCGTTGAAGTTGTCCGGGCCATCGGGCGAGGCATAGGCGCGCACCTCGATTCGGTCAAGATTCTGCTCGGCATAAGCCGCACGGGCCGCGTCGATGAAAGAGTCCATCGAGGCAGCGTTGCCGTCAAGCGACGGGTCAAAGCGCCATTGGCTTATTTTGAAGTAGACATTTGCAGAATCAGACGGCACCTGCGCCATAGCGGCCAGGGCGACCAATAGAGCAAACATGCAAGCAAGAATCCTATTCATACACATGTGGAAATTCAACCCCACTTTCGGGTGGAGTTGCGTATCTAATGCAAAATTAATCATTTTTGCCCGAATAGCAAAACGATTTTCCAGATTTTTTTGCAAAATCTTTTAGAATTAAGAGTTTTAACTAAAAATTTGCGCCTCTGTATCACTAATTAGCATTGGCAATCATGTCGAAACCGAAATTTTGAGGGGCTGCTATCCTCCGATTGCTCCTCATCTTTAATTTTTCCTTGATTTTTCGTTATTTGTTTGGAATTGATGTAATTCCGTTGTAACTTTGCAGCAGATATGTCACAAAAAGATTGCGCAGTGATTATCGGTGGAGGTCCGGCCGGACTCACCGCCGCCTGGAGTCTGCTTGAGGGCGGATATCCCGGAGCGGTGCGCGTTCTTGAGGCTGATTTCTGCGTGGGTGGCATCTCCCGCACGGTGGTCCACAATGGCAACCGCCTCGACATCGGAGGTCATCGGTTCTTCACCAAGTCGCAGACAGTCAGCGATCTATGGCACACCATTCTGCCCGCTTCCGACGGCGATCTCCTGCTGCGTCCACGCTTCTCACACATCTATCACCGAGCCAAATTCTTCCCCTATCCATTGAAATTTGACTGGGGGGTGGTTCGCAATCTCGGTTTGGGACGCACCATCGGCGCAGGTTGGGGCTACCTTATGGCTCAGCTGCACAAGCGCCCTGAGGTCAGCCTTGAGGATTTCTACATCAACCGTTTCGGCCGCCCCCTCTACACCACATTTTTTGAGGATTACACCGAAAAAGTCTGGGGTGTGCATCCTCGCGACCTTGACGCAGGCTGGGGGGCGCAGAGGGTGAAGGGATTGTCAATCGCTTCCCTGCTTAAAGATCTGCTCCTTAGCGCGTTGCATATCAAAAACAAGAAAAAGGAAACCTCGCTCATCGAGGAATTTGAATACCCGCGCCTTGGCCCCGGACAGATGTGGGAACGTCTGGCCGAAATGATTCGCGAAAAAGGCGGCTCGGTAGAGCTCAACACGCGCTGCACGGCTCTCAACGTAGGCCCGGATGGCGAAATCGTATCCGTTGAGGCGCAAAGGTCTGACGGTGAGCACGAAACGATACCTTGCCGCGTCGTTTTCTCCTCCATGCCCATCAAGGATCTCGTGGCCGCTCTGAAAGGCGCTCAGGTGCCCCGGGATGTGGCCCGAGCAGCTTCCGAGCTTCCGTACCGCGACTTCATCACAGTGGGTCTTCTTGTCAAAAAGCTGAAAATCAAGCAGACAACCGACACATGGATCTATATCCAGGAGCCGGGAGTGAAGGTCGGGCGAATGCAGATAATTAACAATTGGTCGCCGGACATGGTCGCAGACCCCTCCACCACCTGGATTGCCCTGGAATATTTCTGCAACGAGGGCGATGAGATGTGGACGGCCCCGGAGGACGAATTCATCCGTTCAGCCATTGGCGAAATGGTGAAAATCGGAATCCTCGACTCCGCCGACGAGGTTCTCGACACTGTAGAAGTCAAGATGCCAAAGGCATATCCTGCCTATTTCGGCTCGTACAAAGACATGGACAAAATCCGAGCCTGTCTCGACTCCATTCCCAACCTCTACTGCATCGGGCGCAACGGCCAGCATCGCTACAATAACATGGACCATTCCATGCTCACGGCCATTCTTGCCGCCGACACCGCCATGGGGCACGGACCCGGCCGCGAGGCCATCTGGAACGTTAACACCGAAAGCGATTATCATGAATCGTCGGATTAATTACCTAATCCCCCGGCAGTTATGGCTCACATTGGGCCTCGCCGCCGTTAATCTGGTGATAATTTTCCTCACCGACGGCATCTGCGATGCCGACGACACCCCAACATACATCGGAGCCGTGGACAACGTGCTCAATCGCGGTTATGATCACTTCCGCAGCACCGGTTATCCCTTACTTATCGCACTGTGGCATAAGCTGTTAGGGATAGAGAACTGGCGCATCGGAGTGGTGGCGACCCAGGCGGCCGCGTTCATGCTCTCGATCATCGTTTTGTGGCATCTGCTTCGCAGCGCATCCCGCAGCGGCGGGGTCGCCACGGTCATTGCCATTTATTATTCCCTTGCTCCCGGCATCAGCACCTTCGTTACGAGCATTCTGACCGAATCGTTATCAATTTCTTGCGCTGTTTTTCTTGTGGCCTCGGTGTATCTGATTTTGAGGCGCGAAGAGGTGAACCGGTGGGCGCCGTGGGTGATGTTTTGCTCGCTGGTGGCCCTGTTCATGCTCAGACCGGCGTCCGTGGCTCTTTTTGGGGCTTTAGGCGTGGCAGTGGTTGGAGTTTTTGTGCTCAGGCGCAGGTGTAAATGGGTCGTGGCCTTGCTTGCCGGAGCCTCGCTCATGGCTCCATTCTATCAATATTTCCGCACAAGCAGAGAGCTTGGCGTGATCACATCCAGCACGGTGACATTGATTAACCGCTACAACGTGGTATGCCGCACAGGTGTGAATTTTTCGCCCGACAGCACCGATAATCCCCGCCTGAAGCAGTTGCTCGTCGAGTTTAACGCCAAACCGGACCGCAACACTTACTACGACTGCAAGATGATACTCTTGCTCTGCGGCGCACCCGCAATGGACTCTCTATTAAACCGTTACCACTCTCCGTGGCCCGGTTTCGGCACCCGCGTAAAAACGGCGCTCACTGATTACCACCTGCTCTACGGACGCGAATATTACAACCATGACGGCCCCTACACTCCCTTCATGACCAAGCGCAGCCCCTTCGCCCTCTTCCGCTACTGGCTCGTGCCGCTGACCCTGTTGGCCGGATGTGTGATCTTCTTCCGTCAATGGAAGCGCGACCGAGCTTTGGCCTGGATCGTGCTTTTCCTGCTGGCCATGCTCTCGGCAGTGGCGCTCTCGGCGGTGCTTTATGCTCCTGACAGCTTTGAGCGGCTTTCGCTCCCGGGCTCCCCGGCCATGCTCGCCCTCTGGGCGCTGTGCTGCGGGCCCGGCATTCTCCTCCCCGCAAAATTTTGGACAAAAAACAAAAATAAGATATAGAAACATGAAATTTACAGAAACAGAAATTTCCGGCGTGTGGATCATTGAGCCTCAGCGCTTTGGCGACGACAGAGGCTATTTTATGGAATCATTCAAACTTGAGGAATTCGACGCCCGGATCCCCGGAGTGAAATTCGTACAAGAGAACGAATCGGTGTCGCGCCGCGGTGTGCTTCGCGGTTTGCACCTGCAGCGAGGCGAGGCTGCTCAGGCCAAGCTCGTGAGGGTGTCGCAAGGCCGTGTGTTTGACTGCGTCGTGGACCTGCGTCCCGGCTCCGAAACCTTCGGGCGCCACTTGCTCGTGGAGCTCAGCGCTGAAAATGCCCGTCAGCTCTTCGTGCCCCGTGGTTTTGCTCACGGCTTTGTGGTGATGAGCGATGTGGCCCAGTTCCAGTATAAGGTCGACAACCGCTATGCCCCTGAGACAGAGATGTCGGTGATATACAACGATGCCGACCTTGCCATCAACTGGCCTGACCCCGGCTGCCCCTTCCTGCTGTCACCCAAAGACCTCAAAGGTAAGACTTTGGCCGAGGCCAAAGAGCTGATTTTCAACTCCTAACCTCCACCGGATATGAACAATCCGAACGTTGTGCTGGTCGACGACGCCCAAGTGCGCGAAAACCTCCTGCCTCTGACCTACACGCGCCCCGTCAGCGCCCTGCGCCTTGGCATCACCACCATCGCCGAGAAGTGGGAGGCAGAAATCGGAGCGCCCTGTGCAGTGCGCGTCAGCGTGGATTATCTCAAAGAAAAATACCCCGACCTTTCGGCTCCCGGAGCGCGAGAGGTGGCTTCGCATCAGGTGCCCGGGGTGGGGGAGATCCTCCACGTCTATGACCTCTTTCTGCTTAACCCCAAAGCCATTGAGGCCGACTTTGACCGCCTCACCGCCGGCCGCCGGTCGCAACCCGTGAGCCCGACGTGCACCGTAATCGGAGACTCCGGGCGCATCTTCATCGAGGAGGGCGCGAGCGTGGAAGGTGCATTTCTCAACACAACGGGCGGATGCATCTATATCGGTCGCGACGCCGTGGTGATGGAAGGATCTTGCCTGCGTGGACCGATTGCCGTGTGCGAGCATGCTCAGGTCAACATGGGCACGAAAATCTATGGTGGCACCACCATCGGCCCCTGGTGCAAGGTAGGCGGCGAGCTCAACAACGTGGTCATGCAGAGCTATTCCAACAAAGCTCACGACGGCTTTCTGGGCAATGCCGTGATTGGCGAATGGTGCAACCTCGGCGCAGGCTGCGTGGCCTCGAATCTCAAGAACGACTACACTCCCATCAAGCTCTGGAACTATCCCGCACAACGATTCCTGCCCACGGGCTTGCAGTTTTGCGGCGTCATTATGGGCGACCACACAAAGTGTGGCATCAACACCATGCTCAACACCGCCACCACTCTTGGCGTTGGGGTCAACATCCACGGCTCTGGTTTCCCTCGGCCCTTTGTGGCCTCGTTTTGCGAGAGCGGAGCGGGAGGCTACGTTGATGTATCAATGACAAAGTTTTTTGACATCGCCTCGCGCATGATGGCTCGCCGCGGCCTTACTCTCACCGAGGCGGACCGACGCATCTTCCAAGCCATCCGCGACCGCGCGGAAAACTACCGCAGCTGAGACCCTCCCAAACACATTCCTCAACTCTTAACTTTCATTTTCGTTTGCTTTGATCGATATAATCCTTTCCGACGAAATCCTCGCAGCGGCCCCTCACTTGCGCGTCTTAGCTGTTGAGGCTCAAATAGATAACTCCCCGACCTCCAACGTCCTCTGGGGTGAACTCACCGCTCTTGGCGAGCAGATACATTCATCACTGGCCATGGAGATGGTCAACAAAATTCCGGCCATCGCTGCCACGCGTGCCGCCTACAAGCGCTGCGGCAAGGAGCCGAATCGCTATCGCCCTTCGGCCGAAGCTCTCACGCGTCGCATGGTCAAGGGTATGGAGCTGTATCGCACCCTCACGGCCATCGACCTTATAAATCTCATCTCTGTGACCACGGGCCACTCAATCGACGGTTTTGATGCCGATAAGATTAAGGGTGAGGCGCTTACCCTGGGTGTGGGTCGTGAAGGCGAGGAATTTGAGGCAATAGGGCGCGGGCCGCTCAACATTGCCCACCTCCCCATCTATCGCGATGCCGTGGGCGGAATCGGCACCCCCACCAGCGACTGCGAGCGTACAAAACTCACCCCTTCGACCTCCCGGCTGCTCATGCTCGTCAACATCTACGACCCCGAGGCCGACCTTTCAACCCTTGAGAGCTACATCTCCGACCTGCTCCCGCGCCATGGCGCCAAAATCCTGGCCACCAGGCTCATAACCCGTTAGGGGTTAAAGAGGTCGGGATTGAAAAAGTTCATGATGTCGCGGGCCAGGGTCAAAGCCGGGCCGGCATCAGAGTCAGGGTCGAGAGCCACTGCCCGTTCATAATCCGAGATAGCTGCCCCGCGCCTGTCCAGCCGCCAATAGGTCTTGCCCCTGAGAAAATAGAGTTGTGCCAGAGATTTGGTATCGTCTTCCTTCAGTGCCTGAGCGATTGCCAAGGTGAGGACATTCACGGCCTCGCCGGGCTCATTGTGCTCCATCCGGCTGTTATAGTTTGAAATTGTATCAGTGATATCCATCATAGTGCAAATTTACGCTTTATTTCTAATATGTAATGCGTGTTGCTCCAAATTTTAAGGTTGAATATAGCTGAAAAGTTCATAAAATGAATTTCGCACGTGAAATTCCGTACACGCCGCAAGGATAGAAAAATAATTGAGAAAAAATTGCGAAAATGTTTGGTAATCTGCAAGATAATGCGTAACTTTGCAGTGCTTTTCAAGCCATCTGTGCGTCTAATTGCTGCTAAGATTTTGAGTATCAGGCGGTAATGGGCGTTTTGGATGTGTGTGAATGTAAGAATTTTTGAAAGAAAAAGAAATATAAAATTTAACGCAAACTAAAAAACTAAGATGCCTACTATTTCGCAATTAGTAAGAAAAGGACGCGTGGCCCTGGAAGACAAGAGCAAATCGCCCGCCCTGGACAGCTGCCCTCAGCGTCGCGGCGTGTGTGTGCGTGTCTACACCACCACCCCCAAAAAGCCTAATTCGGCAATGCGCAAAGTTGCGCGTGTACGTCTCACCAACGGTAAGGAGGTCAACTCCTACATCCCCGGCGAGGGTCACAACCTCCAGGAGCACTCGATCGTGC
>CAZNRK010000004.1:0-7458 GCA_964575435.1 uncultured Bacteroides sp.
CCGGCCTTGGCGTCGGCTCCGAGCAGGGTGTTGCCATCGGTCACGATCAGATCCTGGCCGATGTAGTGAAGGAGTTCGGGAAATTCATGAGGGTCGAGCTTGGTGCCGGTCTCCGCGTTGAGCACAATCACGCCGCCGTCGTAATCTTTCACGATGCGGGGCTGCACGTGCTTGCCTGAGCAGTCGGGGCTGGTGTCAAGATGGGCTATGAAGCCGATGGTGGGCTTGCCGGCCACGTTGCCGGGCAGGGTGGCCATCAGATAGCCGTTTTCATCAAGCGAGATATTCTCAAGCCCCATGCCCCGGAGCTCTTTCTCAAGGTGCTGCGCGAAGACCATCTGCCCCGGGGTTGAAGGGGTGAGATTGGTGTATTCATCGCTCTGCGTATCAAATTTTACGTACTGGAGAAATCTGTCTACAACGTTCATATTTTTAGGTATCTGTTGATTATTTTCAGTGTTTTTTGTGATATTGAAATCAAATTCAGGATTTTCGTGCAAATTTACTCAAAAATTCTGAAATGCTCACACTCTTTGCCCATTTTTTCTTCTCACTGCTTCTTGCTGAAGTCATTAATTTGTTTTACCTTTGCATACTTAAATTTTTACTGCCATGAACACTCCCCAAAAAGATATCCTGCTTAATAAAAACGCCCTGGTGGGCTTTCTTCAGAAGCCGGCGCGTGATTTCACAAAAGACGATGTCATCCGCTACATCGTGGAGAACGACATCGAAATGGTCAATTTCATGTACCCCGCTGCCGACGGCCGGCTCAAGACCCTCAACTTCGTAATCAACGACCTGGCTTATCTCGACACTATCCTGAGTCTGGGCGAGAGAGTCGACGGCTCCAGCCTCTTCCCTTTCATTTCATCCGGCTCGAGCGATCTCTACGTGCTCCCTCGCTTCCGTACGGCCTTTCTCGACCCCTTTGCCGAGATTCCGACCGTCACGATGCTCTGCTCGTTTTTCGACAAGGACGGCGCCCCGCTTGAGAGTGCCCCGGAATATACGCTCCACAAGGCCTGTCAGGAGTTCACTGCCACAACAGGGCTCTATTTCCAGGCAATGGGCGAGTTGGAGTACTATGTAATCTTCCCCGATTCGGGCGACTTCCCCGCCACCGACCAGCGCGGCTACCACGAGTCGGCCCCCTTTGCCAAGTCGGGCGATTTCCGCGCACTCTGCATGCAATACATCGCCTCGACCGGCGGTCGCATCAAATACGGCCACTCCGAGGTGGGCAATTTCACCCTTGACGGCGTAGTCTACGAGCAAAACGAGATTGAATTTCTCCCTGTGGCTGCCGAAGACGCCGCCGACCAGCTGATGCTGGCCAAATGGGTGATCCGCAACCTTGCTTTCCGCAACAATCTCAACGTAACTTTCGCCCCGAAGATCACAACCGGCAAAGCGGGCTCAGGCCTCCACGTGCACATGCGCATCGTCGATGCCGAAGGTAATAATATGATGGTCGGCCCCGACAAGAAACTCAGCGACACGGCGCGCAAGGCCATCGCCGGACTCATGGAGCTGGCTCCGGCCATCACCGCATTCGGCAACACCAACCCCACAAGCTATTTCCGCCTTGTGCCACACCAGGAGGCGCCGACTAACGTCTGCTGGGGCGACCGCAACCGCTCGGTGCTCGTGCGTGTGCCTCTTGGGTGGACAGCCGAGGGCGACATGTGTGCTCTGATCAATCCCGGAAGCTCGTCGGCAGGCATCAAAGCCTCTGATAAGCAGACGGTTGAGATTCGTTCGGCCGACGGTTCAGCCGATGTCTACACCCTTTTGGCTGCCCTCGCTGTGGCCGTGCGCTATGGGTTTGAACTGGAAAACGCTTTGGATATCGCCGAGCGCTGCTACGTCGACGTCGACATCCACCGCCCGGAATTTGCCGACAAAGTGGCGGCCTTGCGCCACCTCCCCGCCAATTGCGGTGATTCTGCCTCGGCTCTTGAGAACATGCGTAAGGTGTTTGAAGCCAAGGGTATTTTCGCACCGGGCATGATCGATGGTCAGATCAGCCGTCTTCGCAGTTTTGACCAGACAGAGGCCGACGCTGCAAAATCCGACCCCGAGCTCATGGCCCGGCTCGTTGACCGTTACTTCTATTGTTAAATGACATCCCACACTAATAATCAATCCACAACCCCATCATCCTCCCTCCTGAAATGGGCGGTAGCGCTCTCGCTGGTGTCGCTGTTTCTCTATGGCATCGGCATTGCGCTATGGCAATATTTCACCCCTCCGATCCACGATGATATCACCTACCAGTTTGTCTGCACAGGCACTTCCGAGTCAGACTTCTGGAAGCTCGATGGCCCCCTTATCCAATCGTTCAGCGACGCTTGCTTCTCGGCGTGGAATCACTGGGTGCTGGTCAACGGCCGTCTCGCCAATATCCTCATGATCCTTTTCGTGCCTCTCCCTGCCTGGGTGCTGAGCGTGTGTCAGGGATTGATGTCAATGGTTGTGGCTTATCTGATGTTTTACTTTGGCCTTGGCCGGCGTTGTCTGCGCTATAGCTGGTTGTGGGCTGCCGTGCTGCTCGGGATTTGGAAATTTTTCCCCTGGTATGAAAATTTCGGTTCGGATGATTTCATGATTAATTATATGTGGAGTTGTGCGTTCTCTCTGGGGCTGCTCTACTTCATATATAACTTGAAAAAAGTCAACACTCCGGCAAAAATCTTCGGCATCAGCGTCCTTGCATTCTGCACGGGCATGATGCACGAGGGCTTTTCTTTGCCCGTGCTCTTTGCCGTGGCTCTTCTGTTCTTTTTCCCGGGTATAGCTCCCGGATGGCGAAAAAACCTCCCCAAAGGGTGGCGCAAACGCTTGGCATGGCCTCTGGCATTTCTTGCAGTGGGGTGCTTTGTATGCGTCTTCGCGCCCTCGACCATCGACCGCTTGATGCGTAAGGACCACGACCTCCCTCCGGCCTCTGCAGCCACTTTGGTGCGCTTTTTCTTCCGCTTCATGCTCCCGATGTATCTCTATGTGGCCATGTGCGCCTTGGTGTGGATGCGCTGCGGAGTGCGAGTCTTGTTGGCGAGATTGCGCGAGCAAGTGATATGGCTGGTACTCGTGGTCGCGGTGTGTGCTATGCTCGTGGTGCTCAGCATGGCTGCCTCGCGTATGTTGCTGCTGCCCAACGCTATATTTCTGATTCTGTCAATGCAGATGCTCCGGGAGGCCTTTGGCCAAAAGCTCCGTCCTCTTAAGGCTCTGGCTGTGGTGCTGATCGCTGTGCAGGTCCTGTTTTTCGAGCAGTTGCTATCGTTGCAGTATCAAGTGGGCAAACAGGTGGAAGACTGCATAGCGGAGTATCAACGGCGCAACGACGGTAAAGTCTTTGTCGACAACGCTGTCTCTTGGCAAGACCTCCCCTGGTGGACTTTCGCCATGATTCAAGACCCCATGAACAATAACAAGCAGATCTACCTGCAGCTCTGCAACTACACCCCTCGCTTTCAGCAATGTAACCGCTCCGTGGCTCTTGTTCTGCCTAAGGAACTTGAGGGATTTTCTTCTTTCAACGACCTGCCTGCTCTCCCGGGCGATAACCCCTTCCGTGGCACGTTCTCCACGATTCTCTCGCCCGTTCCTCTGGCTATTGGCGAGAAGGTAGGATGCAAGTACGGCGAGGCTTTTCCGATTGTTGTGCCTTTTAATCGCAAAAACTTCCCTGTCGGAGCAGAAGGCGTGCTGGAAGTCCTATCTTGCAACCCGGTACCGGCCTTGGAGCCCGAGACGGTCTATGCTATCTTCCTCACAGACCCCTCTGACCGCTTCAACCGCCAGGCTGTCACCGAGCTCACCTATCCCCTTCCTTAATCATCTCTCAAAGAGGCGGTTGTCAATCATCTCTCGAAGAGGCACGCATCGCCGTAGCTGAGGAAGCGGAAATCGTGGGCAAGGGCGTAGTCGTACACCCCTCGCCAGTCATCGCCTATCAGTGCCGACACAAGCAGCAGGAGCGTTGACCGTGGCTGGTGGAAATTAGTGATTAACCCTTGTACCAGCCGGTAATCATATCCCGGAGAGATGATGATGCGGGTGGAGGCTATAAGCGTGCTTTCGCCATTATCCCTCAGCCGTTTGGCGATTATCCCAAGAGCTTCTTTTACAGTAAGATTAGGGTGGGAGGGAGAGTAGGGGTACCATTGCTCCACCTCGCCGCGCCACAGCCCTTGGTGCATCATGCATCCGATATGGTATAGGCTCTCAAGGGTGCGCACCGTGGTGGTGCCCACGGCATAGACCTTCCTGTCGGTTGAGGCTAATTCCTCTATGAGCTTCAAAGGCACGGCGATGCACTCGCTGTGCATTTCGTGGCGGCTGACATCGTCATCCTTCACGGGCTGAAACGTTCCGGCCCCGACGTGCAGGGTGAGTTCGCGGCGAGGAATGCCACGTTTTGAGATTTCGTCCAGAACGCTGTCGGTGAAGTGCAATCCGGCTGTGGGTGCTGCTACAGAGCCTCGAATCTGAGCGTAAACGGTCTGATAATCAGCGGAATCTGTGGCTTCAGTCTCGCGGTTGAGGTAAGGCGGAATGGGGATCACTCCGGCGGCTGTAATTACAGAGGCAAAGGTCACTTCTGGGTCGTTCCACTCAAATCTTACTACCGACGATGAGCCGTTATTTCTCACGCGCGTTGCCGAGAGTGTGATTTCTTTGCCTTCTACGTTGATGGTCATCGTAAGCGTGCCTTCCTTCCAGCGTTTGGAGTTGCCCACCAGGCATGTCCACTCGCACGCCCGGGTCGCGGCAAAATTCTCGGCATAATCTGCCGGCGCGTGAGGCTCAAGGCAGAAAATCTCAATGGCGGCGCCGGTGGCTTTGCTGAATCGAAGGCGAGCGTTGATCACACGCGTATTATTATATATGAGCATCGCGTCCTCGGGCAGCAGGCCGGGGAGGTCGGCGAAAATGTGCTCAGAGAGGTGGCCATCACGGTGGCGATACAGTAATTTGCACTTCTCGCGCTCAACAAGTGGATGCTTGGCGATGCGTTCTTCGGGCAAATCGTAGTCAAAATTTCGGATATCTAAATTTTTTTGTGACATATCGATTGCAAAGTTAGGAAAAAATAAATTATTATGCATAACTTTGCTGAAAAGTTACTGAAAAATGGCAAAAATAGGCGACACAGTCAGATTTCTCAACTCCGTAGGCGGTGGAAAAATCGTCAGGATTGAAGGAAATATTGCTTACGTTGACGAAGACGGCTTTGAAACCTCCGTGCTTCTTCGCGAATGTGTCGTTGTGCAGAATGCCAACTTCTTCCCCTCGCTCTATCCCGAGGTAAAACCCGATGCTCCCTCTTCTGCATCGACATCAACCTCAACACCCGCGTCCGGCCCCCGGACTTCCGTGCCTTCACGTCCTGAACCGGATCCCGCTCCACAATTGCCATTTATCGAGACTGCCGAGGGCGAGAAGCTAAACGTCGTGCTGGCTTTCGAGGCCTCAAACCTCAAATCCCTCTCCACGTCGACCTACGAGGCTTACCTGGTGAACGATTCAAACTTCTATCTCTCGGTTGTATACCTCAGTCGCCCGTCAGATGACTCTGACTGGACCCTTCGCCGGGCCGACACTATTGAACCCGGCACCCAGCTCCTGCTCGAGGAATTCTCCCGACACGAAGTCCCCTCCCTCGAGCGCCTCTGCTTGCAGATTCTGGCTTATAAATCCGGTAAACCATTTGCGCCGAAGTCTCCGGTGAGCGTGGAAATCAAGATGGACGTCACGAAATTTTTCAAGCTCCATTGCTTCGCTCCAAATCCTTATTTCGACGGCCCGGTCATCGCCCTTGACATCATCAAGGACGACCGCCCCTATCGCCAGCCAGACCTTTCCGCTCTCGCCACTCCTGACCGCGAGGCAAGGGCCAAAGCTGCCCGTGATGCCGCTCCTGAGCGCCGTCCGGTGAAAAAGCAGCCTAAGACCAACCGCCCTCTTGAAGTAGACCTCCACATTGCCGAGCTCGTCGACTCCACAGCCGGTCTCTCCCCGGCCGATATGCTTAACCTCCAGGTTGATACGTTCCGCCGAGTGATGGATGAAAACATTCGCCACAAAGGCATGCGCATCGTATTTATCCACGGCAAGGGCGACGGTGTGCTTCGTAAGGCCATTCTTAAAGAACTTGCTTATAGATACAAAGGCTGCCGATGGCAAGACGCTTCTTTTCGCGAATACGGCTTCGGCGCCACCCAAGTCGAGATTCACTAATCCACCTAACCCTCTCAAATTATTCCCATTTTTGACTGACCACCTCCACCTATCCTCTCAAATCATTCCCATTTTTTGACTGACCACCTCCACCTATCCTCTCAAATCATTCCCATTTTTGACTGACCACCTCCACCTTTTCCTCTCTCCATTATCATCCTCCCTTCATCACAGTTCTTCATTTCTTGTCTTTTCTCTTCTCTTATGATATTCTGCTTTTCCGGAACCGGTAATTCTCGCATTGTTGCTGATCACCTTCAAGATGTGCTCGGCGATGAAATTTTGCGCCTTCCTCCCGGATTGATGATCGAACCTAAGCGCATCGACCTTCGCGTCAACGATGGCCGCGTCATTTGGGTTTTTCCCGTGCATGGTTGGAATCTCCCGAAGTTGACTCGCCAGGTGATTCTGCAGGCCAAGATCACATCATCCGAGCCTCTGGACCACTACATGGTGTGCACCTGCGGCGACGACATCGGCCACACCCACCACGTCTGGCGCCGCCTCATGGCTCGCCGTGGCTGGACCGCACGCTCGGCTTTCTCTGTGCAGATGCCAAACACTTACGTGGCCCTTCGCGGTTTTGACACCGACCCCAAAGAGGTGGTCGAGGCCAAACTCGCGGCTATGCCTGATCGTGTGGCAAAAATTGCAGAATTTATCTTCGACCACCCCGACGAGGTCAAAGACGACGTCGTACCGGGTTCGTGGGCTTGGCTCAAAACTGCCGTCGTTTCGCCGATATTCCGCTGGACCATGTTCAGCCATAAACATTTCCACTCCACCAAAGATTGCGCCGGATGCGGCCTCTGCGCCCGTAATTGCCCTATCCAGAACATCACTATCGAAAACGGTCGCCCACGCTGGCACAAAGACTGCATCATGTGTCTGCGCTGCTATCACCTTTGCCCCCAGCATGCCATCCGCTTCGGCGAGCAGACCGACCACAAAGGCCAATACCTCGCCCCCGGCTACACCCTCCACAAATAACCCGCCCGTTGACCGGGAGGTTGACTGGGAGGTCGCGTGCGGCCCGCGCGCGACACATTCCCTACGCATATAATTGTACCCCAGGCGTTTGTCGGGACGCACCATGGTGCGTCCGTTCCCTCAACGGGATATTGACCGGGCTGTTGACTGGGAGGTCGCGAGCGGCCCGTCCACGACAAAATGAGTGGGCTGTTGACTGGGAGGTCGCGTGCGGCCCGC
>CAZNRK010000004.1:7558-60004 GCA_964575435.1 uncultured Bacteroides sp.
GCCCGTCCACGACAAAATGAGTGGGCTGTTGACTGGGAGGTCGCGTGCGGCCCGCGCGCGACACATTCCCTACGCATATGATTGTACCCCAAGCGTTTGTAGGGACGCACCATGGTGCGTCCGTTCCCCTCGCCGTGATTTTGACCGGGAAGTTGACTGGGAGGTCGCGAGCGGCCTGCGCGCGACACATTCCCTACGCATATGATTGTACCACAGGCGTTTGTGGGGACGCACCATGGTGCGTCCGTTCCCTCACCGGGATGTTGACCGGGCTGTTGACTGGGAGGTCGTGGGCGGCTCGCCCACGACAAATATGACTGGGCTGTTGACTGGGAGGTCGCGTGCGGCCCGGCCATCACACTCATGTTCCCCTCGCTGTGGTGTACCGCATCGGAGATGCGGTGATTGTGGTTAGCCCCATGCCTTGGCATGGGGACTTAAAGCCCCCCCAACTCCGCGCCTCGGAGAGGTGCGGATTGTGGTACCACAATCATCCCTTGAGCAACTCCGCCAACTCGGCAGGGGAAAGGGTAGGGGAATAGGCTTCAAAAGGCAAGCGCATGTCGCAGCCCTCGGCATAGCGGCTGCACCCGTAGGCCCTGCTCCCTTTCAGCAAATGGCCTTTCTTGCATTTGGGACATTTGATTTGGTCGAGGCGCTCAATTGGCTTCCTGGCACGAGGCTTGCGCGTCGAGGCCGGTTTGGCCGACTCTCTCTCGGATTTTGTTCCGGATTTTTTCTTCCCTTTGCTGTCTTCGGGCTTTGCGTCCTCGACCTTGATTTTGTGTAACGAATTGTCGGACAGCACCATAATCACGATTTCCGAAATCAAGCGTTTGATTTCGGCTACGAATTCCTGTGCCGAATAATAACCGCGTTCGATTCGCCGGAGCTTGTTTTCCCAAATGCCGGTGAGCTTGGCACTTTTGAGCAGGGGGTCGTGGATCGTTTCGATCAGGTCGATGCCGGCCCGGGTGGGTACGATGTTTTTCCGCTCGCGATACAGATAGCGCCGCCGAAACAGGGTCTCAATTATAGACGCGCGAGTTGACGGGCGTCCGATGCCATTCTCCTTCAGAGCCTCGCGAAGCTCCTCATCCTCAACGGTTTTGCCAGCGCTCTCCATTGCCCGAAGCAGGGTGGCCTCGGTGTAGGGCTTAGGCGGTTGGGTGGTCTTTTTCACTACAAATGGCGAGTGCGGACCGCTCTCGCCCTCATGCATGGGCGGCAGGATGCGCTGGTCCTCGTCGGCATTGGTGTCTTCTTTCTTATTGTCGAAAAGCACACGCCATCCGGGCGAGGTTATTACCTTGCCTGAGGCTTTGAAGTCTGTCTTGTCCACCCTGGCAGTGACGGTCGTGGAGGTGAACGTGCAATCGGGATAGAATGCGGCGATAAACCGTAGGGCTATCAGATGGTAAAGTTTGCGCTCATCGCCGACGAGCACGGCAGGATTCTCCCCGGTGGGGATAATGGCGTGGTGGTCAGTGACTTTTGCGTTGTCAAACACTTTCTTGCTCTTGGGCAGGCGCTTGGCCTGGAGCAGCTGCGCGGTAAGGGGCGCGTAGGGAGTCATGGCCCGCAGGATAGAGGGCACCTTGGCGTAGATATCGTCGGTAAGGTATGTAGTGTCGACGCGCGGGTAGGTGGTCACCTTCTTCTCATATAGCGACTGGATGAGGCGGAGGGTCTCGTCGGCTGTCCAGCCCCATTTCTTGTTACATTCCACCTGCAGGGAGGTCAGGTCAAACAAGCGAGGCGGTGCCTCTCGGCCGTTTTTCTCCGTTACGCCGGTCACGGTAAGGGCCTCAGGAGCAAGATTCTCGGCCAGCGCCTGGGCCTCAGCCTCTGATGCGCATCTCACCCCCTGCGCCGTGAAATCCACCTCTCGATATGTGGTGTGGAGCTCCCAATACTCTTCGCTCTTAAAATTGGCTATCTCCTTGTAGCGCTGCACGATAAGCGCAAGGGTGGGGGTCTGCACCCTGCCCACCGACAGCACCTTGCCGGGGGCTGAATATTTCAGCGAGTAGAGGCGCGTGGCATTCATGCCCAGCACCCAATCGCCGATGGCGCGGCAAAGGCCGGCATGGTAGAGGTTGTCGTAGTCAGCCTCAGGCTTCAGGTGGGAAAAGCCTTCGCGAATGGCTGTGTCGGTGAGCGATGATATCCACAGACGCTTCACCGGGCATTTTATTCCGGCTTTTTGCATCACCCACCGCTGTATCAGTTCTCCCTCCTGCCCGGCATCCCCGCAGTTGATCACCTCATCTGCTTTTGAGATAAGATCCTCAACCACGCGGAATTGCTTTTCAATCCTCTCCTCCGGAATCACCTTTATGCCAAACCGCGCGGGCAACATCGGCAATGCGCTGAGACTCCAATGGCGCCACATTTCGGTGTAGTCGCCGGGCTCTTTCAGGCAGCAGAGATGCCCTAAGGTCCATGTCACCACGTACGGGCACCCCTCCCCGCCGGCAATATAGCCGTCGCGCGAGATGTTGGCACCCAGGATTTTAGCCAGATCCCGCCCAACGCTGGGTTTCTCGGTGATGCAAAGAATCATTTTTTTATTTCTCCTTGGCTTCTTGCCAGAGGGCTTCCATCTCGCTGAGGGTGAGGTCTTTGAGTGCACGGCCTTGCTCGGCTGCGCGGGCCTCGATGTGGTTGAAGCGGCGGATAAATTTCTGATTCGTGCGCTCGAGAGCGTTCTCGGGATTAACCTTGTAAAGGCGCGCGGCGTTGATTACGGCAAAAAGCAGGTCGCCGAATTCTTCCTCAAGGTGATCGGCGTTTTTGGTGTCGATTTCTTGCTGCACCTCGCGATATTCTTCGCCAACTTTTTCCCACACATCAGCGGGGTTCTCCCAGTCAAACCCTGCGTTGGCAGCTTTTTCCTGGATGCGGAATGCCTTGACAAGCGATGGCAGAGCCTGCGGCACCCCTTGCAGCACGGTGTGGTTGCCTCCGCGCTCCTTGAGCTT
Organism: uncultured Bacteroides sp.; assembly: GCA_964575435.1. Classification (GTDB taxonomy): domain Bacteria; phylum Bacteroidota; class Bacteroidia; order Bacteroidales; family Muribaculaceae; genus CAG-873. The sequence goes on from CAZNRK010000004.1 coordinate 10,543, forward strand.
GATCTGCTCCCAGTTTTGCTCTACCTGGTGAGCAGTTTCGGCCTGCACATCGCCAAATACGTGAGGATGGCGGAAGATGAGCTTTTTGTTGAGAGCATCGGCCACATCGGCAATGTCAAATGCCTCCTTCTCGCTTCCGATTTTGGCGTAAAAGAGGATGTGAAGCAGCACGTCGCCCAGCTCTTTGCAGATGTTGGGCTCGTCGTTGTCGAGGAGGGCCTGAGCCAGCTCGTAGGTCTCTTCGATGGTGTTGGGGCGAAGCGATTCGTTGGTCTGCTTGGCATCCCATGGGCATTTCACACGCAGGATGTCGAGCGTGTCCATCACTCGGCCTATTGCTTCGAGTTTTTCTTCTCGTGAGTGCATATTATATAATGTGTATTTTTTATTATTGGTTGATGCGATTGTAGGCAGACAAGCCCTCGGCGAGCCAGGCCACAAATTCAGGCACGTTTTCGTTGTAATCCCGAGCCGGGGCCAAGGGGCGGCCCTCGTTGTCAAGGAGCACGTAGTATGGCTGGGAATTGATGTCGAATTTATGTCTCTGAAGGTAGCTCCAACGATCGCCCACTGTCTTGATTTTCAGATTCTTGCCGTATTCCTCCACGGTGTAGGGCTCGGCAAGGGCGGTTTTGTCGTCGACGTAGAGCTTGATGAGCACATAGTCGTTTTCAATCATCGAGCGCACCTCGGGGGTGTCAAACACGGCCATTTCCATCTTCCGGCAGTTCACGCACCCGTAGCCGGTGAAGTCAATGATTACGGGTTTGCCATGCTTGGCGGCGTAGGCCATGCCTTCGTCGTAGTCGTGAAATTCGCGGTATTCTCCGCCGTAAAGGTTGAAGTCCTGGGTGCTCAGCGGCGGGGCAAATGCGCTGACGGCCTTAAGAGGCGCGCCCCAGAGTCCCGGCAGGAGATACACGGCAAAGGCAAACGACACAACAGCCATGAAGAAACCGCCAACCGATGTGTGCCTGCTCTCGGCATCGTGCGCAAATCTGAGTTTGCCAAGCAGATACAATCCCAAGAGCACGAAAAGCACAATCCAAAGAGCTATAAACACCTCGCGGTCGAGCAGCCTCCAGCCGTAGGCCAGATCGGCCACTGAGAGGAATTTGAGCGAGAGGATCAACTCAATGAACCCCAATACCACCTTGACTGAATTGAGCCATCCGCCCGACGAGGGCATGCTCTTGAGCATCGAGGGGAAGAAGGCAAACAAGCCGAAGGGGAGCGCCAGACCCAGCGCGAAGCCCCCCATGCCCAAGGCCGGGCCCAGAAGCTCGCCCTCTGAGGCTGCCTCGACAAGGAGCGTGCCGATGATGGGGCCGGTGCACGAAAATGACACGAGCACCAGGGTAAAGGCCATAAAGAAGATGCTGAGCAGCCCCGATGTGGTCTCGGCTTTGGAGTCCATCGCATCGCTCCAGCGCGAGGGTAGTTTGATCTCGAACGCGCCGAAAAACGACACGGCAAAGACCACCAGCAGGGCAAAGAATATCAAATTAAACACTGCCGAAGTCGAGAGCTCGTTGAGCTTCCCGGCTCCAAAAAGGGCGGTTATGGCCAGACCGAGCACGAGGAAAATCACAATGATACTCAGCCCGTACAGGCAAGAATTGAGGATCGACCGGGCGCGGTTTTTGTTGGTTTTGAGAAAGAAGCTGACGGTCATCGGTATCATGGGCCAGACGCAGGGGGTGAGCAGCGCAAGCAGTCCGCCGAAAAATCCCATAATGAAGATCGTCCAGCCTGAGGCTCCACCCGAGGCAGTGGCTACAGTGTCGTTGAAATTCTCACCCACCGGAGCCCACCACTGAGAGATCTCTGTATCAGTGATTTGTGTGGATGTTTGGGCCGGAGTTGCAGTCTCGGCAGGTTTCTTCTCCGGCTCGGAATCAGCCGGGAGGGGATGACCGAAGACCACGCTGAATTCCTCCTCGGCCGGGGGGGTGCAGGTGGTCTGGTTGCAGGCCATATAGTGGATGGTGCCGGTGATGTTCAGGCCTCCGGTGCCGGATATGTCTTTAAATTTCTGAGTGAAGGTCACCGCACCCTCCCACCATGGTAGCTGCATGTTCATCATCAGATCGAGGTGGGTCTCGGCAGGGGTTGAGGCCACCGGGGTGCCAAGGAGTTCCAGACCGTGGGTGGGATTGATTTCGATGCGTGTGGGATTGGTGCGCACCCCGGGGATGTCGCCGATTTCGGTGCCGTAGATGTGCCACCCCTCAAGGATGTCGGCCGTGAAGGTGAGCACGCCCTCAGTGGCTGAGGTGGGTGTGGCGGTTACTGTCCATTTCACCGGGTTCACGATATTTGAGGCTATCGCCACCGTGGGCAACAGCAACGCCAACAAGGTGAAAATCAAATATTTGGTCTTCATTTTTTCTGATATTTGGGAATCGTGAGGGTGAAATTAATGTTTCTGATATTTGGGAATCGTGAGAGTGAAGTCTACGCTCTTTTTAGGATTGCAGCGCATGCCGGAGCAGGCGAAATATCCGATTTTGATCTCGACACGGGGGTCTTTGCCGGTGACCTTGAAGGGGCGGGTGAAGGTCACTTTGCCTTCCTCCCAAAAGGGGAGATTCACACCGAAAGCCGAGTCAAATTCCACCTTCGGTGCGGGCGATGCAGTGAGCTTGCCTGTGAGGGTAATGCCTGTGCCAACTATCTCAATCTCAGTGGCTACGGGTGCATCTTTGGGTGTTTCAAGACCGTAGACGTGCCACTTCGGGCCCACTTCGGCCGTGATGGTGATCACGCCGCCGGTTTTTGAGGTCATTTCGGCCTTCGCGCTCCATTTTGCGCTCTCGCCGGCCGCTGATCCCAGTCGCAACTGTGCCCGGGCGCCGGGGGAGGCCACCAGTGCTATTATTAATAATGTGAGGATGCAGAAAAGTTTCTTAGTCATATCCGTAGAGGTCAATTTTTGTGCAAAGTTAGTGATAGTGCACAAATTGAGCAAACCTCTCCGGCGCGATAACAGTTAAAAAGCATAAAAAACGGCCCCGGTGCGCCGTTTTGTTGCAGCAGGACAGGAAGTTTTAGGAAAAAATTCGTAACTTTGCAGACAAATTGATATCACAAAAGGCCAATGGAAATTAATAAAGTACTTTACATTTCTCAAGAAATCGACCCTTACGTTGCCCCCTCTCCCATAGCTTTGGCCTGTCGCCACGTGCCTCAATCCCTGCAAGAATCAGGAGTGGAGGTGCGCACTTTTATGCCTAAATACGGCTGCATCAACGAGCGTCGCAATCAGCTCCACGAGGTGATCCGCCTCTCGGGCATGAACATCGTAATTGACGACACTGACCACCCTCTGCTCATTAAGGTGGCCACACTTCAGCCCACACGTATGCAGGTCTATTTTATTGACAACGACGATTATTTCCATCACCGGGCCGCCACTGAAATGGAGACCATCACCGACTTCGAAAACAACGGCGACCGCATGATTTTCTTCGGTCGCGGTGTGGTCGAGACGCTCCGCAAACTCCGCTGGTACCCCTCCGTGATTCAGTGCGCAGGGTGGATCACATCTCTCAACCCCCTATACGCCAAGACAAAATACGCCGACGACCCCGCTTTCAAATCCGCAAAAGTGGTCCTTGCACTATTTGCCGACGAGTTTGAAGGCACGCTCGACGCTCGCCTTAAAGAAAAACTCCTTCAGGAGAAGCTCCCCGCAGCTGCCCTGAAATCAATTCCCGCCGGCGAGGTCACATACCTTGACCTGCTCAAGCTCGCCATTGACCATGCCGACGCTGTGGTCGAGGCCGCTGAGGGCGTAAGCCCCGAGGTCCTTGCTTACGCCGAGGCTTCGGGCAAGCCCATGCTTCGCCTCCAAGACATCGAGGCCGACCCCAAAAACGCCTATAAGGCCTTCTATCAATCACTCTAACCCTCTGATTCTCAATCACTCTTACCCTCTGATTATCAATCAACCTAACCCTCTGATTCTCAATCACCAATGAGGCTTTCCTCCATTCTTCCCCTTGCTTTGGGTGCCCTTCTGGCTTTTGCCCCGGCTTGCCAGGACGATGGCAACACCATCGGCACATCCATTGTGCAAGACGACGTGGTCATCACCGTCGACTCAGCTTTCACACTCTCTGGCCGCACCGTGGCCCATCCCAATATCCAGTCGCGCACAATCAACCAGCTCCTCGGTCGCATCGATGCCTCGCAGTTTGGCGCCATTTCCAGCGATTTCGTCACTCAGTTCATGCCCGCTTCAAGGCTCGACACTTCAGCTGTCAATCTCTCTGACCTTGATTCGCTCATGCTCGTGATGTCGGTTGAGAAAGGCAACTTCGTGGGCGACTCCATCATGCCCATGGGTCTGGAAGTCTACCCCCTGGTAGGCGAGCTCCCCAACCCGATCTACAGCGACTTCAATCCTGAAGGCTATTACTCCCCAACTCCCTTAGCTTCAGTGGTTTATAATCTTTCCGCTACATCCAACGACACCGTCTATGATTACGACTATCGCCAGATACGCGTGAAGATGCCCATTGAGCTCGGTCGCAAACTCTTTGCCGAATACAAGGCCAACCCCTCCACATTTGATTCCCCCGAAAAATTCGCGAAATTCTTCCCCGGCGTCTATATTAAAAACAGCTACGGCAGCGGCCGCATCTCCACGATTTCGTCCACTCTGATGAGTCTCTACTATCACAAGACTCTCTACAACACCCTCACCGAGCGCGACACCACGATCCGATACGTGGGCAATTACTTCGCCGTTACCCCCGAAATCATCACCAACAACAATATCTCCCTGGCCATCTCGCCGGCAATGAAGCAGCGTGTGGCCGAGGGTCAGAACATCATAATGGCTCCAACGGGCTATGACGTGAGTCTCACATTCCCTGCAAAAGAGATCATCGCGCGCCTTAAGGCTGCTGACAATAAGCTCAACGTGATCAATTCATTGACATTCTCGCTCCCCGGCGAGACCATCGAAAACGAAGATGGCATCGACCCCCCGAGCATGGTTGTGCTTTTGCTTGCATCCAAGGCCAATGAATTTTTTGCCGACAACGACCTCCCCGACAACATCACTGAATTTTACGCCTCCTGGAACTCAGTCACAAATTCCTACTCGTTTGGCGATATGAGCAAATATCTGCTCTATCTTCTTGAAAAAGATGAGATTACTGAAGAAGATTATACGTTTGTAGTCACCCCTGCTACGGGCATCTACGAGACCGACGAATACTACGGCACCACCACTCTCACCGCCCTCAATCCCTATGTGGGCAATCCGGCTATGGTGCGCGTATTCCCCGAAAACGCCAAAATCAAATTCACCTTCACCTCCCAGTCTACCGCAAAATAATACTTCTAACTCCTAACTCCTAACTCCTAACTATAATGCGTCTTATCATTGAAAAAGATTACGACGAAATGTCGCAATGGGCTGCCAACTACGTAGCCGCCTGCATAAATCGTGCAAACCCCACTCCGGAGCATCCCTTCGTGCTCGGTTGCCCCACCGGCAGCTCGCCTCTGGGCATGTACCGCGCCCTTATCAAGCTCAACAAGGAGGGAAAAGTGTCGTTTAAAAACGTCGTGACTTTCAATATGGACGAATACGTGGGTATCCCTCGCGACCACGAGCAGAGCTATTACACCTTCATGTGGACCAACTTCTTCTCCCACATCGACATCCTGCCCGAAAACACCAATATCCTTAACGGCAACGCCGAGGATTACGAGGCCGAATGTGCCCGCTTTGAGGAGAAGATCAAGAGCTACGGCGGCGTCGACCTCTTCATGGGCGGTGTAGGCCCCGACGGCCATATCGCATTTAACGAGCCGGGCTCATCGCTGACCTCGCGCACTCGCATGAAGACCCTTACCCGCGACACCATCATCGCCAATTCCCGCTTCTTTGAGAATAATGTCGACCTCGTGCCCAAGACTGCTCTCACAGTAGGCGTCAGCACCGTGATGGACGCCAAAAAAGTGCTCCTCCTTGTCAATGGCCACAACAAAGCTCGCGCCCTGCACCATGGTGTGGAAGGTGGCATCTCTCAGATGTGGACCATCTCTGCCCTGCAGATGCACCCCCATGCAGTGATCGTTTGCGACGAAGCCGCCACCGACGAGCTCAAAGTAGGCACCTATCGCTACTTCAAAGACATTGAAGCCGCCAACCTCGACCCCGCCACCCAACTCAAATAAGGCGCTGATTATCACCCCTCTAAATAGGGGTAAGATTCACCAAAACACAACAAGGGAGCTGACGCAAACCGTCAGCTCCCTTGTTGTGTAATTGTATAATTACTGAAGAAAAGTTATATCTCCTGAAGTGATATATCCCTGAAAGTTAAATCTACTGAAAATCGTTGATAGCCTCTGCCACTGTCTTGATTTCTGCGTCGGTTATTGAGGCACTGATGGGAAGGCTGACGCAAGTGCGCGCAATTTCCTCTGTTATAGGCAAGTCAAGTACGGAATATTCTTTGTAACATTCCTGGAGATGGGGTGGAGTGGGGTAATGCACATCTGTGGCGATACCTCTATCGGCCAGGAACGCCCTGAATCTGTCTCTGTCGGCCACCCGCACCACATACTGATGCCACACAGATCTGTCAGGCGATGAGATTAACGGTTTATGCACCAGCGGGTTGGTGATGAGCTTATCATACATAGCTGCTACCGCGCGTCTGCGCATGCATATCTCTGACAATAGCGGGAGCTTGAGGCTGAGTACTGCCGCCTGAATGGGGTCAAGGCGGCAATTGTAGCCCTTATACACATTATTGTATCTCTCCCGGCTGCCATAATTCGCCAATGCGCGTATGCAACCGGCCAGTTCGACATCGTTGGTAGTCACGGCGCCGGCATCGCCCAAAGCGCCGATATTTTTTGTGGGATAGAAGCTGAACGCAGCTGCATGGCCGAGATTGCCGGTGTTCCATTCTCTCGTTGCATCCTTTTCCATAACGTCGGAAAAGGCAATTCCGGGAGTGCTGCAGTTTGCGCCTATTGCTTGCGCATTGTCCTCAACAACGATAAGTCCGTGACGCTGAGCCACTTCGCGAAGCGTTTCATCCCAGCAGGCCCTACCGTAGAGGTGCACGGGAAGTATGGCTCGGGTTTTCTCTGAAATCAAACCTTCAACTCTCTGTGAATCAAGGTTCAAGGTCTCCGGGTCGGGCTCGCAAAACACAGGTTTCAGTCCGGGATCCGTAACGGCAAGGACGGAAGCGATATACGTATTGGCAGGGACAATCACTTCGTCGCCGGGGCGGAGGCGCCCGAGCGCGATATACGCCTTAAAGATAAGTCGCAGAGCATCAAGACCATTGCTCACCCCAACGGCAAACTGCGTGCCGGTGGTTCGAGCCAATTGTTCCTCAAATTTCCTCACCTCATCTCCTCCGACATATCTCCCTGAGCGCACCACGCGCTCGGTAGCACGCGAAATATCCTCAAGAGAGAATAACTCGTTCTCTCTCAGCAGATTGATTACAGGAATCGTGGCCGGTTGATGCCTTTTTGAAGCTGTGAGCGCAAGAAATTGATCATACTCACGCACGTAATCCTCCTCAACGTAGACATCAGAGGTGAGCACCATAGAAATTGACCCTGTTGAGAAATCCTTGAGTTCGCGCCAGATGCCGGCAGGTATAAACAAGCCCTGGTTCGGGCGGTTAAGCATGAATTCTTTGCGCTCCAAGCCATCGTCAACCACCACTGTAAAGCTCCCGCTTACTGCCACAATTAGCTGTTTATCAGCAAAATGCGAGTGACCGCCGCGAGTGGCACCCGAAGGCACGTCGAAGAGGTAAAAAACGCGCTTTACGTCCATAAGCTCGCATGCTGAGTTGGCCACTAAGGTCAGTCGACCGTCGGAAGTGGCATCTGTGGGGAGGTCAATGACGCGGCAATGCTCTATGCGAGACTCTGCATGTGCTTTCGGGTCCGGCTTTGATATCGGGCCGGGAGATAATTTGGTGTCGGAGACAACAACGAGGGCCACGGAATTTGTCGAGAAATCCTCGATTTGCCACTGCGAGCCGGGAGGGAGTTGCAGTGCCTGATTGCCGCGACGCAGGGTGGCGTGCTCGCTGCCGACCGCAACGTCGAAACTGCCACTCAGGGCTATAATCATATTGTATTGGTCCTCAGAGCATTGGCCGCAATGTTTGCCCCCATCGGGCACGTCATAAATCCATTCTGTACACGAAAAGGGATGCCTGAGCAGCTCGCTCTCCTGCACGAAAGCGAGATTGCCTCGCGGATCGCGAACCACGGGGAGCGTCTCAACGGTCAGTCCCATCTCTATCTCTTTTACAGTTAAGGATTTATTGGATTTCACCTTTGGCCAAACGAACGAGGTACTGGCCGTAGTCGTTCTTTATCATAGGCTGAGCCAGGACCTCAAGCTGCTCGGCTGAAATGAAACCGCGACGGAATGCAATTTCCTCAAGCGCAGCCACTTTCAGCCCCTGGCGCTTCTCGATGGCCTCGATAAAGGCCGAGGCCTCCATCAGGGAGTCGATTGTGCCTGTGTCGAGCCATGCGAAACCGCGTCCGAAGCACTGCACGTGCAGCCTTCCGCAGTTCATGTACATCTCGTTGAGGGTGGTGATTTCAAGCTCACCGCGAGCGCTGGGTTTCACCTCGGCTGCAAATTTCACCACGTCGTTGGGGTAGAAATACAAGCCCACGACAGCCTTGTCGCTCTTGGGCGCTTTGGGTTTCTCTTCGAGGCTAATCGCTTGACCCTCATCGTTTAGCTCTACCACGCCGTAGCGCTGCGGATCGGGCACGGGATAGCCGAAGACGGTGGCCAGCCCTTTTGTAGCGTCATCCACGGCCTTGCGCATCATGCCTGTGAAGCCCTGACCGTAGAAGATGTTATCGCCGAGCACCATGCACACATCGTCGTCCCCAATAAATTCCTTACCAAGAATGAAAGCTTGGGCCAGACCGTCGGGCGAGGGCTGCACGATATAGCTGAACTTCACGCCCAGATCGGAGCCGTCGCCCAGCAGGCGTTCGAAGCCGGGGAGGTCGGTGGGGGTGGAGATGATCAGGATGTCGCGGATGCCGGCGAGCATGAGGGTCGACACCGGGTAGTAGATCATCGGTTTGTCGTAGACAGGCACGAGCTGCTTCGACACAGCGCGTGTGATGGGGTATAGACGGGTGCCGGAGCCTCCGGCCAGAACGATTCCTTTCATTAGTCAGGAGTTAGGAGTTAGTATGGTTGACTGGGAGGTCGCGTGCGGCTCGCGCGCGACAAAAAGGAAAAACTACAGATTTCGCGGATTAAACGGATAATTTAGGGAGGTAAAAATCACACAATCAGCGGTTTGCGTACATCTGCTCGTAATATTTCTGATAATCGCCTGTGGTGACGCTTTCCACCCAGTCGGGATTCTCCAGGTACCATTTCACGGTCTTTCGGATGCCCTCCGGGAAGGCGGTTTCGGGCGTCCAACCCAGTTCTTTGGCGATTTTTGCAGGGTCGATTGCGTAACGCATATCGTGGCCGAGGCGGTCGGTGACGTAGCGGATAAGGTCAGTGGCAGCGGGACGGCCTGTGTATTCAGCCATTAGCTCAATCACAAGGTGCACGATATCAATGTTTTGCATCTCGTTGAAGCCTCCGATGTTGTATATCTCACCGTTGCGACCGTTGCGGAGCACAAGGTCAATGGCGCGGCAGTGGTCGCGCACGTAAAGCCAATCGCGCACGTTCAGGCCCTTGCCGTAGACCGGAAGTTCCTTTCCCTCTGTTATATTCTTGATTAACAGCGGGATAAGCTTTTCGGGGAAATGGTAAGGTCCGTAATTGTTGCTGCATCGAGTGATGTTGACGGGCAGCCCGTAGGTGTCGTGATAGGCCATCACGAGCATGTCGGCAGCCGCTTTTGAGGCGGAGTAGGGTGAATGCGGGCTCATCGGGGTGGTCTCGGTGAAGAATCCTTTGCCATAGACTGTGATGTGGTCGCGTCCGGGGGTCACGGCCTTAATCTCCTCGGTCAGCTCAACCTTCTCGCCGTCAGAGTCGCGGCTGAGGGTGCCGTAGACCTCGTCGGTGCTGATTTGTAAGTACTTATGATCGCCGGGGTTGGGCAGCCAATGCTTGCGGGCGCAATCAAGAAGGTTCTGAGTGCCCAGCACGTTGGTTTCGAGGAAAAGCCGGGGGTTGGTGATCGAACGGTCGACGTGGCTCTCAGCGGCAAAGTTCACGATATAGTCAGGGTCGTGCTCTGTGAGGAGGCCGTCCACCAACTCGCGGTCGCCAATGTCACCTTTAACAAAGTGAACGTTGTCGCGCTGAATTTCATCCTTGATAGTCAGGAGATTACCGGCATATGTAAGAGCGTCGAGAATGATGATTTTCACATCGTCGCCGTATTTTTCAAGCAAGTATTTTACGAAGTTGGAGCCAATGAATCCGGCGCCGCCGGTCACAAGATATGTCTTCATGTTGTCGAGATTTGATTTTTCGGCCGTAAAGTTACGCATTTTTATTCAAATATCGCTCAATCCTACACGTTTTTTCGCAAACTCACCCCGAAATTTGGCATATTGGACTATTTTTGCTATTTTTGCGCAATCAAATATCCACACATCTTAAATATGGCAAAAGAATACTACATCGTATATAACGGCAACGCAGTTGGCCCCATGCCCCTCAATGACCTCTTCAGCTACGGACTCAACCCCCACTCACAGGTATGGTGTCAGGGCATGCAGCAATGGGCCGAGGCCTACACCGTGCCTGAGGTGATGGGCGCAATCAACGCCTCGCGCGGCGGATTTTCCGACCCTGAAGCCGTGGCTCCCCCGCCTGCGCCCGACCCTATCCAGATCAATCCCGGCGCACCGCCTCAAAACCACCAGAACCAGTGGCAGCAACCCACCCAAAACCGGTGGAACCAGCCCTACTCCCATAATTCCTATCCCGCCGATAAGCAGAACATCGTATTCGGCCTTCTTGCCATCTTCCTTGGCGGCTTCGGGGTGCAATATTTCTATGTAGGCAAGACCATGGGCGGCATCATCTGCATCCTTCTCTCGTTTTGCACATGCGGCCTCTGGAGCATCATTAACTTTATCCAGGGCATCTGCGTAATCTGCATGAGTCAGCAGGAATTTGAGAGAAAATTTGTGTATACTAATTCCACATTCCCCATATTATGAAGAAATTCTTTTTCCCCGCTCTCCTTCTTGGTCTGGCCTTCGGGGCTTCGGCTCAAGAGGAGCAGGCCGACTCTGTGAAAGGTTTCAAATTCACTGATGTCAAGACTGTTAAGACCACTTCGGTGAAAGACCAGAACCGTTCGGGCACGTGTTGGGCCTTCTCCGGCACGTCGTTTTTTGAGGACGAGGTGATGCGCCTTGGCGGCGACTCGCTCGACCTTTCAGAGATGTTTACCGTGCGCCACTGCTACGATGCCAAGGCTCGCCGTTTCATCCGCAATTACGGAAACGTCAACTTCACCCCCGGCGGCCAGATCCACGATGTGGCCTATGTTATCGAAAACTTCGGCGTGGTGCCCGAAGAGGCTTACACCGGTCTGAACTACGGTGAGAAAAAACACGACCACAGCGAGCTGCAAAACGGCCTTGAGGCCTACCTGCGTGCCGTGGCTAAAAAACCGGGCAAAAAGCTCACAACAGCCTGGCCAGCCGCCACCGATGCCATCCTTGACGCCTACCTTGGCGAGCTTCCCGAATCCTTCACCTACAAAGGCAAGACTTACACTCCCAAAGAGTTTGCAAAATATCTGAAACTCAACCCCTCTGACTACGTCAGCCTCACCTCCTTCACCCACCATCCCTTCTACGAGGAGTTTGCACTGGAAATCCCCGACAACTGGCTCAACAAGACCGTCATGAACCTGCCCATGGATGAGATGAAAGCAGCTGTCGACAATGCTCTTGAGCACGGCTTCCCCGTGGCTTGGGCTGCCGATGTCAGCGAGCCCGGATTCAAGTGGTATGAAGGCGTGGCCCTCATGCCTCAGGAGAAAGACGAGGCCGACCTGCAAGGCACCGAGCTATCCCGTTGGGTGAAGCTCTCTGACAGCGACCGCCAGAAGGAGAACTACAATTTCGACAGCGGCCTGGTGCAGGAAATCACCGTCACTCCCGAGCTCCGTCAGGAAATGTATGACAATCAGCTCACTACCGACGACCACGGCATGGAGATCGTGGGCATCGCCACCGATCAAAACGGCAAGCGATACTATAAAGTGAAAAATTCCTGGGACCACAATCAGAAGTACGGCGGCTACATCTACGTCAGCGAGCCCTTCTTCCTGGCCAAGACCATCAACGTCTACATGCACCGCGACGCCCTCCCCAAGGATGTGGCCAAGAAAATAGGTAAATAAATGCAAATCAAACACATAATCATGGGGGCGGCTTTGGTCGCCCTCATCTTTACCGCATCCTGCAAGCCCTCCGAAACTGCCTATCGTGAGGCCTACGAAAGCGCGAAGGCAGCCCGCCAAGAGGCTGACTCAGTGGGATTTACCCCAATTGCCCCTAACTTGCGCATGGTCACCACTATCGAAAATGGCGACACTATTCAGGCCGTCTACGTCCCTGTGGCCGTCATCGAAAACGGCGGAGGCATCCGCGAGAGCCTGAAACCCTATAGCGTTGTGGTCGGGCAGTTCAAGCAAGTGTTCAACGCCCGCCAGATGCGTGAACGCATCTCGCAGAGGGGCTATCCCGGAGCCTTCGTGGTCCGCACCGGCGAACCGCGCTACCTCGTCATCGCCACCTCCCTCCCCACAGCCTCCGAGGCCTCCGCAGCAATGCAGAAAATCCAATCGGACACTGCCACTTTCCGCTTCCATTCTCCGCTCCCCTATATCCTCTCGCGCCGCAATAAGTAGCCCCTGCACGTCGATTCCCCGGCCGGTTTCTTTCATATTTACCCCCCCCCTCCATTTTATGTCTCCGTTGCGAATAGCTGATTACAAGGCAATTGCTAAGCTCGGCACACCTATTCTGGTGGGCCAGCTGGGCATGGTGGCCACGGCTTTCGCCGACAACATAATGGTCGGTCAATATTCCACCCCGGCCCTGGCCTCCGCTTCGTTTGTCAATAATCTTTTCAACGTCGTCGTCTTCTGCATCCTTGGCTTCACGTATGGCATTCTGCCTCTGGTGGGCTCGCTATTCGGACAAGGTGAATCGAAATTTGCCGCAATAGGCGCTCTGTTGCGCAACGCTTTGGTTCTCAATCTGATATATACCGGGATTATCTCTCTGGGCATGTTCGCCCTCTATTTCAACCTCCACCGCCTGGGCCAGCCTGCGGAATTGCTGCCGCTGATTCGCCCATATTATCTTCTTTTCCTGGTTGGTGTGGTGCCGGTGTCTGTCTTCAATGTCTTTGCCCAGTGGAGCTACGGCATCCGCAACTCCCTGATGCCCATGTGGATAGTGCTCGGTGGGAATGTGCTGAACATCTTTGGAAATTATCTTCTGATTTATGGCAAATTCGGTTGCCCGGAATTAGGCTTAACCGGCGCCGGCATCGCCACGCTGGTGGCCCGCATCAGTTGCGCTGTGGCTATCGTGGCCGTATTTTCCTGTAAAACAAGCTATTCCCTTTATCGTCAAGGATTTCTCGGATCTCGAAGTTCGATCAAGAGCATAGGCAGCGTGTGGCGCACATCCATCCCCGTGTCAATGCAGATGACCTTTGAGAGCGGGTCGTTCTCCTTCGCCGCTATCGTTGCCGGATGGATTGGCACGATCGCCCTGGCCTCGTATCAGATTATAGTGATAATCGGCACTCTGGGTTTCTGCCTTTATTATGCTGTGGGCTCAGCTATTGCGGTGCTCGTGGCCAATGAGGTCGCCTCAGGCTCCGCCACAACGATGCGCCGTGTGGCCTGGTCGGGCTACCATATCATGCTCCTTCTGGCCTCGTGCAGCACGTTGATTTTCATCCTCTTAGCTCGCCATGTGATAGCGATTTTCACCACAGATGCCGAAGTAGTGGCCACTACGCTCACCCTCATCATCCCTCTTGTGGTCTACCAGCTCGGCGACGCCACACAAGTCACCTTTGCCAACGCTCTGCGCGGCACCTCCAAGGTGCTCCCTATGCTCTGGATCGCCTTTGTGAGCTATGTGATCGTGGGCATCCCGGCCACATATCTGATGGCCATTCCCGGTGGCGGAGGCGTCTACGGCATTGTGCTCAGCTTCTCCGTCTCGCTCTTTCTCGCCGGCGCCCTCTTCCTCCTTTATTTCCTTCGTGCCACCAAACGATAATTTGGCCAAAAATTGGACCTTACATGGTGCTTTGAAAAATTTTCATGAAATTTTTGCAAATTTTATTTGGTGGTTTCAAAAATAGTGATTACCTTTGCATGTGTAAATCTTAAACCCCTGCTACCATGAGATTTTACCGTTTCCTTTCTATTATCTTTCTAATCTTTATAAACTTTTTCAATCCTATGAAAACAAAATCAACAATCCAAAAGCCGGATTTTGCCTTTCCGGCCACCGTCAGCTCCGACGCCAAAAAGGCAATGCTAAAAATCAACGTCACCGAGCCCATCGCAATCTCCCTCGCCGATCAGGATCTCTACCTTGCGGCTCAGCTTCAGTACTATCTGGCTCAGGCGCTTATCGATGCCAACACAGCAAAAGAGGTAATCACCACGGTAGAAGAGGAGTTGCCCAAAATAACTCCGGCGCCGCTCCGCACCTTGCTGACCATGCTGTTGGCAAAAATGTACCACAACTTCTACTCCGCCGACTCCTGGACCTACGACCGGCGTGAGTTGCCCCCGACGCCCCTCCCGGCTGACATCTCACAATGGAGCGGAGAGATGTTCCGCACCAAAATCTCATCTTTGTGCTCCTATGCCTTAGCAGAGGCCATCAAGCTCGATGTCCCGATTGCGGATTTCCCCCTTTCGGTCATCATCCCTAATTCTGTGTCAGCCATTTGCTATCCTCATGTGTCGGATTTCATAGTCAGCAATTCGTATGAAATCCTTAACAGGATCAATCGCGAATCTGAAGCTAATGACATGGTCAAGGATTATATTGCCATGCTTGCTCCGGGTTCGGCACCATCGCTGACTTGGCAGCTCCGAGATGAAGATGACATCAACAAGCTTCTTAAGATGTACGAAGATAACCGCCAAAGTGCCTACGCATCCCTCATCCTTTATAAAATCGCTAATTGTGACGACTTCGAAACTTTAGAAGTAGATGACTATGATGAGGACGATGATGAATCCCGGAGCGCAAAAGTGCAATTCATGCCGGCGCTTGTCTATGGACTCATTGACGACTTCCTGCAGCGTTTTCCCGACAATTTTCTGAAAGATGATCTTTTAAAAGCAGAGAAAACTCTTTGTAGAGCATCCGTAAATATTTCATATCCACGACTGAGTGCCGATAAAGAGTTAAAAGTGAAAGTTTCTGTCAATTCCGCTCGGGATTTGACTCTTGAACTTTACCGTTTGCCGGATAATTATAATCCGTATAAAAGGAGGATCAATTACAGTGAGTTGAAAAATCCTATCGAAGTGTACCGGATGCAGTTTGATCAAACTCCTCCCTTTCACGTGTCAGATTCCATATTGGTGACCCTTCCCGACTTTGGCTCTTACGTAATCGTGCCGAAGTTGCCCGGCAAGAAGATGAATAATAATTTTCTCAACCATCGTGGTGTCATGGACGTAAGACGGCTTCCCGTTTTCCCGGTTTATTTCGAAAGTGTGCGTAATCCGGGTTTAGCCGTCGTTAATGCAGGTACAGGCCAACCCATGACCGGAACACTCATAACAGCATTCTCCGTTGTAGATAAGAATAAGGTTACACTCACCGGAAGAACCGATTCCAACGGTGTGTATATCTCTCCATATTCTACCTCAATTTATGAATTAAGTGTTATGGGCAACGGCAGAATGTATAAATTCAGCCCCTCCATAGAGTCGAGTTTCGCTTATTCTCGCCTGATAGCTTCGCCTCAAATCCTTACAGATCGCTCGATCTATCATCTCGGAGATGAAGTGAATTTCTGTGTTGTCGCATCAGAACTCTTCGTGGAAACCAACGCACCTGCTCAGTCGGCTAATCTACTTTCAGATACACCGGTAAAAGTCACTCTGCGCGATGCAAATAATCAGGTTATTGAAACGTTATCTCTTCGTACCGATTCTTTTGGTCGAGCATCCGGAAAGTTTAAGCTCCCGACTGAGGGACTCACCGGGCTTTTCGATATTAGAGTCAATATCGCCAGAGCAAATCAATTCGACGTCATAGGGTCAACCTCTGTGATGGTAAGCGACTACAAAATGCCGACTTTTGATATTTCAGATCTTCAGGTCATGCGCGACACTCCTGTGCAAGGTAGCGTTACGGTCAAAGGTCAGCTTTCAACTTATTCCGGCGTGCCGGTTGCGGATGCTGATGTGAGAGTATCTCTGCGCCCACTCTCATTTTGGCGTTTCTGGAGTGTGCAAGGGCAGATAGCAGCATTTGATGTTAAGAGCGATGCTCAAGGGACTTTCACTGCTGTCTTTACTCAGGACATGATGCCAAAAGAGGAATATCCTAATAGTTTCTTTTCAGCGTCATTTTCGGCAACTGCGCCTTCAGGAGAGACAGTAGACCGCTCTGTGTCTTTCAGTGTAGGAAAGCAATATGTGGTCACTGCCAATATATCAAATAAAAATATCGATGGCCAAAAGCCATTCAATCCGGGATGCCGGGTGATTGACCTAAACGATTCCGAGTATAATATTGAAATGCGCTGGTCGCTGATTAAAGAAAAGAAGGAAATTGTTGCGGAGGGTAATCTCAACGGACCCATCGACTTTTCTTCTGTCCGTCCGGGAAAATATACTTTAAATCTTCACCCCGTTGACTCCCTTTTGGCTGACCCTTATACAGAGGACATCGTCATTTACAATACGACCACCGGAATTGTGCCCCTTGAAAGTGCGTTATGGACTCCGACAACTCATCTCACATCTGCGTCCTCTTCCTCTCAGAAAATTTTGATAGCCACATCCCGGCCTCGCATCTGGCTGTATACTGTGATAAACGTATCCGACACTATCCATTCCATCTCTACAAAGATGCTTGAGCGCGGTTATCACTATCTGGACATTGAACTTCCGGATGGTTGTGAATCAGCCGAAATTAATCTTTTTACTATCATCGACTGTACATTATATCATGAAATCATCAATTTCACCAAGAGAGATGACCGGACTCTGAAAATCACAGCTGAATCCATGCGAGAGAAGTTAACTCCTTCCTCTATCGAGACTTGGAAATTCCGTATAACCGATTCAGAAGGGAATCCGGTAAAATCAGCTTTCGTGCTTGACTTGTATAATAAAGCACTTGACGCTCTTAGGCCTCATTCCCTTCGCCTTTCCATGCCGAGATTTATTCCCGGAAATACCTTGAGGATTGGATATGAACGCAATTTATCAAATCGTTTCAACGACGAGGAATCAGGAGACTATATTCTGCCGGCAATCGGTTCTCCGGAATTCAATTTCTACGACCAATATTTTAATGGAAGATTAAGACGCAATATCAAAATCAGAGGAATTTATGGTGTTAGTTCTTTAGCATCGAATGATATTGTCCTTGACGTGGTCAGAGAAGACGCAGTAGAGCACGACTATGCAATGGAAATGAAAGCAGAGGCTACCGGGGCCTCTTCAGAAGAGGGATCATCTTCTGATTTTAATGAAAATGACTTCTCCTTCCGGGAGGCGGATGTGCCGATGGCGGCGTGGGCACCGATGCTGACGACTGACGATGAGGGGTTCGTCACCTTTACCTTTACCGTGCCTAATGCCATCACCACTTGGCGCCTGCTGGCCGCGGCCTGGGATCAAAATACCCAAGTGGGCAGTCTCATGCGCGACTTCATCGCCAACAAGCCTCTGATGGTGCAACCTCTGATGCCTCGATTCCTGCGCCAGGGCGACGTGGTCGAGATTCGCGCCACGGTCTTCAACAATTCCGACTCAACCCTCACCCCCATAGTCACCTTTGAGCTTTTCAATCCCCTTACAGGCGCCACAATCTCCTCCGAGCAGCGTACCGTTGCTATTGTGGCAGGAGCCCAGACTGTGGTCACCTTCGCCCTCTCGACTTTGGAGGGCGGCCTGGAGGCTCTCTCTGCTGTGGGCGTGCGCGTGAAGGCTGCCGGCGAGACCTTTGCCGACGGCGAGAGCTCGGTGCTCCCGCTCCTGAGCTCCATGGCACAGCTGATTGAAACCGAACCCTTCTACCTCAACCCCGGAGACCAAGAATTTTCCACACAGCTCCCCGAGGGCAAGGATGCGCGCCTGTCGCTGACGTATTGCTCCAACCCCGCCTGGTCGGTAGTCTCCGCTCTGCCGGGTCTGCGCCGGGAATTTGACTACGCCAACTCTGCCGCCGCTGCGCTCTTTTCGGCGGCCGTGACCCGCGGCATTTTGGCCGACAATCCCAAGATTGCCCGTGTGCTGAAGCAGTGGCAGGCCAATCCGCAGGATTCAATGCTTGTGTCGAATCTCGAAAAAAACCAAGACCTGAAAATTGCCCTCCTCTCGGCCACACCTTGGGTGGAAGATGCCATGACCGACACCGAGCGCATGCAGCGTCTGGCTCTGATTTTTGACAAAAATGAAACTGACCGGGCCATCTCCCATGCTATCGAAACGCTCAAGAAGATGCAACTTAAGGACGGCGGATTTGCATGGGGCTCATGGTCGAAGGAATCCTCGTATTGGATCACGCTTAACGTGATGGAAATGATGGACGACCTTATCCGCTTCGGCTATCTTCCCGACGATGCCCCTCTGAAGCCAATCCTGGTAAAGGCTCTTGATTACCTTGACCGGAAGGCAAAAGAAACCTCCCTCATCTATGCTGCCATTCGCCCGGGTCTTGCTCATATCCGCTCCATTTCGCCCAACGGACAGAAGGTGATTAAAGCCACTGCTGCCGAGATCCTCAAAGAATGGAAATCATATCCAATCTCCATCAAAGCCATTGCCGCTGTGGCGCTCTATCGCAACAATTACAAGACAAAGAGCCGCGAGCTGCTGCGCTCTTTGGAGGAGTTTGCCGTGGCCACACCCTCGCAGGGCATAACCTTCCCCAACATCAACTCCCTTTCTTCCTACGCTTGTGTGCTTGAAGCCTTCGGGCAGATCGAGCCGGACAACCCGATGGTCGACGGTCTGCGCCAGCAGCTTATCGTGCGCAAACAGGCCACAGACTGGGGCTCTTCCGTGATCACAACCCAAGTGGTCAACGCCATCCTCTCTTCCGGCACAAAATGGACCGACAAAAACACCGGCGCCCCCACCATCACCGTCGGCAACGTCACCATCCACCCGACCCCCTCACCGGAAACCGAGACCGGCACCTTGCGCGTGGGTCTGTCGCCTTACGCAGGCGCCAAGCTTGTCATCCTCAGAGAGGGCGAGGCTCTTCAGGTGCCGTCCTACGGTGCTGTCTACGCCCAATTCAAGCAGGAGATGGCCGATGTCAAGGCCTCGGCATGCGATGATCTCTCAATCGAGAAGCACCTCTACAAGCGCCGGGGCACAGGTTGGGTCGTGGCCGACACTCTCGAGGTGGGCGACCGCGTGAAGGTGAGCCTAACCATCATTTCAAAGCGCAACCTCAACTACGTGAGCATGATCGACGAGCGTCCGGCAGCGTTTGCCCCCGTGGTGCAGCTCCCGGGGTGGGTCTACAGCGACGGCGTGGGCTTCTATCGCGAAAACCGCGATGCCACCACTGTCCTCAGCATTGATTACCTCCGCCCCGGCACGTATATTCTTGAATATGAGATGAATGTGCAACATGCCGGCACCTTCTCCTCCGGAGTGGCCGGTATCCAAAGCCAGTATGCGCCCGAAATCTCGGCCCACTCCTCCGGCACTTCACTCAAAATCCTCCCGTAACCTCTCTTCGGACTCCTTACTCAAAATCCTCCCGTAACCTCTTTCTGCTATGCTTGAGATCCTGTCGCTTCTCACCGAGGCCATTGCCAACAATCTTCTGATCGTGCTGCTTGGCACGGCGGCCATATGGTTCACCCTCCGCACCCGTGGTGTGCAATTCCGCATGGTGGGCGAGATGTTCCGCCTGCTCGTCAATTCCGGTTCAAAAGACAATTACGTGCCTGAGGGTGAGAAGGGGCATCATCACATTTCCTCGTTTCAGGCCTTTGCCGTGTCGATTGCCAGCAGGGTGGGGACGGGCAACCTTGCCGGTGTGGCCATCGCCATTGCCGTCGGGGGTCCGGGAGCTGTGTTCTGGATGTGGGTAATAGCTCTGTTGGGGGCTGCTACGGCCTTCATCGAGTCGACCCTCGCGCAGTTATATAAGGTTAGGGCCAACGGCGCGTATGCCGGTGGTCCGGCCTACTATATCCAGCTCGGAATCGGGAAGCGATGGTGGGCTGTGACCTTTGCCGTACTCATTACTCTGACCTTCGGCCTGGCCTTCAACACCGTGCAGGCCAACACAATTGCCGACGCCCTTTCCGCCTCCATTTCGCTGCCCCGCGAGCTCACCGGTGCAACCATGGCTCTTGTCACCCTTGTGATCATCTGGGGAGGCATACGCAGTGTGGCCCGATTCAGCGAGATCGTGGTGCCTGTGATGGCCATTGGCTATATCCTCCTGGCCCTGGTGGTGATTGTGATGAATTTCTCCCAAATCCCGGCAATCCTGATGCTGATCGTCAAGAGTGCCTTCGGCCTTGACAGCGCCTTAGGCGGCACGATGGGCATGGCTGTGGTGTGGGGTGTGAAGCGCGGACTTTTCTCCAATGAGGCCGGCGAAGGCTCAACGCCCAACGCTGCCGCCACGGCCTCGGTGAGTCATCCCGTGAAGCAAGGCCTGATCCAGGCCTTAGGTGTCTTTACCGATACCTTGATCATCTGCACGGCCACAGCCTTCATCATCCTTTGCAGCGGAGCCTGGACGCAGGGCCACGATGGCATCATCCTAACTCAGAGGGCTCTTGACCTTGAAATCGGAGAGAAAATCGGAGTGGCAGGCTTCGGCACCGGCTTTGTGAGCGTGGCCATCTTCTTTTTCGCATTCACCTCAATCATAGCCAATTACTATTATGGTGAGACGAATCTTCGGTTTATACGAAACAGCCCGGCGCTGATTCTCGTCTATCGTCTGGTGGTATCCGGCATGGTGTATTGGGGCTCGGTGGCTCAGTTGGAGATCGTATGGGGGTTTGCCGACCTCACGATGGCCTTGATGACCATCTGCAACCTCGCTGCTCTGGCAGTGTTGGGCAAATATGCCATCCGCTGCCTGCAGGATTACCAAGCGCAACACCTTCGTGGCGAGGATCCGCGCTACAGTGCCTCAACCATCCCCGAAATAGCATCCCAAACCCCTTGCTGGGAGAAATGATATTCTAACACAGGAACTTATAAACAGACTATGAAGAAATTTTGCAAATTTATTGTCGTGATATGTGCGATAATGGCCTGTGGGACTCTGCAGGCGCAGCTCCCTAAGGTTTATGATGAATCTATCGACCCTATAGTCCAGCTTGACCAGGCTTTGGCACGAGCCGGCGAGGAGGGAAAATTTGTGTTGGCGCAGGTTGGCGGCAACTGGTGTCCGTGGTGCTTGCGGTTTGCCGATTTTGTGGCTAAAGACGCTAAAATCAAGCAGTTTGTCGATGACAATTATGTCTATATCCACCTGAATTATCCCCGCCAGGGGGCTCCCGAAGCGCTCACGAAGAGAATAGCCCGCGCCGGACGGTTTGGCTATCCCGTGCTCGTGATTTTTGCACCTGACGGGTCGGTGATCCACATTCAAGACACCGGTCTGCTCGAGAGCGGTGAGGGCTACGATCGCGAGAAAGTGGGTCGCGCCCTCGAGGGCTGGTCTCCGGCAGCTGTAAGGGGTGAAAAATAATCAGTCCCACCGGCAGTAAGTGGTGAAAATTAATCCGGAAATTTCCAATCGGCGAGTTGCTGTTTCAGTGAAAAGTCAGTAACTTTGCCGAAAACCAATCTCACACATTTTTTATGGCGGAAATCATTGCAAACAATCCCTTTAGAATCTTAGGCGTGGCCGCTAACGCCTCCCCTCGCGACATCCTGAGCAATGAAAACAGGATGAAGGCTTTTCTGAAAGTGAAGAAGCCCGTAAGTTTCCCCCTTGACCTCTCCGAGATTCTTGGGGCTCCCGAACGCAATCAGGAAAGCATCACAGCAGCCGACACATCGCTCACCATTAAAGCCGACCGCCTGCGCGCCGCCTTGTTCTGGTGGATTAACGGGGCTACGCCGTTCGACCAGACTGCCTTCCGCCATGTGGAGGCCGGAGATCTTGATGCCGCCCTGAGCGTGTGGGAGAAACAGGAAAACATGTCGTCGCTGGCCAACGCATCTCTAATTCATCTGATTAAAGGTAATCACCGCCCGGCAGCCGTGGCAGCCTCTAAACTCTTTGATAAATATGCCGCCGAACTGGCTCAGGCTGTCGACGTGCAGGGTGCCTCCGCCACAGAGATGGTGGTGACCTACGTCAACACCGTCATTGCCCAATGGCCGGGAGTGGACGTGCAATTGATCATCGGTGAGGGATTTCCCAACAGCTGGAACAGTGCTGCCCGTTCGGCCATCGTGATGCCTATAATCAGTCACCTGACCGAAGCTCTGCAGCGTTGCCGCTTATCAAAGGGTAAGGACCCGAAGACGCGCTACCTGGCCGGTATCACGCTCGACCGCGACACCAAAGACATTTTCCGCCAGCTGCGCAAGGTGGTAAAAATCAACGATATCGAGCTTGTAAATATTTCCGACAAAATCGCCAACGAAATCCTGCAATGTTCCATTGATGCCTATAATGATGTAGACGATCCGGACTATGCGGAAGAGGCCATCAAGCTTTTGATTCGTGCAAAGCGCATAGCCTTAGGCACCGTGACCAAAGAGCGCATCAAGGAAAACGAAGCCATCTTGCGCAATATCATCGCCTCGATTCCCCCCAAGGCCGCCCGGCAGGAGAATGAAAAGCTCGACGAGATCCTCAAGGACGTAGAGGGCTACGCCAAGACCCCCGGCACCGCCCGGATGCTCCTTGACAGAGCGCGCCCCGTGCTGAACCAAATCTCGCAAGCTCTCCCGCCCGAACAGAAAGAATTTGCCATCAACCGCAACTCTACCGTGGCCAACGAAGCGCTGAATATCCTGATTGATTATGTCAACACTGTGCAAAGATCGCTTAGCGGGATAAGCGATGTGGATATTTTCAAGAGCATCCGCAGCTCGGTGCACGATGCCCGCGACATCACTCAGAGCCTGACATCCATGCAGCTCGATGCCGCCACAGCTGCGCGCGTGCGGCAGAATCTCTCCACCATCAATGACATCTGCTCGCAGCTCGATGCAGTGAAGACAGAGAAATCGTTTACCGAACAGCTCTCAGGCTGCTGGATCTATATCATCATTATGATTCTTGTTGGACTTATGCAGACTTGCTGATTATGAAAAAATTACTCGCTATACTCATATTTATCGCAGCCTCAGCTATTGGCCATGTAGCTCAGGCTCAGACCCCCGACTCGATCTGGGTGGCCCGCTCGCTGCAACAAGTGCAAAAGGAAAACGCTCGGTTGCAACAGACCGTTGACCGCCTGTCGCGTCAAGTGAAATATCTCTCAGAGCGCGTTTCGGCCGTGGAGCGTGCTTCTGCCGACTCTGTGGCTCAGATCGGGGCTAAAGTGGCCGGTGTGCAGTCAGACCTTGACCGGTCGGCCTCCGGACTCACTGACCGCCTCAACGATATCGACCAAAAAGTGGAGCTCGGCACTGCCAGCTCCAACACCAAATCGCGCACCGCCCTGCTCTGGGCCGTGATTGGCACGCTCTTAGTGGCCGCGCTTGGCGTGGTCGGCTTCGTGATTTTGCGCAAGCGTCTGAAAGGCGACAAGGATAGTCTCGACAAATTTGCCGCCGAGGCCGAGACCCTGCGTCAGAGCCAGGTTGACCTTGACAGCAAGCTCACCGCCGTGCTCGAAAAGCAACTCGAGATGGTGGATAAAGCCGGCAGCAGCGACGACCACTCGCTGGTGCTCTCCATCATCAACGAAATGGCCCGAATCGACCAGAATCTGCAGTTTATGGACCCCAAGACCAAGGGTGTGAGTCAACTGCGCAACCGCTCCAAAGCCATCTCAGAAGCTTTGAAAAAGAAAGGCTACGAGATGCCCGCGCTCATCGGCACCGAATACAAAGAAGGCTACAATATGGAGGCCTCTGTGGAGGAGGACGACACCGTGGAGCCAGGCAAGATGATTATCAAGCGCATCAATCGTCCGGCAGTCCTCTTCAACGGTCGAATGATCCAGGCAGCCAAAGTTGTGGTCGCGTTTAACCCTGAAGAAGAGTAGGGGAGCCGGATCAACCTTAAGCCATTTCTTAAATGTCCGTAACCATTTAAACCTCAAAATATTATGCAAAAAATCATCTACGGCATCGACTTGGGTACCACCAATTCGGCCCTTACCCGTTTTGCCAACGGAAAAGCACACGTTGTGAAAAACAGCAACCAAAGCGACACCACCCCCTCCTGTGTTTCTTTTCCCCGACCAGGCAAGGTGGTTGTCGGTGCAAAAGCGCGCACTCAGCTTGAAAAGGATTATATGATGGCCTTTACCAGAGATAGCTACGTGCCGGTTACATTCATTGAATTCAAGCGTCTGATGGGCACCGACCACGTCTATGAATGCAAGAATTTCGACGGGGAGCTCACCCCCGAAGTGCTATCCTCAGAGGTGCTGAAATCGCTGCGCCGCGATGTGCTCGACGATGACGTCAAAACCGCTGTGATCACCGTGCCCGCCATGTTTTCCAATACACAGAAAGATGCCACAAAGCGCGCCGCCCGTATCGCCGGTTTTGATTATGTAGAGCTGATACAAGAGCCCGTGGCTGCATCAGTGGCCTTCGGCTTGGGGTCAAAGATGAAGAATGCCTACTGGCTCGTGTTTGACTTTGGTGGCGGAACCTTTGACGCCGCTCTGATGCGCATCCAGGACGGTGTGATGCAAGCAGTCGACACCGCAGGCAACAACCGCCTCGGCGGCAAGGATATCGACGCTGCCATCGTCGAGGAGATTTTCATCCCTTACTTCAAAGAGAATTTTTCAATTGACCGCATCCTGGCCAATAAGGGTCGGGAATTTCGCGATATGTGGAAGGCAAAGGCCGAGGAGACCAAAATCCAGCTTTCCTTCAATAAAGTCTATGAAGTGGAGACCGACCTTGGCGAGAACTACGGCGAAGACGACAACGGCGAGGAGCTAAGCCTGGCTCTGACCGTGACGCAAGAGCAACTCGAGCGCATCGCCGGTCCGATCTTCCAAAAAGCCATTGACATCACCAAGCAGCTCCTTGAGCGCAACAACATCAAAGGAAATGACCTGGGGGCGCTGATCCTTGTGGGCGGTCCCACACATTCTCCCATCGTGCGGCGCATGCTGCGCGAGCAGATCACTCCCAACGTTGACACTTCAATCGACCCCATGACCTGCGTGGCAGCCGGCGCTGCCATCTATGGCTCGACCATCGACGTGCCCGACGCTGTGGTCGACACAAAACGCGACCGCACGAAAGTGCAGCTGTCTCTGACTTATTCCCCAACCTCGGTAGATAGCGAGGAGTGGGTGTCCGTTTCGCTTCTGTGCGACAAGAGCGACACCGGTATCAGCTCCGTGGAGCTTGAAATGGCCCGAGGCGATGGCATGTACACCTCAGCGCGAACCACCATCAACACCCTCGGCGACGTCATCTGCCTTCCGCTTGCCGCCGGGCAGGCCAACGTCTTCGATATCCGCTGCTACACTCCCGACGGAAGCCGTCTGGAATGTGAACCGGCGGAGATCTCCATCCTGCAAGGTATCGGCGGTCTGGGCGATTCCGTGCTGCCCCTGGCCATCGGTATCGGTGCGATCAACAACGACGGCATGGAGGTGTTCCTTCCAGCCCACGGCTTGGAAAAGAGTCGCAAACTGCCCTCGACCGGCACCGTGACAGGTGTGAAAACCCTGCGCGATATCCGCGCCGGAGTGGAGGAGGACAGTGTGCGCATCTCAATCTATCAGGTTGACGAGGCTGACGACAAAACACGTGTGCTCTATTGCGAGCGGCAGTACGACATCTACTTTACGGGTGATGATCTCCCCTCGGCTCTGCCCGAAGGCAGCCTGCTCAACATTTCGATGCACGCTGAGAAATCAGGCACGCTCGACAACCTTCAGGTTGAAATCCCATACCTCAACCTCACTCTCGACCTCACGGATCGCATCACCGCCTCGCGCACATCAACCCCCGGCGAGCAGTACATCATCCAGGAGATCAACGCGTGCCGCCGTGTGGCCAATGACCTTGCCGACACCGCGGTGCAAAATCGCCTGAACGTGCTGCAACAGCGCTACCTTAACGACAAGACCTCGCGCGAGACAGCAGAATCTGTGATCGGAGAGATCCGCAACATCGGGCGCGACCTTGACCGCAAGCAAAACATGGGGCAGCTGGAGCGCGAGGTGAAAAAACTCCGCGGGATGTACGACGAGCTCAAAAACGACCAGTTGAAATACGGCAACGCCGAGACGCAGCGCCTGGTCAACACCCTGGGCGAGCAGATGGAAAAGGTCATTGCTCGCGGCGATGTGGAGATGATCAAAGACCTCTATTCCCAGATGTGGAATCTGGACTACCGCATCGCCGAGGTGGATTTCTACATTGCATGGATCATGCAGTGGGACCGCGAATTTGCCTCTCGCGCCTGGAGCAATCCCTCTCGCGCCCGCGACCTGATCAACCGCGGCAAATCCATTATCAATTCCGGCGCCACAGCCGAGCAGCTTAAGCCCCTTGCTTTTGAGATCATGGCTCTACTGCCCGAAACCCAACGCCCGACAGGCACCGTGGGCCGATAACACCCAGCCGACTGCTGAGCCCGTGAGCCACTAATCCCGAACCACCCAAACTCTCGATTTTAGCATGATATTCAAACCTAAAGAATTGATTGATAACCGCTTTGCCGTGGTCTTTCCCATCAAAAAGGGAGCCTACGCCGAGACCTACCGCGTGAAAGACACCGACGGCAAGCGCTACTTCCTCAAGCTCATCGACCCTATGCTCCTTGAGCCCGACAGCATGGAGGCAGACGGCACCCCTAAGGAGATCAAAATCCTGCGGGAGCTGGACACGCCCTTTGTGCCCCGGTTCGTGGCCGACGGCGAGGTGAAAGCCGGCGCCCGCACATATCGGTATTTCGTTACGGAGTTTCTCTCCTCCGAAACTTTGGCCGACCGCCTCTCGCGCTCACAGACCCTCTCGGTCTATGATGCCAAGGCCGCCACGCTGGCTGTGCTGCAGGCGCTTAAATACCTGCACACGCTGCCGGAGCCGGTAGTGCACAATGAGGTCACAGCCCTCAACACCCTCGTTGACCTCTCCTCCGACGATCTCTCGCGCTGCCGACTAATCGATTTTGGAGCCGCACGGCTTGAGAGCGATGCCGCACGGGTGAATATCGAGGGGTTGAACTGGTTTTACCTTGCTCCGGAATGTTTCGACGGGGTGCCCGGTGTGCAGAGCGACCTCTATGCCGCCGGGGCGATGCTCTATCAGCTCGTGTTTGGTATGTTGCCATGGTTTTGCGACCTCTCGACCATCGATCCCGAGAAGCGTATGCCATACCTCCTGCGCCAAAAGCACACGCAGTTGCTTATGCCTCAGGTGGAAAAATTCGAGCTTGACGAGCGGCTGCTCAACGTGATGCGAAAGGCTCTGGCAGCCGATGTCGATGCCCGGTTTCAGAGTGCACAGGAGATGATCGACGCCATCAACGGCAAGGCTCCCGTAACCTTTACCGACCAGCCTGCAGCTACGGCTGACGACCGCCGTGACGCCTTCTCGGCCACACGCAACGGAGGCGGTTTTGCCGACGTGGCCGGCATGGATGCGCTAAAGCAACTCCTTACCAACTCGGTGCTGAAGGTGCTCCGCAATCGCGAAAAAGCAGAGCAGTATCGCTTGCAAATTCCCAACGGAGTGCTCTTCTACGGTCCTCCCGGATGCGGAAAAACCTTCTTGGCTGAGAAATTTGCCGAGGAGGCCGGATATAATTTCAAGATGGTCAAAGCCTCCGACTTGGCTTCAATCTACATCCACGGCTCGCAGCAAATGATCGGCAAACTCTTTGAGGAGGCGCGGCATAACGCTCCCACGATATTGTGTTTTGATGAGTTTGACGCTCTGGTGCCATCGCGTGGCGAACGAGGAAAAGAGATGCAGAGCGGTGAGGTAAACGAATTTCTCACTCAGCTCAACAACTGCGGCAAAACCGGCGTGTTTGTCATCGCCTCCACCAACCGGCCCGACATGATCGACCCGGCCATCCTGCGCAAGGGCAGGATCGACAAGGTGGTGTATGTGCCCATGCCCGATGCGCAGGGGCGCGCAGCTATGTTTGAGTTGCACCTCAAAGGCCGGCCTTACGATTCAAATATTGATTATGACCGCCTGGCTGAGCTCACCGACCGCTATGTGGCCTCGGATATTGCCTATATCGTCAATGAAGCAGCCGCAACGGCTGCCTTTTCTGATGCTAAGATCTCGCAGCAGATGCTCGAGGATGCCATAAATGCCAATTCGCCATCTCTCTCGCCCGGAACCATCGCGCAGTATGAGAAAATGCGCGAAAAGATGGAAGGCCTCGTAGAGCAACGCCGACGTGTAGGATTTTAACCTCCCAAACACCTTAAATCATGGATAAAAAACTGAAAATTGATACCGTATTTGCCTTCATGGCATGCGATGGGGAGATAGCCCCGGAAGAACTGGAACTGATGTATGCCCTCTGCGGCGACGATGTCTCTGAGGAGATGCTCCAAGGGATGGTGGCAGAGCTGAATCGGCAGGGCAAACCTTACATTCTTGCTTTGCTCGACAAGGTGAAGGCAGCCAATCCCGACACTGCGGAGGCTAAGGAGCTGATGCGTGTGGCTGTGGATACGATTCTGGCTGACAATAAGCTGGAATACAATGAAATAAAATTTCTGCGCCTGTTTCGGGCTTGCCTGAAGTCCATAACCGATCAGGAAATTCTGGCTGCCGACCCGCGCGTGGAAGAATTCTGGCTCGAACAGGATCTCGTATCACCCGGCCTCGCTGAGGTCAACTTCGCGCAAGTGGCGCTACCGGAGATAATCCTGAAATAATACCTCCCGGTTAATAGCCGTTTTGGGGCTGGCGGGAGGAGCAGTTGCGGCGCTCGCAGCGCTTGAGAGAGAGTTCGCCTTCGAGAAGTCCTTTTTCGCGTGTGAGCTGAAGCACCTGGTCCTGCAACTGCTTTATTTCCTGATGATGTTTGGTCATCTCCTCTTGCAAAAAGAGTATCGACTCCTTTGCAAAATTGAATTCCTGATGTGCCGCCTCGATTTCAGCCGTCTTTTGGTGGCTGCGGCGGTTGGCGAGGTATTTGATGAGTTCGATGCCACCAAATGCAGTGACAACAGATGCGATTGAGAGTAAAGTAGATTCCATATTCGTAGAGATTAGATAAAGTTTATATTGCAAAGTTACAATAAATATTTCAAACCGGCAAACATTTATTCGATTATTTTTGCACATGGAAAATATTTTGTAAATTTGCACGATGAACGTTCAGAAATCTCACATTATATATATCCTTCTGCTCCTGCTCGCCCTTCCGGCCATGGCACAGCAAAAGCAAGCGCCCGTGGCCACCAAGAAGCAGCGTGCCATTGCGCCGTCGTACGCCTGGACGGCCATGCAACCCCTTGGCCTGCATGAACCGGCGAGCATCGACACCCTCACTTATGACTATTACCGCTCCTTCATCCCCTCGGAGCAGAGCGATGCTTGGGCGTGCACGGGAAATCTTGGTGCCGAGGGCATCAATATGCTCTATATGCAACGGCCACAGATCGGTCAGTTTTTCTTTGCCGATGCCTTGGCGGCGTGGCTTCCCGGCGAGAGCACGCGGAAGTTTTACAACACCCGAATCCCGATGACCCTCCTGGCCTACAACACCGCCGGAGGCAAGGAAAACTCGCAGGAAAGGCTTCAAGCCGTGTTTTCAGGCAATATGGGGCCGAAGCTCCAGTTTGGTGCCAACCTTGATTACCTGTATTCCAAAGGTTCATATAACTATCAGGCAACCAATGATTTAATATGGGGATTCTCTTCCTCATACATCGGCGACCGCTGGGAAGTGCAGGCATCGTGGAACCATTACAACCTCCTGAATAAAGAAAACGGCGGCATCACTGACGATCGCTATATCACCGACCCTGCGGCCTTGCAGGGTGGCGTGGCGAGCATCTCTCCAAAGTCTATTCCCACCAACCTCACGGCGGCGCACACCAAGCTCGTGGGCGGCAAACTCTTCCTTAATAACCGCTACAAGGTGGGATACTGGCATTCAGATTGGGTGGACGACACCACCGAGGTGCGCACCTACATCCCTGTCACCTCGTTTATCTGGACGTTGAACTATGAAGATGCAAAACACATCTTCCACGACCAAAACGCACAGGAATGTGCCAAATTTTTTGAGCACACTTACCTCAACCCTTCCATTTCAGACGACCGCACCACTTATTCATCGCTCTCCAACACTGTGGGAGTGTCGATGCTTGAAGGTTTTCACAAATACGCGAAATTTGGATTAGCTGCCTATGCCACGTACGAAATACGCAAGTTTCGCCAGACAGCCGACACTATCGGGCCTGATGTTGAGGGCCTTACGCTGCGTCCTGACGGGGCGGAGCTGATTCCGGGGAAGAAGACCCACAATCTGATGTGGGTGGGCGCACAACT
The DNA here is from genome assembly GCA_964575435.1 of uncultured Bacteroides sp. Classification (GTDB taxonomy): domain Bacteria; phylum Bacteroidota; class Bacteroidia; order Bacteroidales; family Muribaculaceae; genus CAG-873. The sequence goes on from CAZNRK010000004.1 coordinate 41,433, forward strand.
CACGAAGCAGCGCGGGTCGATTCTCACATATCGCGCCACTGCAGAGCTCGGTGTGGTGGGCGATGCAGCCGGCGAAGTCAAAATCAACGGCGACATCACCACGCGCATCCCCCTCTTTGCCGACACTGTTGCTCTGACCGGTTACGGCTCTTTCACCAACCTCACTGCCCCCTATCTCTTGCAAAATTACCTCTCCAATCACTTCATCTGGCGTAACGATTTCGGCAAGGAGCGCAGGGTGAGGTTTGGCGGTAATCTGACCATACCACGCACCCGGACCAGCATAGACGTGTCGGCTGAAAACGTGCAGAATATGCTGTACTTCAACGACATGTGTCTCCCGGCTCAACATTCCGGCAGCGTGCAGGTTTTTTCAGCCACGCTGCGCCAAAACCTCAAAGCTGGCATCCTGCATTGGGATAATACAGTGACATACCAGACCTCATCGCAGGAGAGCGTGCTGTCGCTGCCCAAGCTGGCTGTCTACAGCAACCTCTACCTCCTGTGCAAAATCGCCACGCTGCACCTGCAGTTTGGCGTGAATTGCGACTATTACACGCGCTATTACGCACCCGGATATCAGCCCGCGACGGCCACCTTCCACAACCAGCATGAGATGAAGCTCGGCAACTACCCGTTGATGACAGTCTATGCCAACATGAAGCTCTCGAAAGTGCGGTTTTATGTGATGATGAGCCATATAAACCAGGACTGGTTCTCACGTGATTATTTCTCCTCTCCGCATTACCCCATCAATCCGCGCAGGTTTCAGTTAGGCCTCTCCGTCGACTTCGCCAACTGATTCCACACCAACGGCCAATATGATAAAAATGCCCTGGAAATCAAAGCGTTGGGTGGGTACGGCTATCCTCCTCGTGGCGGCTGTTGCAGCCATGGTGATGATTCGCACCTGCTCGCATCCGGGCCGAAACGGCTTTGCCGTCAAGGTTGGAAATTCCGGAGGAGACACCATTGACGTTGCCATTGAGATGAGTCCGACGTGCTATGCCGTGCTCGGCGATTCAGTCTTCGGGGATGCTTACGAGCACCTGCAATCCATCTCCCGGCGCCACAATGTGCCAATGAAATTTCACCCATTCGTGCCGCTGACCTATGCTCTGCAAGGACTTGACGACGGAACGTTTGACCTCGTTGTTGGGTCTATGCCCGCCACAGCAGCCATGCGTGAGCGATATCTGACCACGACGCCGCTGACCACCGACCGCGAAGTGCTTGTGCAGCTTCCGGATTCCTCCTGCGGTCTCAGCATCGCCTCGCCCTCAGAGTTGGGAGGGAAAGAGGTGTGGATAGCCACCGATTCGCCATTTGCCACACGCCTGGCCAACCTCGCATCAGAAATCGGCGATACGATATATGTGCGCTCTGATCCTCGGTATAGCTCTGAATATCTGGCAATTATGACAGCCAAAGGAGAGGTGGCGCGAGCCGTGGTCAACGAAAGCCTGGCGCGGAAAATGAAAGAAAAATACCCTGAACTCGACATTTCAGTGGCGGTGTCGTTCACGCAGTTTCAGTCCTGGCTCTTACGCAGCGACCACGAGGCTCTGCGAGATTCGTTAAACCGTTGGATTTCAGAGAAATAATCTTGACCGGTGGTAAAAATCGAGCGCGAAGGGGGAGATGTCGGCAAAAATTCGTAACTTTGCACTTGCATGAGAGAAAAACCTCGATTGCAGCCACTGCATGACCGTCAAATACCGCATTTCAGTACTTTCATGATTGACAAATCGACATTCGGAACGCGCAAAGCCCTGTTTCACACCTTCGGCTGCAAGCTGAATTTCGCTGAAACCTCAACCGTAGCCGCTATTATGGCCGACCACGGCATTTCGCGCGTCGCTCCCGGCGAAGTGCCTGATATTATTGTGGTTAACACCTGCTCGGTGACAGAACTTGCCGACAAAAAGTGCCGCCAGACAATCCGGTCGTTACATAAGCGTTACCCACAGGCTCCGATCCTCGTCACCGGTTGCTACGCGCAGCTGAAACCCGAGGAAGTGGCTGAGATTGAGGGTGTTGAGATTGTGGCCGGTGTTAATCAAAAGCTCCTGCTTAACGATTATCTTGAGAAATGGATAGCAGAGGGCGAGAAGATCGTGGGAGTGCCCGAAGCGTCATCGTTGCGCGAATTCATGCCTTCGTGCTCGCGAGGCGATCGCACTCGTTTTTTCTTAAAAGTGCAAGACGGATGCGACTATTGGTGCACGTACTGCACAATCCCCAAGGCACGCGGTCGCTCGCGTAGCGGAAAGATTTCTGACCTCGTGAAGCAAGCTCAAGAGGCTGCAAATCAGGGAGGTAAGGAGATAGTGATAACCGGGGTTAATATCGGAGATTTTGGAAAAGGCACATCAGAAACCTTCCTTGACCTCATCCGTGCCCTTGACAGCGTGGAGGGAATCGAACGCTACCGCATATCATCGATAGAGCCCAACCTGCTCACCGATGAAATTATCGAATTCTGCGCATCTTCGAGGGCTTTCATGCCTCATTTCCACGTACCCCTTCAGTCGGGCAGCGACGATGTGCTCCGCCTCATGCACAGACATTACGACACCGCTTTATTCCGCCATAAAATGCTTAAAATCAGAGAGGTGATGCCCGATGCATTTATTGGCGTAGACCTCATCGTTGGTGCACGCGGAGAGTCGGAAGAAAGGTTTGAGGAATCGCGCACTTTTGTAGAATCGCTTCCAATTTCACGCCTGCACGTGTTTCCATACAGCGAGCGTCCCGGCACGCGCGCCCTCGAGATAGCCGGTGCGGTGACGCCTGCTGACAAGCGCAAGCGCGACCACATAATGCTTCGCCTCAGCGACCAAAAGCAGCACGATTTTGCACGCCAATTTCTCGGCACAGTGCGATCGGTACTGCTCGAGCATGCCGAAGATGATGGTCTGATGTCAGGATTTACGGATAACTATCTGAGAGTCAGAGTGCCTGCCTCCGTAGATGCAGCTAATACAATAGTCCGAGTGCGTCTCGACACCCTCAACCCGGACACGGCAGAATTGACCGGAACGATTGTACAGTAGCTTAAACTTTTATGGATTAAATCACTGTTATCAAATCATTTAACAACTGAATTTTTTTTCCAGCGCCATGTCTGATCTCTTGTACAAGATTTCCACAGCACCTCTGCGCCTGCTGGCGCGGTTGCCGTTGAGGGTGCTGTATGTTCTGGCTGATGTGGCGTATTTTTTGCTGTGTTATGTGGTGCGATACCGCCGCGCCACGATTCTGGACAATCTCCGGCAATGTTTCCCCGACCTTTCCGAGCCCGAACGCGAGAGAATAGCTAAGGATTTCTATCGCAACTTTGCCGATAACGCCGTTGAGACCCTTAAACTCCTGCATATCAGCGATGAAGAAATGCGCCGGCGTATGGTTTTCGAAGGCACCGTGGAGATTGAAAAGCTGCTGCAAGAGGGGAAATCCGTGATAGCGTATTTTTCACATTGCTTTAATTGGGAGTGGGCGCCCTCGTTCACCCTTTGGTGTGACCATTCAGCCGCGGGCCGGGAGGTGGATTTTTGCCAGATCTACAGGCCGCTGCGCAACCGATGGTTCGATCGGTTGATGCTCGAGATCCGGAGTAGATTTCGGTCGATATCGATTGCAAAGCAAGCCACCTTGCGAGCTCTGTTGACGTATCGCCGGGATGGGATTTTGACTGTAACCGGCTTTATGTCAGACCAAAAGCCGAGCCATGGCGACCCGACCTACGTTACCGAATTTCTGCACCGCCCTACGGCCATGATCACCGGCACCGAAACGCTCGGACGGAGGTTAGGCATGGGGGCAGTGTACTGGGACATGGAAAAACCCTCGCGAGGGCGGTATCGTATCGTGGTGCGCAAAATTTCTGACGATGTTGCGCAAACCCGGCCAATGGAGGTTACCGAGACATATACACGGATGCTCGAGGCCACGATACGCCGAAATCCTTCGCTATGGCTCTGGAGTCACAAGCGCTGGAAGATACCTGTATCGCTCCCACAAGAGGCTTAGTGTCAATTATTTAGGATGATTTCGCCGAAAAATTCCGGTCGGTGAAAATCGGGCTTTTCGGTGTGGATCGGGTTCCAGCTAAGGTAATGGGGCATAGATGTAGCCGAAGCGCATTTGTAGAAATTGGCCCTCATCCTCAGCGGTTTGCCCTCAAATTGCACTCCGATAAGGTCAAGGGGAATGACCACGAGAAGGTTCCAAGAGAACAGTCCCTCGAGCTCGCAGAACGGGCGGGTGCCGCATGAGGGGTAGACGTGGATGCGTGAAAGTTCGTCAGGGGTGAGTCTGGTAGGGTTGGGACGCTCGCGACGATGCGAGGCGCAGATGGTGCCGATGCAGTTAAATTCAAAGTTCCAATAATCGCCACCCGGCAGGGGTTCTACGAAAAATTCCACGCAAGAGTCCTGACTAACAGGGGATTGCGGGAGATAATTTTCTGCGCGAAGGAAATTGCAACGCGTAAAAAAGTCGATGAACATGTGCGAGCCATTGTGGGCCATAGTAAAAGTGGAGAGAGGCTGATAAGGGAAAGCCTCCGGCCAGTTTGCGTTTTCGATGGCAGCGCGTACGCCTTTGGCATCCAGGATGTTAAGGATGCTGTCAGGAGCAGAATCGGCTGATAATTCCGAGATAAGAGGGACGGTAAGATTTTTCATAGCACTTGATTTTTAAGGGCCATGCCGATGCCCACCAGAGCCATGCCGATGAGCACGAGGCCAATGATGCGGTTCACGAGCCAAAGTGAGCGCACGTTGATTCGCTTCCTCAGCACCGACACCAGGAAGGTGATAAGATACCACCAAAGCACAGCGCCACCGAAGATAGTGGCATAGGCCGTGATGTAATGGTGGAGCCCGTATTCCGGTAGGATGAAATTGAAACGGGCGAAAAGTCCTATTATGAAGAAGAGAATCAGGGGATTAGAAACGGTGAGGAAGAATCCGGAGGCGATGTCTTGCCAATAGTTGGCCGGAGGGGCAGATTCAGAGGTGCGCAGGGCTCGGGTGGGATTTTTGCGCATAAGGAAGATGCCGAAGGCAGCCAGGACGGCACCTCCAACCATCTGAATACCAAATTGATGCGTTTCGATAAAATCCGTGATGAAGCTGATGCCGAGACCGCAGAGAAGGCAGTAGATAAGGTCGCTGAGAGCGGCTCCGATGCCGGTGCAGAAGGCAGGCCAGCGCCCTTTGGAAAGGGTGCGCTGGATGACGAGCATACCGATTGGCCCCATCGGTGCCGAGATCAGCACACCGATGAGCAAGCCGTGGAATACTATGTCAAAAAGCAAATGCACTTTTTTAGTTAGGAGTTAGGAGTTAGGAGTAAGGAGTTAGGAGTAAGGAGTGAGGAGGGTCACAGGCGACATCCCGGCTTTACGGGATGAAATATAGGATGTTAGCTGTTTTCTTTAATGTAATTCTTTATATCTTGAAGGTGCGATTGGGCATCAGAGTAGGGGTAGGGGAGAAGCATCACATGGGTCACTTTTGCTCCGGGGATGATGGCTGCTTTCAGTTGCTGTGGCGAGGGGACGGAGGGGAGGGCGGCATATTCGGCGTAGGTGTATTTCAGAAACGCCGTGTTGGTGCCGGCAGCGCCTTGGCGGTCAAGCATCCAGCCATCAACCAAAGGCAGGGGAGCGGAATCGGCAGAAATGTCGGTGGGAGCAGGGTAGTAGATGAGTTGGCCGTCGGCGGCCACACGGATCATGACATTGTGGGCATAATCGCCATTGGTGCGAAAAGCCACAGCCTTGCGCACCATGCCCATCGGCTCCTGAGCTATAGGCGTGGGAGCCTCCTGAGCCGTCGGCGCCGATTGGCCGGTTTTGCACCCGAAGAGCGCCAGGGCGGCAGTCATAATTATTATAAGTCGAAAAATCATACAAAAAAGTCTTTAAATAGGGCCGATTTGCCTCTTGTCAAGGGCTTTTCGAGCCACGAGGCCGGAAATTCATACAAAGGTACAGAAGTTTTTTCGGATATTCAAAAAAATATTTGTACATTTGCAATAAAAATAAGAAATAATGATAATAACCGACAGCTTGGCCACATTTGGCCGATATTGTGTATTCATCCGGCGGGTGTTTGCGATACCCGACCGCTGGAAGGTGTTCGGACGCCGCACGGTGGCCGAGGTCTCCAAGCTCGGCATTGACTCCATACCGCTGGTGATCGTGATCTCGCTCTTCATTGGCGCTGTGATCGCCATCCAGATGCAGCTCAACATTTCCTCACCGCTAATTCCCGCTTATTCAGTGGGTTTAGCCACACGAGATATAGTTTTACTTGAGTTTTCAAACTCCATCCTCTGCCTCATTCTTGCCGGCAAGGTAGGGTCGAATATCGCTTCAGAAATCGGCACAATGCGTGTCACCGAGCAGATCGATGCTCTGGAGATTATGGGTGTGAATTCCGCCAATTATCTTGTATTGCCAAAAATCGTGGCTTTTGTGCTGTTCATGCCGGTGCTGGTGATTTTGTGTATGGGCACATCGCTTGTGGGCGGTTGGCTCGTGGCAGTGTTTACTGATATGATCACCGTGTCGAAATATGTCTACGGCCTTCAGGCTCTGTTTCAGGAATGGTACGTGTGGTACGCGCTGATCAAATCGCTCGTCTTCGCCTACATAATCGCATCAGTAGCCTCGTTTTACGGCTATTACGTGAAGGGAGGCGCCCTCGATGTGGGCAAATCCAGCACCAACGGCGTGGTGGCCAGTTCGATTCTGATTCTGCTTTTCGATGTTATCCTCACCAAACTTTTGTTGCAATGATTCAGGTAAAAAACGTAACCAAATCTTTCGACGGGCGTGAGGTGCTTCACGACATCAACGCCACATTTGAGACCGGAAAAACCAATCTCATCATCGGCCAGAGCGGTTCGGGCAAGACCGTGCTGATGAAATCGCTCGTGGGTCTGCTTCGTCCCGAAAAAGGGGAAATCCTTTTTGACGGTCGTGACATCATTTCCATGAACCGCAGCGAAATCAAGGACTTACGCAAAGAAATCGGTATGCTCTTTCAGGGTTCGGCTCTCTTTGACAGCGAGACCGTGCTGGGCAATGTGATGTTTCCTCTGGTAATGTTTACCGATATGACCCCCGCAGAGCAGCACGATCGCGCGATGTTTTGCCTCGAGAGAGTGAACCTTGCCGGTTCGGAAAACAAATACCCCTCCGAGATTTCAGGCGGTATGCAGAAACGCGCCGCCATTGCCCGCGCCATCGCTCTGAATCCCAAGTACCTCTTTTGCGACGAGCCCAACTCCGGCCTCGACCCCCGCACATCGATCGTAATTGACGAGTTGCTGAGCGACATCACTCACGAGTACAACATCACCACCGTGATTAATACTCACGACATGAACTCCGTGCTCGGCATCGGCGAGAACATCATCTTTATATATAAAGGTCACCGCGAGTGGGTTGGCAACATGAAGGAGATCTTCGCCACCACCTCCCAGGCCCTCAACGATTTCGTTTTTGCCACCGACCTCTTCCAGGAAGTCAAAGAATACATCCTCAAGCAGGGAGGACTCCATGCTCAGGGAGCAGCGAGAAGAAAGTAAACCATAGCTTTAATCCTTTTGTTGCAATTCCATGAGATTCAGTGATATACCGGGACATGAAGAGCAGAAGGCCTTGATGCGTGCGATGGTCGACAATCAGCGCATCCCCCACGCTCTCCTTCTTGAGGGGCCTCAGGGAGTGGGGAAGTTTGCCTTGGCTCGAGCCCTGGCGCAATACATCCACTGCACCGACCGCCACGACGGCGACTCATGTGGGGTGTGTGCCTCATGCCGCCAGCATCAGTCGCTCAACCATATCGATACCCTTTTCTCCTTCCCCATTGTCAAGCTCAAAGGGGACAAACCTGCAATCTCAAATGACTTCCTGCCACAGTTCCGCGAGTTTATTTCCGAAAGTCCGTATATGGACTTTGAAGAATGGCTCGTAAAGCTTGACAACGTCAACGCCCATCCCGTCATCTACGTAGACGAGGCTCTCGAGCTCATCCGCGCCCTTAACTACACGGCCCACTCCTCGCAATACAAAATCGTGCTGATGTGGCTGCCCGAACGCATGGCAGAGGCCACCGCTAACAAGATGCTCAAGCTCATCGAGGAGCCTTTCCCGGACACCATTTTCATCCTCACCAGCGACGCCCCGCGCCGCATCCTGCCCACGATCTATTCCCGACTTCAGAGGGTGAAATTCAGTCGGCTCACCGATCAAGAGGTCTACAGTGCCGTGGCTGCCATTCCCGGAGTGGATGCGCAAGCCGTCGGTGGAGTGGTGCGACAGGCGCAAGGGAGTGTGACTGAGGCCCTGCGTGGTCTTGGCAACAGCAAGACCCGAAAGCAAAACCTTGACATGTTTATCGACCTGATGCGCAAGGCCTACACCCGCCAAGTTGCCGCTCTGAAGAAATGGGCGCTTGATGCCGCTGCTCTTGGACGCGAACGCAACGTGCAATTTTACGCCTATGCAGCCCGCATGGTGCGAGAAAATTTCATCCTTAACCTCCGCAACCCAGATCTTAACTATCTCTCGCCCGAAGAAGCGAATTTTTCCCAAAAATTCGCTCCCTTCATCAACGAGCGTAACGTGGTGCAGATCATCGCCACCCTCGACGACGCCTGCGCTGACATCCTCGCCAATGCCAATGCCAAGCTCATCAACTTTGACGTGGCACTGCGATTGATCCTGCTCCTGAAGAGATAGAATATTCATAGGTATAACAATAATAGTCGCCACAAGTGGCGACCATACATAAATAATTCGTAAAATCTGTAATTTTTATTGTGTCGAAGGCCAGCCGCCTACGGCCTCCCGGACAAACAGCCCCCACAAGTGGCGATCCTATACTCTCAAATACCCGATAAAACCAAAAAATTATCTCATCCTAATATAAATGTATTCGCACAATTTCCTTTATTCCGTTGCAGATTATTATTTCCGTCAGGGATCGGTGCCACCCAATCTCACGATGGTATTTCCCAACAAACGTGCCGCAAAATTCATGCGTCGATATTTCGAGCAACGCATGACCGGTCTGGGTTTCATGCCCTCGATGGTCTCCATTAGCTATTTCATACAGCAATGGGCCGGCGGCTCGCAACTGGCACCGCAGGCCGAACAGATTTTCACCCTCTACGACAGCTATCGCCGCGTGCTCACTCGCCACGGACGCAAAGACGAGATTCGCGACTTCGACACCTTCATTTTCTGGGGCAATATTATCCTTAAAGACTTCGACGAAATAGATGCGTACATGGCCGATGCTGCAAAAGTATTTCGTGACCTCCGTGATGAAAAAGAAATTGCCAGCAACTATCTCACCGAGGCTCAACTTGAAGTAGTACAAGAACTTTGGGGACCTATTCCTGAATTTGACCACGAGAGATTCTGGCGCCATGTGGGCCCCACTGCCGAGGAAGACCCCGACGACAAGATCAAACAGGGATTTCTCGCACTTTGGAGCATCCTCGGCGAGCTTTACGACGATTTCACAGCCACTCTTGCCTCCGCGCCTATTCCTCTGGCTACCTCCGGAATGCAATCGCGCCGCGCGTGCAAGAATATATCCGAACTTGGCGCCTCCGACTTCCAAGGTCGCCGCTACGCCTTCATCGGCTTTAACGTGCTCCCAACCTCCAGGCTCAAAATTTTCAAACATTTGAGAAAAATCGGCATGGCCGATTTCTTTTGGGATATCTCATCGCCCTTTTTCACCTCCGGGGCCACCGCGCCTCAGACCTATGCCGAGAGCTTCAATAAAGCAGAAAAATTCATCCTTCCACATGCACGTCTGCTCCCCATGCCGGCCGGCTACGAGCCCCCAATGGCCGACACTCCGCCCGAAATCGAAATCATCTCCACACCCTCAAATGTCGGACAGGTAAAAGTGGCCGGCCAAATACTTGAGCAGTGGCACAAGAAGAAACTCATCAATCCTCTGAATCCCAACTCCGCAGCTGTGGTGCTAAACGCCGACTCGCTTTTGACGGCTATGCTCAATTCCATCCCGATGGAAATCACGCCAATCAACGTGACCATGGGGCTGAGCTACACCTCCACCCCTCTTGCAGCCTTCCTCTCCGGCGTCTTCGCCATGCACTTGCGAAAAGGACGGCGCTCCGGACACTTTTTCTATGAAGACGTCACCGAGGTGCTCTCACACCCCTTCGCATCAGTCATAGCTCCGGAGGAGGCCGAAGCCGTGCGCGACCACATCCGCAAAGGTAGGCTTTACAACGTGCCCATCGCCGATATTCATGAAAAAGCGCCACACCTGGCCTTTATCTTCCAAGAAATTGACGAGGCTGAGGTAGGCCAAGCCATTGCCTATGTGCGCCAAGTGGTAGAGAACATCAACCGCATCCTTGTGGAGAACGCACCCAAAGAAGATGCCTCAGGCTACGAGCGCAAAGTGCTCGATGCCTTCACCTCCGAGGTCGACACCCTCTGCCAATACATCGAGCGCTTCGGGGTGGCAATGCTCATGTCCACATTTTTCCGCACCCTCGAGCGTTCGCTCTCACAGGAAAAACTCAATTTCTCCGGCAAGCCCGTAGAAGGTCTGCAAATCATGGGCATGGCCGACACCCGCGCTTTGGACTTTGACAACGTGATCATCCTGTCGATGAACGAGCGCATCTTCCCGCGCAAATCCATCCGTCCCACTTTCATCCCCGAAGCCATTCGCCTCACCTATGGTCTGCCGGGACAGGATTTCGATGAAAGCATCTCGGCCTACCAGTTTTACCGTCTGATCTCCCGGGCACGGCGGGTGTGCCTGCTTTACGACAACCGCACCCGGGCCGAAATCTCAGGCGAGATGTCGCGATTCATCTATCAGCTCATCTACATGCCTTGCGGAGCCAAAATCACGCGTCGCTCCGTGGACGTTGAGTCCACTCCGATTGAAGACAGGCACATCACCGTGCACAAGACTCCTGAAGTGATCCGCGAGCTGCGCCGATTCCGCACTGATGCAGAAAGCAAACGTCACTTCTCAGCCTCAGCTCTGAAAACTTACCTGAAATGTCCGCTGCAATTCTATCTTAAATATGTGCGAGGGCTGCGCGACGAAGACAACCCCGAGGCATATATCAATGCGGCTCTAAGCGGCACAATTTTCCACGAATTTGCACGTGCACTTTTCGCCCCCTATAAAGATGCACTCATTGACAAAGCCACGCTCACCCGCATGCTCGCCTCTGATCTCAAAGGTCTGGCTATGCGTGTGGTTTCGGCGCAGGGTTACGGCGGAAGATTTGATTCCGACCCCTCCCGAATGCCCGGCGAGGGGCGCGTCCTCTCCTCGGTGATGGCCGACTACATGGAGCGGATGCTTCGCGCAGAAAGAAAGATCGACAGGCCATACACCTTCCGCGATTCCGAAATGGGCGAGCACAAGGTCTACGACTGGAATGTCTTTGACGATTTCCACTTGAATTTCAAAATGTCGGTCGACCGTGTCGATGCTCTTGATGCCGACACCCTGCGGTTCATTGATTACAAGACCGGCTCAGACGATACTTCCTCATCTAACTTATCCACACTTTTCTCCAACCATAAGAAGCACGGTATCCTTCAGCTCATGACCTACTGCGAGGCCTACGCAGACATTTTCGGCTACAACGGGAAAATCGTGCCCAAGCTATACAAGATCACGAAATTATCTACCGAAGGCCTTCCCGAGATCAAAATCGCCAATGCTGACGTCGCTGACTTCCGCTCGTTTCATGATGAATTCCGCCCGATGCTCAACGATGTGATTCACAAGATCTTTGAGGAGGAGGATGAACATCCATTCACATCAGCCAAAGACAGCGAAACCTGCAAATTCTGCTTCTTTGCTAAAATGTGCGGCCGCAATACATACGACAATTGAGCACGGCATACCCTATAAAAAATTTGCGCAGCCCTCTTTGAGCTGCGCAGATTTTTTATGTGGGGTAGGGGATGGGACTATTTTACGTAGACTTTTTCAGAAGCAACGCGGCCACCGGCGTAAGCAGTGACTTTGATATAAGTGCCTGCAGAAGGATTCTGCACCTTCACGCCCTGGAGGGTGTAGTAGGTCACTGAAACTACTTCAGAATCAGCAGCAACGTCCTCAATACCGGAGGCATCGGCCATGGTGGTGAAAGTGCACTGGTTGGTGACCCAGCTGTCATTGTAATTTACACAGCACATATATTTGGTGTTATAATCCAAAGAGACTGATCCTTGGAAGTTAACCGTCTGAGTCTCGCCGGCAGAAATGTTGACCTTGTTTGATGATAACATATCAAGCGATGTGCCGCCTGTCGGAGGGAAGAAATAGATAGGGAATGTACCGCTATAAGTGAAGGATGTGCATGTGAGATCCATGGCGAAATGCACGTTGTTGGGGTCAACGGCGTTTGCATCGCCAACTACTTTCAGGGCGCCGAATGAGAGCTTCAATTCAGGAGCTTTTTCCACTTGTACGCCGGTTTTAGCCTTGGAGGTGATGATAGTATTCTTATCGTTAAGGAATACAATATTATATGTGCCGGCGGCCACATTGGAGGGTACTGTGATGTAGTAATCAAATGTAGCTGTTGAATTGGCCGGTACTTCTATTGACATTTTGGGTCCATTGTAAGCAAGGGTAGTAGTGGAGCCTTTGCGCAGGCGACATATTATAGTGCTTGCATAAGTAGCGCTACCCGTATTTTCTATAGTAACGGTGACTTTAGAAGGAGAACCGATGTAGAGGGTTTCAGGGACGATGTCGGTAGTCTTGATAGATGGTTCAAGAGTATTGAATGTGATGTTAGACGAGGTAACGGTAGCAGTATAAGTGGGAGTGCCTACATAGACAGGAATCTGATACCAAGTATAGGTTGCAGCAGAGCCTACACCCTGACTGAATACCGGCACAACGTCGTATTCGCCGGGAGGTATATCGGATTTGCTGCGAGTGGACACGACAATTGATATTGCAGAGGGATAATATGAACCGGGCGACAGACCTGAAATCGTGGTAGTGCCGGTAAAGATTATGCGTGCACCTGTGCTTTTATTGATGAAAGCAATGCCGAGCATTGCATCCAGATTCGATACTGCGGAGAGGTTGCCAAGTCCGGTAATTGAAGCGGAAAGCTGAGAGTTGAATCCGGCAGTCTTGGAGGCAATCGAGAAAGATTGAGCATACATGCCGGGCACGATTGATGTTGTGCCGGCCGGCTTACGGATATCGTAGACGATGTCTTGGTCGGCATCGAAACCGCTACCGTTAGATGAACCGCCGGTACCTTGATTGTCGGGATCAAGTACTGAGAGAAGGAAATATCCGTCGCTCATGCCACCCCAACCCCAGTTGATGTGGAAATAGTTGTCGGAGGAGTAGCCGTCGCAAACGAAAGAGTGGCCGCCGCCGCTTGATTGGCCGCCATATTGCACAGGTTGCTTCTTAGTGAGCTGATCATAGATAAGATCGTTCCAATCGTTGATAAGGTAGCAGTCACGTTTGGCATTACGCACACCTTTGTCGTATCCGAAATTATTCGCCAGAGCGCTTGATACCAAAGCTTGTACAGCACCGGAGGCCGAAGAGCGATAGGTCATTTTAACACTGAAACCGCATGCTTTCATCAACAGAGCCACAGCATCTTTCTGGGCTTCTGTAGCAGCGGAAGTGTAGGTGTCGAGCATGTTGTTCCAGTCGAAAGTAGTCTGGCTGAAGTCCATTGTATAGGTCGTGCCGCTTACAGTGACTGATGCTTTGCCGGTACCGGGGCCGACAGGATACTGGTGATAATTCATGATCTGAGCCATTGCAGTGGCAACACAGCCGGTCACGGAGAGCTTGTTGCCATCCTTGGGACACATGTTGTTGTAAGGTGATGTCTGATTCCATCGAGTGGATACCAGAGGAGCAATGGGAGCGCGGTCGGCGCGGGTGGATTTTTCTGGAGAGTAAGTAGGTACACCATTTTCGCGAGCCCAGGCGATTTCATCGGCATAGAATGCCAGCCAAGCCTTCATATTTTCAGGGATATCGTTGGTGTCAAATTTTGATTCATCTGAATATCCGAGCACGGGGAGTGCGATATCATCGGCAGAAAGAATCATGAAGCCCTCTTCTCCGCGTGAATAGACATAAGCGGCCGGAGTATTTGTCTTAGTCTCCAACTCTGTATAGAGCAGGCGAGGAGCGGAGGCGGAAGAAGTGATTTTTTGCAATTGTGAATTGCTAAGAGCGCGCTGCAGAGCTGCCTCAGGCGAAAGTGTTTCGGCCATCATCGCCATGGGCGCCAGAGCGGCAAGAGAGAGTAAGAGTTTAATTCTCATCTTTTTGAGTTGTTTATGTGACAGTTTGATTTGATTTATTATACCAAGGAAACCAAGGGGGTAGAGGGATGCAACCATGTCAAGCGGGCTGACTTGCGACCCGAGATTTGCCCAAATTGGCTCTTTAAAACGCAAAGTTAGTAAAATTATTTGTAATTACCGCAAATTTTGCCGATTTTTTAACACAACTCATGCAAAAATTAAAAATCCAAAGTCCATTAACGCCCTAACTACTCAAATCTCTCACTTTGGTCTTAATATTTCTAATCCTTCTTACAGAACCGACATAAGCTTACGTGGTTGCTACTTACTTACAAAAGTTATCGCTCTGCAAAAACCGGCTCAAGAATCTGCAACCCGAGAGCCTCTTCTATCTTGAAGATAGTTTCTATGCTTAGATTTTCGGTCCCTTTAAGCACACGTGATATGTATTGCTGTGTGCAACCCATGCGTTGTGCAACATTACTTTGGGTCAGGTGTAATTCCTCCATTTTATCAAGCATCATCATTGCGATATGTTGGGAATAACGGAGCCACTGCTTATTTTTTCTTCGTTCTTCGGCTCTTTCCCTCCACCTTGAAGGTGTATGGGATTTATGAGACGATAGCCTATCTTTTATCTCACTAAATGTCATAAACGTAATTTTTTGCAAAGATACATAATCTTTTTCATAAATACAACTTATACGTTGTATTTGTTTTGAATAATCCAATTTTTTCCTCTATTTGGGTCGCAGAAAGTTATCTTGTTAAATAGGTGGCCATGTATATAAAAAGAGCGGGGCGCCGAGAGGCGCCCCGCAGGGGTTAATGATTCGGGGATCATTAATGGAACATATTGAGAGCTACATCACATAACCACAACCACATCGGGCAGGTGGCAATAAATGCTATGACTGATATTGTAAGTGAGCTTGTACCGGTTGCAACGTAAGTGTCATATTCGTCGGCGATGATGATGCCGGAGAATGCAGGGGGAAGGGCTGCTGCAACAACGAGCATCTTGAGGTTTTCAGGCTGCATGTGGAAGAGCAAACCTAAGATGAGGACCACTGCAGGCATCATGAGCATCTTCATGATCGAGCCAAGGAATACCTGCCAGTTGAGGTTCAGTTTGATTGCAGAGAGGGTGATACCGGCTGAGAAGACTGCCATTGAGGCATTGGCTTTTGCAATAAGGTCGAAGGAAGGACTCAGTTCTTTAGGCCAAGGAATTCCGGCTACGACCCATACGACTGCAAGGATAGGAGCCCAGGCTACCGGTTGAGCAAGTGCATGGAGCACAGGCTTCCAGGCGCTCTCTTTTTTGGTGGAGCCGGGGTTTTGTTTTTCAAGAGAGGCATTCATCAGCGAGAGGCCGACAGGAATACCGATTGCATTAACCACGATGCCGACGATGGCTACAACAAGAGCGACGGTGGGGGTGGTGCCGAAGATAGGTTCGAGCACTGCAAATCCAAGGAAGCCGATTGTGGGCGAACCGCTGATCAAGGCTGATACGGCGGCGTCAGCACCTGTGTTCTTTTTAAAGCAGTATTTGAATACAAAGTAGACCAACATAAAGCAACCCATGATGCCGATCGTGGAGACGATGGTGAGGTTGAGGTCTGCTGCGAGTTCTTCACGCGAAGCCTGTACGATTGAGACGAACAGGGCTGCCGGAAGGGCGAAGTCAAGCACGACTTTGTTGAATTTCTTAGCATCGTCGCCGGTGAAAACACCTTTCTTCCCGGAGATGAATCCTGCCAACATTACCACGATAATCGGGACTATGGCATATAAGATAACATGAGAGAGATCCATAATGATGAGATTAAGTATTAGTAAAATAGTTGATTAAGTGTAATAGGGGCGGGAGGGATGAATGCTCCCGCCCCCGGGGATTTTTCGGGAAGATTATACGGTGTAATCAATCAGTGTGGCAGGGTTGAGGTAACCGATGTGGCCGGATTCTTTGCCGGAGTCGGCGGCCAGCTGCACGTTGATGATTGACGGACGACCTGCAGCGATAGATTTTGTGAGAGCGTCGGAGAGCTGTTCGGGGGTCTCTACATAGTAGGCGTCAGCTCCGAAGGCTTCTGCGATCTTGTCGTAGCGTGCATTGATGTCGAGGGTTGTAGGAGCCAGACCTTCGGGATTGCCCGGGTCAACGCCTACGCCGTTGTAAATACCGCCATTGTTAAAGATAACTACGGTGCAGGGGAGTTTGTAGCGGCTGATGGTGGCGAAGTCCATGCCGGAGAATCCGAAAGCAGAGTCGCCTTCGATGGCTACGACCTTCTTGCCTGTGGCCACGGCAGCGCCGATAGTCGAGCCCATACCCATACCCATGATCGACCAAGTGGCGCAGTCAACGCGGTGGCGCGGGAGCGACATATCGATTGTGTCTCGGGTGTCGTCGAGGGTATTTGCGCCCTCATTGATGAGGATGACATCGGGGTTGGCTTCAAGCACGGGTTTGATGGAACCAAGAGCGGTCCAGTGGGTCATAGGCATAGCCTTTGCAGCGTCGGCCAGACGGGCCTGGAATTTTGCGTTCTTGGCTTTGGTCTCAGCTTGCAGAGAGGCGAGCCATGCGGGGTCGGTGGACATAGTCTTGCCCTTAAGGCCTTCAAGGATTGCATCAAGCGAGAGGCCGAGATCACCGACCACAGGAGCTGCGATGGGCACGTTGCGGTCGATTTCCGTGGGCTCAACGTCAAGCTGCACGAATTTGATATCGGGATTCCATTTTCCGCGACCGAATGAGAGCATCCAGTTGATGCGTGCGCCGAGCACGATCACCACATCAGATTTCTCCATGATGTCGGAGCGGCAGGAGAGGGCAGAATATTCGCCGGCATCGGGCATCAGGCCCTTGGCCATTGACATTGCCAGATAAGGAATCTTGTAAGTTTCCACGAGAGTCTTGATCTTGTCGTCGACCTGAGCATAGGCTGCCCCCTTGCCAAGAAGGATTGCCGGACGCTTAGCACCGGCGATAAGTTCAACGGCGCGGTCAACAGATGCTTGGTTAGGAGCATAGGGGGTGACGGGGTCAACGGGCTCGTAGAAGAGCTTTTCGGCATCGGCGGCGTTCATGATCTCGCCAAGGGCGGGAGTGGTCATGTCGATATATACACCACCGGGACGGCCGCTCACTGCTGCACGATAGGCGCGAGCCACAGCCGAGGGGATGTCTTTGGCATGAGAGCAACGGAAGGCTGCCTTGACCAGAGGCTTGGCAGTGTTGAACTGGTCAAGCTGCTCATAAGTGCCCATGTCCATGTCGACCATGGTGGGGTCTGATGCTCCGGAGATCTGGATCATCGGGTAGCAGTTGACGGTTGCGTTGGTTGTGGCGGTAAGACCATTGAGGAAGCCGAGGGATGAAACGGTAAGGAGCACGCCGGGAGTTTTGGTCAGGTAGCCGTGAGTGGCGGCGGCCATACCGGCTTGCTGCTCGAAGCGGAAACCGTAGTAGTTCATCCCGATTTTTTGCATTGCGTAAGCGGTCTCGGTCACGGGGATGCCGACAAGGCCGTAAACGTCTTTAATGCCCACTCTGCGAAGAGCTTCGGCGAGGATGTACATGCCGGTCACCTGCTCCGGGAATTTAGGAGCCGCAGTGGCGGGGGTATTTGTAGATGTGGTTGTACTCATGGTAGTAAGTTTTTCTGTGTGTTTATGTTATGGTTTGTAGCGTAAAAGTGAAATAAAAGGCTCCGGACTCGCTTGTCCGAGGTCCGAAGCCTTTTTATCGGGTTATATTATTTAGTTGCAGTGGTTTTGGGCAGAGGTTCGGTGGTGCCGTTCTTGGCAAATTCTGCGATCTGGTCGGCAGTGTAGCCAAGAGATGTGAGCACTTCGTCGGTGTTCTCGCCCAGCTTAGGAGCAGGACCGTAGGTGGGTTGATAGCCTGAGATTGTGAAGGGGCAACCAACGGTTACGAATTCGCCAATCTCGCCGCCCTGATTGATGCGCACCAGAGTGTTGCCATCATAGAGGGATTCATCGGTCATGATTTCTTTGGTAGAGAGCACGGGACCTACAGGCACGCCTGCCTTGCCGAGGATTTCAGTGACCTCATATTTGGTCTTGTCGGCAGTCCACTGACCGATACGTGCATAGATTTCTTGTTTGTGACGGTCACGGGCATCTGCGGTGTTGAAGTCGGGGTTGGTGAGCCAATCCTGGAAACCGACTGCGTTGCAGAAGAGCTCGAAGT